>NZ_JBWLUZ010000014.1:0-130895 GCF_057784325.1 Mesorhizobium sp. CNPSo 4689
GGAAGTGGCTGGCGCCTAAGGGGAACGTCGGCGAGCGACGTTCGGATCGGCTTGACGGCAGCAGTGGATTGAGCGGCGGCCACACGCCTGGTGAGCAGCGCCGCCGACATTTTGGCGAGCTTCGATTTTATACCCAAGGACTCCTCCCGAGAGACCTACTCCAGCAGTTCATTTCTACCACAGGTGGCGCTGCGCTCGCATTTAGATTTGCTAATTCAGGAACGATGGCAGTGGCGGGGGTCGATCCTCATGAGTTGCGCTCTGGCTTCGCCCTGGTCGGTCGACATGGGTGAGCGAAACAACCCCGCCGACACCATGCGCGCAATAGCCCCGCGCCTGGAGCGCTCGCGATTGGATGCAAGATGAGGTGATCGAGAACGCACCGGCGAGGGCTGCGACAAGGCCAGGGACTTGCTCCGCAGCAACGGCCGGCGTCTACGACCGGAAGGCTAGTTGACGATCGTCGGGCCGGCATTCCCGATGTTCTGGCGCTGCAGATTTGCAGCATTGGCCCGCTGCTCGGTGGCGGGCATTCTTTATCTTGTGGCAGAAAAGTCACGCAGCTTGAATATGCGGAGCTTCAACCGGCGCGAGCTTATTATCCAGATAAGCGAGGCGTACCGTTGTTCACGGGCAAAGGGACTCTCCTCCCGAACTAGCGCCCGCTGCCTATCCCTGGGTGGCGGGCTTTTTGTTGGGAACATGGCGGGAACAAACTGGCTCGTCCGTGTTGCAGTCATGTTGCACGGACAGCGAGGGACGGGACGGGACAGGCCCAGAAAGTGACGGTTTGAGCGTTACAGGACGTGAAAACCCATGCAACTCGCTTCCGTCACTACCGGGCCAACTAACTGCATGATTTCATTGCGTAAATAGCTGGCTGGGGTTTCTGGAAGCTTTTCGAACTTTCTGGGTCGCGCCTCAGCCGGAATTGCGTGTGATTATGGGACAAATTGGGACATTAGATGCGGTTTTAGAAAAAAAGTTGATGAGGCATCGACTTTCTGACGCGTGCCCTCTTTGGTCGTGAGTCAGCGCGCCGAGCCGGTTAGGAACGAGCGAAGTGCCCTGAACTACGAAGCTTCGCGAGCAAAGTTACGGCCGTGCCGTGGTAGTCAACGCGCGCTTGATGGCCTTTCCCAACGAGGCCAGCCTCTTCAGGGCGATACGCGCCAGATCAACCGGTTCGACCTTGACAGGCAGGTCGTGAACGGCGGCAGCATGAGACAGGATAAGTTTTACCAAGCCGATGTCGATGCCGAGAGTCATCGGTCCGGCACCTTGGGCGGCGCAGTCGCGACCAAAACGAATGAGCCGTTCGCGATCAAGCGCCGCTATGTTGCACTTCCCAGATGTCTTTGGAGCATATCGAGGGCCTGCAGCCTTGGAGCGGCGAGGGGACTTGCCTACATCGCACATGTCGTCGATATGAAGGTCGATGAGTTCGCCGAAAGTTTTCAGGCGCGCTATACGGGACTTGGTCGGAGTTTCACCGCGATCGACTTGGCGCTCGGTTTCGGTTGCCCAGCGCCGTGCGTCGTCTCGGCGCAGGAAGGTCTCGCTGATGTAGCGACCTTTGCGACGGACTTGGACACGCCAGGAACCGGATGAGAGCTTTGTATAGGTGGCCATTTTTTCGTGTGCGCTCCGTGTGCACTGAGAGATCGGAACGTGGCGAAAAGGGTCGTATTCTGGCGTAAATTCGCGTGCACTCGGCAGGTTCTAACGATTTGATGTCAAAGAAAAAATGCTGAAAAATCAAAAGCATAGAGTGGCCATTGCGCCCATGATGGACTGGACGGACCGGCATTGCCGGTTCTTCCACCGTCAGTTGACGCGTCGTGCGCTGCTCTACACCGAGATGGTGGTGGCCGATGCGATCATCCAGGGCGCGCGTGAGCGGCTGCTCGGCTTCGATGAGACGGAGCACCCGGTGGCGCTGCAACTCGGCGGCTCCGATCCCCAGAAGCTGGCCGAGGCGGCGCGCATTGGCGAGGCCTTCGGCTATGACGAGATAAACCTCAATGTCGGCTGCCCGTCGGATCGCGTCCAGTCGGGCACGTTCGGCGCGTGCCTGATGAAGACGCCGGCACTGGTCGCCGATTGCGTCGCCGTGATGAAAGCCGTCGTCAAGATTCCCGTTACCGTCAAATGCCGCATCGGCGTCGACGAGCAAGACCCCGAGCCGGCGCTCGATGCGCTGGCGGACGGCGTTTTGGCGGCCGGCGCCGACGCGCTGTGGGTGCATGCCCGCAAGGCGTGGCTGGAGGGGCTGAGCCCGAAGGAAAACCGCGACATCCCGCCGCTCGACTATGACAGGGTCTATCGGCTCAAGGCCAGAAAACCGAATGAATTCATCGGCATCAATGGTGGCATTCAATCATTGGACGTGGCACGTCTCCATCTCGACCATGTCGACGGCGTCATGCTAGGCCGCGCTGCCTACCACACGCCGGGTATCCTGACCGGAGCCGATGCCATGTTCTACGGCGGCGATGCGTCGGGCGCGTTCGACCATGCGGCGCTGATCGACGCGATGGCGACCTACGCTGCCCGCCATATCGAGAAGGGCGGACGGCTCGGCCATGTCACCCGCCACATGGTCGGCCTGTTTCACGGCCTGCCTGGCGCGCGCCGCTACCGGCAGATCCTGTCGACCGACGCGACGAGGCCGGGCGCTGGACCGGATGTGCTGAAGAAGGCCTTTGCCGCCGTCGATTTCAGCGGTGCTGCCGCGGAAGCAGCCTGACGGGTTTCAGTCCCTGAGGATCATCCGGTCGCCGCGCACGTCGAAGCCCGACAGCGAGCCAATGAAGTTCATGCCGAGCAGGCTCTGGCCGAGCATGCCGGGCGCCGCGATCATCACCGGCATGTCCTTGCGCACGATGCCGCCGATCGCCACTTCGTCGGTCTTCACGGCGGCGGCGCGTGCCATGCCGTTAGCGGTCGAGACCGGTATGGTGAAGTTGAGGGTGGCAGGGTTGAAGCCCGCGGCCTGAGCGTCTTCCGCCGTCAGCACGATGCTGGTCGCGCCGGTGTCGACGACGGCGCGGATCGGCGCGCCATTGATCATGATGCGGGCTTCGAAATGGCCATTGTCGGCCTTGTCCAGTGTCACCGTCGCGTGGCCGTCTTCCACGCCCAGCGCCAGGGGGCTGCCGGGAACGAGACCGGCGGTCACCCGGCTGGCGATATCCTGCAACTCGTAGCGGTACTGATAGCCGGCGACCAGCGCCAGCGCGATGGCGGCCCAGGTGCCGAGATTGCGGGCCATGTCACCCAGTGGCCGGCCTGAGCGAATGAGGCTGGCGCCGATCAGCGCAGCGATCGCGCCAAGCCAGATCAGCCGGCTGAAATCATAGTTTTCGACACCGAAAGTGCTGCCAGCCGAATCGTTGATCATCAGCAGGATCAGTCCCGCGCCGATCACGACCATCACTATCCAGAACAGTCGGCTCATTGGCTTTGCCGTTTCACGAAAGCACATCGCGCTCGCGCGCCATGCGCGTGCGGCGCGTTTCCCGGCGCGGCCGCCGCTCGACCGTTTCCAGCCTTGCCTGCAATTCGGCCATGACGCTGCGGCGCGTTTCCGGGGTCATGCCGATCCAGGCGCCAATCTCCTCGCGCGTGCGGCCACAGCCGAAACAGAATCCGGTTTTCATGTCTATCGAACAAACCAGGATGCACGGGGATTCGATGGCCGTCATGACATTCTCTTGCCTAGCTTCCACATGGTGCAACGCCGGGGCCAATGCAAGCCCTCCAGATTCCGCCGTCGGCAAACGCGTTCGCGTCAACGCTGGCGGTTGTGCCGGCCAGGGAAGGCGGCTATGCCGCTGACCAACTCCAGCAACGATCGCCACCGACATGACCAGCGCACTGCCTTTCGACGATTTTCGCAACCTGCTGGCAAACCTGCCGTCGGCCGATGCGCAGGCCGAGGCGCGTGTCCGCACACTGTTTGCCAAGGCCGACAAGCCCAGAGGATCGCTTGGCCGCGTCGAGGACATCGCCGCCTGGCTCGCAACCTGGAGTGGGCGCGCCCCGCCGGCAGTGAACCGGCCTTTGGTCGCGATCTTTGCCGGCAACCATGGCGTCACCCGTCACGGCATTTCGCCGCGGCCGGTGGCGGCCACAGCCAATGCCGTCGAGCTTTGCGCGGCCGGGGGTGCTGCGATCAACCAGGTCTGCATCGCCAATGATCTCGGCCTGAAGGTTTTCGACCTCGCGCTCCATATGCCGACCGAGGACATCACCGACGACGCCGCACTCGACGAGCGCGGCTGCGCCGCCACCATGGCCTTCGGCATGGAGGCGATTGCCGGCGGCAGCGACCTGCTTTGCCTCGGCGATCTCGGCGTCGGCAATTCCACCGTCGCCGCCGCCCTGTGCGCCGCGCTGTTCGGCGGCGGCGGCGCCGACTGGGTTGGAGCGGGATCGGGCGCCGATGCCGCGATGCTGGCGCGCAAGGCCGAGGTGGTCGACACGGCACTTGCTTTCCATGCCGACGCCTTGCGCGATCCTCTCGAGGCCTTGCGCCGGGTTGGCGGCCGAGAGTTCGCGGCAATAGCCGGCGCCATCCTGGCTGCCCGCATGCAGAACATCCCGGTGCTGCTCGACGGCTTTGCCGCGACCGCCGCGGCGGCGGTGCTGTATGCCGCGAACGAGGCTGCGCTCGACCATTGTCTTCTTGCTGGCCTGTCACCGGAGACAGGGCACGCAAAGGCCGCCGAACGGCTAGGCCTTCGGCCGCTGTTCGACCTTGGCGTCAGCCACGGCGAAGGGGTAGGGGCCGCACTTGCCGCCGGTCTGGTCAAGGCCGCCGCACTCACCAGCTCGGGCATGGCGGCGGCTGTTCGAAACTGATTCAGCGCCTGCGCGCGGCAACCGCCTTGGTGGGCAGGGCCGGCAGTTCCTCCATCACCCGACTGAGCGGGAAGATGGCGATCGCCTCGGTGCCTTCGCGCAGCTTGGAATGAAGCTCGAACTCGCCGCCATGCATGGCCAGCAGGCCCTGCACGATCGGCAGACCGAGCCCGGTTCCCTGTTCGGCGCTCTTGATGGCGATCGAACCCTGGCCGAAGGCGGAAAGCACCACCGGAATCTCCTCTTCCGGTATGCCCGGGCCGTTGTCCTTGACCGAGATGTATTGCCCGCCGCCGGCCGTCCAGCCGACCCGCACGCGGACCTCGCCGCCAGATGCGGTGAACTTGATGGCGTTGGACAAAAGGTTGAGCGTGATCTGCCTCACCGCGCGCTCGTCGGCAAATAGCCGCGGCAAGGTGGTTTCGAAATCCTGGACGACGCGGATGTCTTTGTTGCGCGCCTTCAGCTCCATCATGTGGCAGCAATCCTCGACGACGCTGAGCAGCATCACCGGCTCCTCGTTGATCTGGTAGCGACCCGCCTCGATGCGAGAGAGGTCGAGGATCTCGTTGATCAGATCGAGCAGATGCTGGCCGGACTCGTGCACGTCATGAGCGTAGTCGCGGTAGGTCGGGTTGCTCATCGGTCCGAGCACCTCGTTGGCCATCACCTCGGAAAAGCCGAGAATAGCGTTGAGCGGGGTCCGGAGCTCATGGCTCATCGAGGCAAGAAAGCGCGACTTGGCCAGATTGGCATCCTCGGCCCGCCGCCGCGCTTCGTCGGACATCGATTTCGCCGTCTCGACCTCGGCGATCAAAGCGTCCTTTTCGGACCGAAACGACAAAAGCATCACTGACGAACGGTTGAGATTACGCGCGACGTAGATGAAGAAGGGCAAGGCTGCGACCAGCAGCGCGGCCATGATCACCTCGATCGGCATCCAGAACCGCGCGCCGGCATAGGCATAGACCGCCACCGGAACGGCAAAGGTCGCCAGCAGGGCGCCACCCAGCGACGAGGCCATGACGGAAGTCGCCGCCATCGCAACCAGCAGCACCATCGCCTTGACCACCTGGAGCTGGTCGATCTGGCAGGTTGCGCAACCGAGCCAGGCGAACCAGGCCCAGCCGAGGCCGCACAGCGAGTGGCCGATAAGGAAATCCCTTTGCGTTCGCGACGGGTCGAGTTCGGAAGCTTCGGTGCGATCGACGCGCCGCGCCATGAATGAAACGACGGTGTAGCAGATGAGCATGAACAGCGCCCAGACGGCGATCTGCTTGTCCATTCCGGCAAGCAGGCCTGCTGCCGCGATCGCCAGCACAAGCAGCGGAATGGCGATCACTCCACCCATCATCGAGCGAGCGTGCAGCTTCAGGAGTTCGCGGTCGAAGTCGAGATTGCCGGCCTGCTGCGAGAGACGGTCACGCGTCCTGCGCACCGCGCGCGCCACATCGCTGTTGCGATGCGGTTTCCTGCGGTCCACAATGAATTTGTCCGCTGTGTTCGAGCGTAGCAAAGGCATGATAACTTCGATTTATGCGCGCAGCGATTTCAATTCGTTAAGCTACGTTCGAATGATTAAGAGACTGTTTGCCATATGAGCCGTTCGTGGTCGCCGAGGCCGCGTCGGCGCTATGCTCCGCCGCCGCCGCGAAGCCTGTGGCGCAGGCTGCTGGACTACGGACTGACGGTCATCCTCCTTGGCTTGCTGATCCTGCTTGCGGCGCGCCTCGACCGGTTCGAGACCCGCAAGGCCGAAGGTGCCGCCATCGTCAACGATGGCGATTCGATCACGCTCGGCAGCGAGCGCATCCGCATGCGCGGCATCGACGCCCCGGAATACCAGCAGGTCTGCCGCAAGGATGGCGCCGACTACCCTTGCGGCAAGCTCGCGCGCCAGTCGCTGGTGCGGCTGATCGGCGGCCGGCCCGTCTCCTGCAGTGGCTGGCAGCGCGATCGCTACGGCCGGCTGCTTGGCGACTGCAAGGCCGGCAGCACGGATCTCAACCGCGCCCAGGTCGAGGCCGGTTGGGCGGTCGCCTTTGGCGATTTCGAGACCGAGGAGGCCGGCGCCCGCGCCGGCAAGTCCGGCATCTGGGCCGGCAGCTTCGACGAACCGCAGGACTGGCGCCACACCCACGGCCACGATCTGGTCGAAAGCAAGCACGGCACCCTCGCCTCGATCGGCGACGCCATGCGTGAGTTTTTCCGCTTCCGGTGATGGCGAACAGCTGCATGAACCCTATAGTCTGTCAGAACAAATCGGGAGGGATGGGATGAAACTGTTCGACGGCGGCCGCGCGCCCAATCCGCGGCGGGTCCGCGTTTTCCTCGCCGAGAAAGAGATCGAGGTTCCCTTGGTGCCCGTCGATATGGGCGCGCTTGGGCACAAACAAGAGCCGGTCAGCTCACGCAACCCGCTGCGGCGCCTGCCTGTGCTCGAACTCGACGACGGCACCATCATCACCGAATCCGTCGCCATCTGCCGCTATTTCGAGGAGCTGCATCCCGAGCCCGCTCTGTTCGGGCGCGGCGCGCTCGGCAAGGCCAGGGTCGAGATGTGGCAACGGCGCATGGAGTTCAATCTGCTCAGTTGCGTAGCGCAGGCCTTTCGCCACATCCACCCGGCGATGAAGGAATGGGAGATCCCGCAAATCCCGGAATGGGGCGAGGCCAACAAACCGAAAGCGCTCGAATTCCTGAAGCTGCTCGACGGCGAACTGGCACAACGGGAATTCGCCGCCGGCGACGCTTACTCGATCGCCGACATCACCGGCCTGATCGCCATCGACTTCATGAAGCCGGCACGCATCAAGGTGCCGGAAGAGTGCTCCAACGTGCTGCGCTGGCATCAGGCGATCTCCAGCCGGCCAAGTGCTGCTGCGTAGGTTCTGTCATGGATCTGGTGAGCGAAGACCTGGAACGCTTCACGGCCAAGGTCCGCGCCTGCCGCATCTGCGTCGAGCACCCGCTCGGCCGGCCGCTGCCGCACGAGCCGCGCCCGGTGCTGCGGCCGTCGTCGAGCGCCCGCATCCTGCTTGCCAGCCAGGCACCGGGCACCAAGGTTCACATCACAGGCATGCCCTTCACCGACGCCTCCGGCGACCGGCTGCGCAGTTGGCTCGGCGTCACCAGCGAGGAGTTCTACGACACGGAAAAATTCGCCATCGTGCCGATGGGCTTCTGCTTTCCCGGCCAGGACGCCAAGGGCGCGGACCTGCCGCCGCGCCGCGAATGCGCGCCGGCATGGCGCGCGCCGCTGATGGCGCTGATGCCGCGCATCGATCTCGTGCTGACGATCGGCATCTACGCGCAATCCTGGCACATGGGCGCCACGCGCCGTTCCTCGCTGACCGAAACGGTGAAGGACTGGCGCGCCATATGGGAGGCGCCGGCCGGCCCAAAAGTGCTGCCGCTGCCGCATCCGTCCTGGCGCAACTCTGGCTGGCTGAAGCAGAATCCATGGTTCGAAATGGATTTGCTGCCGTTCCTGAGGTCGGAAATCCGCTATCGCCTTGTTTAGCCATCCTGCAAGAAATCACTCGCTTTTGCGGCGGTTGGGAGAATTTTGTTCTTGTGAAAGCCTCGGATAAAAGGGAATATAGCCAAACTATTCCTCTGGGAGCATCCAATGGACCGCCTTGACAGAAAAATCCTTCGCCTCCTGCAGGAGGACGCGACGCTCGCGGTCGCCGATGTCGCCAAGAAAGTCGGGCTGTCGACGACGCCGTGCTGGCGGCGCATCCAGAAGCTCGAGGAAGAGGGCGTCATCAAGCGGCGCGTCGCCATCCTCGACCACGAGAAGGTCAATGTGCGCGTCACCGTCTTCGTGTCGATCCGCACCAATTCGCACAGCCACGAGTGGCTGCGGCGCTTCTCCGAGGTCATCCAGGAATTTCCGGAAGTGGTCGAGTTCTACCGCATGAGCGGCGACGTCGACTATCTGCTGCGCGTCGTCGTGCCCGACATCGCCGCCTACGACGCCTTCTACAAGCGGCTGATCGCCAAGATCGAGATCCGCGACGTGTCGTCTTCTTTCGCCATGGAGCAGATCAAGTACACAACCGAAATCCCGCTCGACTATATGGTGCTGGACAAGGAATCGGGCGCCAACGCCGCCTGAGGCTCAATGAGTTAGTTCTTCTTTTTGTTGAGGAAACTCCAGGGCGAATTCACAGGCAGCGTGATCGTGTCCGGCACGCTGTCGACACTTGCCACCTCGGCCTTGTGCACGGTGTAACCCGACTGGATGACACTGACGCCGTCGAGGATGAACAGTTGGCTCTTCTCCAACCCCGGTTGCAGCGTGCCGGTGACGGAAACCGGCTGGTAGGCCTCGGCCATCTTGTAGGGATGTGCCGGCGTCACCAGCACGATCTGGTTGGGCGGTGGCGTCGGCATGTGGCTGCAGGCGCCGGTCCACGGCACCAGCAGGAACTGGTAGACGAGGTCACCCTCGCGATCGACCGGAAGTGCATAGCCGGCTAACTGAATAGTCTTGTCCTGCAGATTGATGGACAACGTCTCGCCGTGGTCGGGCAATTTTGCCGCGATCATCGGCAGGCCGGCGTCTTCGGCGATCGCTTGCGTCGCCGGACGCAGGTCCTTCCAGAATATGTGCGCGGTTTCAGGGGACGCGTTTGCCGACGCAATGGGCAGGAGCAGCACGATTGCCAGAGCCACGGTCGATCTTAGGCAAATGCGCATTGGTTGCTTCCCTTTGACATCAAGTAAAGCCGCCGTCGTCGGTAGCGTCAACGCTCCAGCCGCATCACATGTCTGCGAGAGCCGGCCATGCCGGTCTCGTGGAAGCCGCGGGCGACGAACATGTCGCGAAAGCCCATGAATCGGTAGGTCGGCGATGCCTCGTCGACCGGGTAGGCCTCGATCGTGTCCGCACCTTTGGTCAAGGCGTGATCGATGGCCGCGTCGAGCAATGCCGAGGCAAAACCGTCGCCGCGCAGCGCCCTCGGCACGTAGAAGCAGACGATCGACCAGACACCGGCCTCGCTGTCGTCCTGCTGTTGCGAGAGCTTGCGATAGGTCTGGCGCGGCGCGACCGAGCACCAGCCGACGGACTTGCCTTCGAGTTCGGCGAGAATGCCGACCGGCGTGCCGCCTCGATGAGCGCCATCATCGCCCGCTTCATCTCATCGTTCTGGACATGCTCGCGGCTGCGCACATGGCGCCAGGCCGTGCACCAGCAATATTTCGGTCCGCCCGGCGCTTCGAACAGGTTCTCGAAATCCGCGCGCGTTTCCTTCGTCACCTCGATGAACCGCAGTTTGGCGAGATCAGGCTTGACTTCAGCCTTTCCTGGCAGCGATCCGCTCGAGCGTCTTGGCATTACTCAGTTCCCTCACTGCGTCCTTGCCGATCCAGCGCGCCGTTTTGTCGGTTGACTGCGCCAGCCGTTCAGCGACGGCAAAGGCAGCGCCGTGCATCTCCATCGATCGCTTGCCGATCGAACGAAGCGCCCAGTTCACAGCCTTCTTCACGAAGTTGCGGCCGTCGGTGGCATGCGCTTCGATGACCGGCAGGAAGCCGAGGAACGTCGCTGCTGGCTCTTGCTTCCGGTGGACGACCGACCAGGCCATCATGGCAAAGGCCGTTCGTCGAACGAACTCCCGTTCGTCGGCCGCGAAATCGTCGATCAGATCCCTCCAGGACTCCGTGTCGACAAAGAGATCGGAGACGCCGTCGACGATATCCCACGAATCGAAAGACGCCGCCCATTGCCTCGCATCCGCAGCTGAAAACCGCTTCGGGTCGGCCGTGACGGAAGCGATGAACTGCGCCTCCATGATACCGGTCTGCCATAGTTCGAAGGCGCGTTCATGGTTGCGCTTGATTTTCCTGGCAATCTGCCGCTGCACGCCGTGCGGAATGCCGAGCGCACGTTCGATCTTGATGCCGTAGCGCAGCATGCCACGGCGATTTTCCTCCGACCCGATCGAGCGCAGATACGCGACGATTTCGTCGGCACTGGATTGGGGCGAAAGCTCGGCCACCGCGCTATCCTACTTCTCCAGGCGCGCCAGCAGCGAGGACGTATCCCAGCGCCGGCCGCCCATCGCCTGCACATCCTTGTAGAACTGGTCGACAAGCGCCGTCACCGGCAGCTTGGCGCCATTTCGATCGGCCTCGGTGAGGCAGATGCCGAGATCCTTGCGCATCCAGTCCACGGCGAAGCCGAAATCATATTTGCCGGCATTCATGGTCTTGTGCCGGTTCTCCATCTGCCACGAGCCGGCGGCGCCCTTGGAGATCACCTCGATGACCTTCTCGATGTCGAGCCCGGCCTTCTTGCCGAAATGGATACCCTCGGCCAAGCCCTGCACCAGCCCGGCAATGGTGATCTGGTTGATCATCTTGGTGAGCTGGCCGGCACCTGCCGGCCCCATCAGCCCGACCATGCGGGCGAAGGCATCGATGACGGGCTTGGCCTTGTCGAAGGCTGCCTGCTCGCCGCCGACCATGACGGTCAGCACGCCGTTCTCGGCGCCGGCTTGGCCGCCGGAGACCGGCGCGTCGAGGAAAGAGAAGCCAAGTGCGCTCGCCTTCTCGGCCAGTTCGCGCGCGACCTCGGCCGATGCGGTGGTGTTGTCGATATAGACCGCGCCTTTCTTCATCGCCTTGAAGGCGCCATTGGCACCAATCGTCACCGAACGCAAATCGTCGTCATTGCCGACGCAGGAGAAGACGAAATCCTTGCCCTCGGCCGCTTCGGTCGGCGTCGCGGCAAAACGACCGCCATGCTGGCCGACCCATTGCTCGGCCTTCGCCGTGGTGCGGTTGTAGACGGTGACGTCGTGGCCGCCCTTGTTCCTGAGGTGCCCGGCCATCGGATAACCCATGACGCCAAGACCGAGAAATGCCACCGATGCCATAGGCCTACCTTCCAGCGGAAACGAGAATTTGCCGTGGAACGTCTAGGCCTTGCGGCGGATTCGTCAAGATGCCGACGCAGGTGGTGCCTTGGGCCTAAATCCGGAAACGCGTCAGCGCTTGAGGTGGATGGTGATCCGGCGTTCGATCCATTCGATGCCATGACGCAATATCTCGACAATCACCAGATACACGACGGCGACCCAGATATAGGCCTGGATATCGAAGGTGCGGGAGTAGGTAAGCTTTGCCATGCCCATGAGATCGTACACGGTGATGATGGCGACGATCGCGGACGCCTTGATCATCAGGATAAGCTCGTTGCCATAGGGCCGCAGCGCGACGACCAGCGCTTGCGGCAGGATGATCTTCCACAACGTCTGCAATTTATGCAGGCCGAGCGAAGCAGCACCCTCCCACTGGCCTTTCGGCACGCTTTCGATGGCGCCGCGCAGGATTTCGGCCTGATAGGCAGCCGTATTCAGGGCAAAGGCAAAGACACCACAGTTGAACGCCTCACGGAAAAAGCCCCACAGCCCAACCATCTCGAGTTGCGGCCTGAACGAGCCGACACCGTAATAGACCAGGAAAGTCTGGACGAGCAGCGGCGTTCCGCGGAAGAAATAGACATAGCAATAGGCAAGACCGGACAGGATCCGGTTCTTCGACATGCGCGCATAGGCGACCGGAAGCGACAGGATGGCGCCCAGCACAATCGAAATGCCGACGAGCGAAAGCGTGACGCCGAGGCCTTCTACGTAGCTCGGACCATATTTGGCAAAGAGTTCGCCGTTCCAGGCCCAAGCCAGATAGGCGACGATGCCGCCGCCGGCGGCAATCCAGATGCCTATCAGCACATAGCCGATGATGCGTGAACGCGGCCAACCACGTGCACGCGGGGGAGGCCGTTCTACAGCGGTCTTGGCGTCGGCCGCAACGCTCATCGCCGTGCCTCCCGCCGGCTAAGCGAGCGCTGTATGGCGCCGGTTGCCAAGGATGAAACGACCGCCAGGATAAGAAACACCACCGCGGCCACGCTGAAGAACAGGAAAGTGTGTTTGGTGACGCGTGCTGCCACGCCGGCTTGACGCAGTGTCTCAGCCAGGCCGACCACCGACACCAGCGAGGTGTCCTTGAGCAGGCTCAGCCAGCAATTCTCCAGGCCTGGAAACGCGATGCGGACCAACTGCGGCAAGATCACCTTGCGCATCGTTTGCGCATAGGAAAGGCCGACAGCGTAGCCGCCTTCATATTGGCCCTTGGGGATGGCCCGGAAAGCCGAAAGGAATACCTCGCTGGCATAGGCCGAAAAGATAATGGCTAGCACGATCATGCCGGCAACGAAGGCGTTGACGTCGATGGTCGCTTCGGGCCTTACCAATCTGATGAGATATTGCAGGATCAGCGGGCCGCCGAAAAAAAACAGAAACAGCGTCACCAGTTCGGGCAATCCACGGAAGATCGTCGTGTAGATGTTGGCCGCGATGCGCAGCGAAGGCTCCTCGGACTGTTTGCCCAGCGCTATGAAAAAGCCGATCGTCAGACCGATTGGAAGGGTTGCCAGCGCCAGAAGAACCGTGACTGCGGCACCAGAGACGATGTCGTCGAGCCAGCCATCGGGTCCCCAACTGAGAAGCGTCCAAACGCTCAGCATCCGCTCGCCTGTTCTCCCAAATGCCTTTGGAGAGTCACGCCGCTGCGCCCTGGTGCGCGGCATCCTTATGAGAACGGCGGGACTATCCCGCCGTTCTCTCGATCAGAAGGCCGCGATCAGGAATCGCCGCCGTAGACGTCGAATTTGAAATACTTGTCGTTGATTTCCTTGTATTTTCCATTTGCGCGAATGGCGTCGATCGCTGCGTTGAACTGGTTGACCAGGTCGGTCTCGCCCTTGCGTACCGCAATGCCGGCGCCCGGACCGTGGATTTCAACAACCGGCTTGATCGCACCGATCAGCTTGCAGCAGGCGCCGTCAGGCGAGTCCAGCCACTGCTGCAGCACGACAATGTCGTCATTGGCGGCATCGAGGCGGCCATTGGCGAGATCGAGCTGGTATTCCTGCGCGGTCGGATAGGGCTTGACCGTGCTGTCGGTGTAGATCTTGGTCGAATAGTTGAAATGCGTGGTCGAAGCCTGCACGCCGATCGTCTTGCCGGCCAGGTCTTCCTTGGTCACGCCCTTGATGTCGCTGTCCTTGGGCGCGACGATCGCCGGTGGCGTGTTGTAGTATTTGTGGGTGAAGTCGACCTTTTCGGCGCGCTCCGGCGTGATCGACATCGACGCGACGATGGCGTCGAACTTGCCCGCCTGCAGCGCCGGAATGATGCCGTCCCAATCCTGGGCGACGAAGGTGCACTTCACCTTCATCTCATCGCAGAGAGCCTTGGCGATGTCGATGTCGAAGCCGACGAGCTGCCCGTCGGAAGTCAGGTTGTTGAATGGCGGATAGGCGCCCTCCGTGCCGATCTTCAGGGTTTTTTCCTGAGCCTGGGCGACGCCCAAAGTCAGCAGCGCAGCCGATGCGGCGAGCGCGATACGCAATGCAATACGCATGATGATCCTCTCATATTGTCCCGGCCGCTGTTCCATGCGGCTCTGAGGGCGGCGCGTTTTTGACCGCCCGCTGGCGGCGATACTCCCACTCTTTCTCCGAAAAAAGCAACTGCAAAACAGTGGCCTCGGGGATTTGCATTCCCGGCCAAAGATGACGCAAGGTTAGAACCTGGAAACACGTTTGGCCGCGGTGAAAGATGTTTCGCCGGCTCGCTCAGCGCTTCAGGCCTGAGACGCCTTCAACGAAGTCGGCTATCGACTTCACGTCGTCGAGATCGAACGCCGGCAGACCTTCTCCATCGGCCGCGAAGTCGGCGGCGATGGCGACGATGTTGGGATCGCTGGCTGCGAGCGGCGTGCGGTCCTTCGCCTCAAGCCGCCGCGTTTCGATCTTCTTGTGCGCCTCGCGCTTGTACCCTTCGACCAGCACGATATCGGACGGCGCCAGCCGCGACAGGATGGCGTCCAGCGTCGGCTCGTCCTCGCCGCGCAATTCGTGCATCAGCGCCCAGCGTCGGCCGGACACGATCGCAACCTCCATCGCTCCAGCCTGGCGGTGGCGAAAGGAGTCGGCACCCTCCTTGTCGATGTCGAAATCATGATGGGCGTGCTTCACCGTCGACACGCTCCAGCCTCGCCGCACCAGCTCGGCGACCAGCTTTTCGGTCAGGGTGGTCTTGCCGGAATTCTTCCAGCCGGTGATGCCGAAGACGCGTCTCATGGTTTGATGCTCCGCAACAGACGCTCGGCCGCCGCAAGGTCATCGGGCGTGTTGATGTTGAAGAACGGATCGATCTCGTGCTCGCCGGAACTCCACATCGGAAACTCGACCTCGACAAAGCCATGCCGTTCGATGAAGGCGGAAACCCGTCGATTGTCCTCATCGACCAGGAACCGGCGTAAGGCGTCATGCAGGCCAAGCGGCCAGAGCGCGAATGTCGGATGCCGCTTGCCGTCCGAACTGGCAACGGCGATGGCCCCGGGCTGTTCGGCTGCTGTCGCAGCAAGCCGTTCGACCAGGTCCTCGGGAAGGAACGGCGTATCGCCGGCGGCGGTGACCACCCCGCTGCAAGCCATGGACGCCCATTCCAGACCGGTCAGGATCCCGGCAAGCGGTCCCGCGTAACCTTCCACCGTATCGGCAAGCACCGGCAGCCCGAACCTGGCAAAGCGCATCGGATCACCATTGGCGCTCAGCGCCATCGGTCCGACCTGCGGAGCAAGGCGGGCGACGACATGGTCGAGCAGCCTGCGACCACCCAGCACAAGCAGCGTCTTGTCGCCGCCGCCCATGCGCCGCGATTGGCCGCCGGCCAGAATGATCCCTGCAATGTCCCGGTCCATGGTCCGCCGTCTTCTCTTCAGCCCGTAAAATCGCGGGGTCTCGGGACGATCTATATGCCGTCCGGCGCCATGTCAGGTCCAGCGCTTTCGGCGGCGGTTTGCCGCTTGCCGACGACCCGTTCGCGGTAGAGCGCATAGAGCCCGGAGCCGACGATAATCGACGCGCCGGCGATCATCGGCAGGTCTGGGATGTCGCCGAAGACGACCAGGCCGAGCAGGATCGCCCAGAGCAGGGCGGTGTAGCGAAACGGCGCGATGAAGGCGATGTCGCCCGAGCGCATCGCCATGATGATGAACTGGTAGCCGATGAGCACCAGCACCGCCGCCAACGCCAGCAGCGCCGTGGCTTCGCCGCTCATCGGCGTCCAGCCGCCCATCGGCGAAAGCAGTGCCGCGCCCAGCACCGTCATGGCCAACGCCGTGGCGGTCGAGACAAGCAAGGTCGGGATTGCCTGCGGGACGCGCTTGGTAGCAAGGTCGCGCACCGCACAGCAGGCAACGCTCGCCAGCGCCAGCAGCGAATAGACGCTGAACCCTTCGAAGCCCGGCCGCACGATGATCAGCACGCCGGCAAAACCGACGGTAATCGCCAGCCAGCGCCGCCAGCCGACGCCCTCGTTGAACACAAGTGCTGCCCCCATCGTCACCGCCAGCGGCAGTGCCTGCAGCACGGCCGAGACATTGGCGATCGGCAGGTGGGCAAGCGCAAGGAGGAACGACACCGTGGCGCCGGCCTCGCCGGTGACGCGCAGAGCCACCATCGGCTGCAGCATCGAGGCAGGCCGGGCCAGCGCGCCACGCTGCCAGGCAAGCAGGCCGACGAACAGAGAAGCGAAGGCGCCCCGGATCAGCATGACCTGCGCCATGTTCATCGATTCCGAGGAGAATTTCGTGATCGCATCATTGAGGGTGAAGCCGACCATGGCCACCACCATGAACAGCGCGCCGCGAAGATTTGGCGAAAGAGGCAAGGGCGGTCACCGGTGTGCTTTGCGTCAGCCTGTATCAGCCCGCCGCAAAACAGCAACGTCAAAGGAATGGGCCACGGCTTTCCATTGTGGCCCATTCCGCAGAGGATCGGTGGAGCCTTACTTCTTGGGCGTCAGCACTTCGGTGCCGTTGCCGTCCTTGCCGGCGATCGTCCACAGGCCGTGCAGAGAGCCATCCTTCTCAACCTTGTAGACGACAAGGCCGATTTCCTTGCCCATCGCGTAGCCGGCGGAAAAGGCATTGTCGTTGCGCATGCAGATGCCGTCCGAGGATGAGCCGCCGGTTTCCCAATGGATGGTGCAGGTCGTCTCGCTGGTCAAAGTGATGGTTGCCTCGCCACCATAGGCCGAGCCGTCGAAATTGGTGCCGGCCACCGTGTACTTGCCGCCGATCGACTGCGCCGTTGCCGGCGCCGCCGCGAGGCCGAGCAATGCAAGAGAAAGAATAAGTTTGCGCATGTTGTATTCCCCCTGTGAGTGAAGAACCACTCCGGGCGAAGGCTTAGGCCGGAACATCGAGTCGGTAAATCCGATGCAACTTGGCGGATAAGGATTATTTCGTGGTGTGGCGCAAAATGCTCACGGCCCCTTGAGGCTGCCCGCAATAGCGCCCACCAGCGGATCGTATTTAGACTTCAGGGCTGGCGGATAATCGATCCAGACGGTGCGGATGACGCCGTCTTTTCCAAACAGACGGCGCTCGTAGAAAATGGCCTCGCCCTTGATGCCCGACAGCACCGCCCAGTCCTTGCCACTCTTGCTGTAGGTAATCTTGTAGCTCGGCTCCTTGCTCGCTTTCTCAGCGGCGACAAAGCTCTTCGGCGTGTCGTCATCGATATTGAGGATGCCCGAACAGATCAGGCTGGCGCCGTCGGCGCTGAGCCATTGCTGCCCGTCGCCATTCTCCGGCTCGGGCTGGGGCAAGGTGAAAATCTCGTCGGGAAAGGTGCAGACGGTGCCGAAGCGCGCATTGGTATAGGTGAATGGAGCCGCGATCGCTGCGGTTGTCACAAACGACGCCAAGGCGATCGAGATGAGCTGAAAGTGCCTCACGGTGCCTCCCGCGGCCTGTTGCCGGAGGCGATCTTGCACCAATCCCGAGAAAAAATCAGCCGCCGGTGACGCTCATATGACGCGAGACCGAGGGGCGGCTGGTGCGGCGGTCGATGATGAAATCATGGCCCTTCGGCTTGCGGCCGATCGCCTCGTCGATTGCCGCGCTGACCAGTTCGTTGCCTTCGGATGCGCGCAGCGGCGCGCGCAGGTCGGCGGCATCCTCCTGCCCGAGGCACATATAGAGCGTACCGGTGCAGGTCAGCCGGACGCGATTGCAGCTCTCGCAGAAATTATGCGTCATCGGCGTGATGAAGCCGAGCCTGCCGCCGGTCTCGGCGACATTGACATAGCGCGCCGGGCCGCCGGTTTTGTAGGGGATGTCGCTCAGCGTGAACTGCCGCTCGAGCGAGGCGCGCAGCAGCGACAACGGCAGGTACTGGTCGGTGCGATCGGCGTCGATTTCGCCCATCGGCATGGTTTCGATGACCGTCAGGTCCATGCCGCGGCCATGCGCCCAGCGCATCATGTCGGGCAGCTCGGCGTCGTTGAAATCCTTCAGCGCCACCGCGTTGAGTTTGACCTTCAAGCCGGCGGCCTGCGCGGCGTCGATGCCTTCCATGACCTTGCCGAGATGGCCCCAGCGAGTAATCTGGTGGAACTTGTCGGCATCGAGCGTGTCCAGCGAGACGTTGATGCGCCTGACCCCGCAATCGGCGAGCTCCTGGGCGAAGCGCGACAGCTGCGAACCGTTGGTGGTCAGCGTCAGTTCTTCCAGCGCGCCGCTGTCGAGGTGGCGCGAAAGCTGGCGCACCAGATGCATGATGTTCTTGCGCACCAGCGGCTCGCCGCCGGTCAGCCGCAGCTTCCGTACACCCTTTTCGATGAAGACGGTGCAGAGCCGATCGAGTTCTTCCAGCGACAACAAATCCTTCTTGGGCAGGAAGGTCATGTCCTCGGCCATGCAATAGGTGCAGCGGAAATCGCAGCGGTCGGTGACCGACACGCGCAAATAGCTGATCGTGCGACCGAATGGGTCGATCATGTCCATGTTCAAGCGCTTCCGTGGCCGTGAGCGGCGTCGTTATATACGGCTATGTGATACGATCCGCTCCAGCATTCAAGATAGCCGGTCTTGATCTTTGGTAACATTCCCTCACCGACATTGCGTGTCGGCTGGCCTGCAACGGCCTTTTCGCGTGTGGCGAAGCAGCGTAGGGAAGGGGGGACGCAACGCAGGAATGATCAGCATGACGGCGCCGAAGGAACTCCGGGTCTCGAAGGACCGCAAGCTGCTCACCGTCACCTTTCCGGATCACCGGCCGTTCGAACTGCCGGCGGAATTGCTGCGCGTAGCCTCGCCCTCGGCCGAAGTGCAGGGCCATTCGCCGGACCAGCGGGTGACCGTTCCCGGCAAGCGCAACGTCGCCATCCTCAAGATCGAGCCGGTCGGCAATTATGCCGTGCGCATCACCTTCGACGATTTCCACGACACCGGCATCTTCACCTGGAACTATCTGCATACGCTCGGTCATGAGAAGGACGAGCGCTGGAACGCCTATCTCGCCGAGCTGGCGGAAAAGGGGCTCAGCCGCGACCGCTAGTTTCATGCCGCTGTCGTCATGGCGTCATCGATCTGGAGTAGCGCCGGCAAAGGTTCGGAGACGAAAAACATGTCCGTCATCACCACGGTCGAACAGCTCGAAGCCCTCTATGGCCTGCCCGGCGAGGCGTCGGTGGTCAAGGAACTCGACCACGTCATCCCCGAATACGCGGCTTTTATCGAGGCCTCGCCTTTCGTCTCCCTGGCGACCAGCGGGCCGGAGGGGCTGGACTGCTCGCCGCGCGGCGATCTCGCCGGCTTCGTGCGCATCCATGATCCGAAGACGCTGATGATGCCGGACCGGCGTGGCAACAACCGTGCCGACTCGCTGAAGAACATCATCCGCGATCCGCGCGTCGGCCTGCTGTTCCTGGTGCCGGGCTCCGGCACGACGCTGCGTGTCAACGGCCGCGCCCACATCACCACCGATGCCGCGCTCTGCGCTTCGTTCAGCGTCGACGGAAAGCCGGCTCGCTCGGTCACCGTAATCGATATCGATTCGGTCTATTTCCAATGCGCCCGCGCCACCGTCCGCTCCGAACTGTGGAACCCGGCAAGGCATGTCGACCCGAAATCGCTGCCGACGCCTGGCCAGATCCTCGAAATCACCAGCCGCAAGAACATCGACGGCGAAGCCTATGACAAGGAATGGCCGGAGCGGGCGAAGAAGACGATGTGGTGAACTCCCCTGACGTGTGTTGGGATTCAGGTTCAGGCCGAGGCGAAAGCGGTGGGTTACGAGAACCGAAGCGGAGCGTACTTGAAGTACGTGAGCACCGGAAGCGCAGGAAACCGCCGTTTGCAGGCCGGCCTCACCTGAATACCGACACGCGTCACGCGTCCTTCAGCACTTCGTAAATCTTGCGCATCTGCTCGCCGATCAGGTCGCACTGCTCCGGCGTCGACTGGCTCATCGCCTTCTCGATCAGCGCCATATGGATCTTCAGCGCCTGCATCAGCAGGGCCTCGCCGTCATTGGTCAGCGTCAGCCGCAGCACCCGCTTGTCCTTCTCGTCGCCTTCGCGGCGCAGCAGGCCGCGCGTTTCGAGCTGCGGCAACAGCATGGTGATGTTGGAACGGCCGACCAGGAGCTTGCGGGCAAGATCGTGCTGCGACATGCCTGGATGGCGATAGAGGTTCATCAGCACGTCGAGCTGCGCAGGCTTGAGATCCAGCGGCGCCAGCTTCACCGCCAGCGTGCGCTCCAGCACATGGCAGGCGCGCGCCACCGCGACCCAGTTGCGAAAGCGCGGGTTGTCCCAGGGCAGGTCTTGCTTAATGTTCATGTTTGAACTATTATGTTCACGCTTGAACGAATGGATGGATCGCCACTATGGCATCATTTGGATTGAAGGTCATCCGAGGTGTGTTCGGCGCCGCCGAGCATGTGGCGCCGCGTCTGAGCGGCCGCGCCGCGTTCGAATTGTTCTGCCGCACGCCCAACGTCAAAGCCCTCAGCGACGGCGAGCGCCGCGCCGTCGACCGTGCGGCAGCCTTCATGACCGAGGCGCGCCATCACCGGCTGAAGACCAGGACGGGGTGCGTCATGGCGCATGAATTCCGGCCCGAGCCGGGCAGGGCGGCCCAAGGCACCGTGCTTGTCATCCACGGCTGGCGCTCACGCACGGAATATATGCGCGCGCTGATCGAAGGCTATCGCGGCGCCGGCTACAGGGTCGTCTCGCTCGACCTGCCGGGCCACGGCCAATCGCAAGGCCGCCGCCTGAACATGGTCAACGCGGTCGACGCTGCAAGGGTGGTAGGCGAATGGTTCGGGCCGTTCGCGGTAATCGTCGGCCATTCCTTCGGCGGTGCCGTCGCTGCCAACGCCGTCGCCGGTTCCGTCAAAGGCATCCAGCCGGTGGCGGCCGATCGGCTGGTGCTGATCGCAGCGCCGAGCTCGCTGCCGGCGATCTTCGACGACTTCAGCCGCATGCTCAATGTCGGCCCGCGTTCGCAGGTTGCCATGGCCGACCGGGTCGAAAAACTATCCGGCCGGCCGTTGCGCGAATTCACCGGTGATCGTCAGCTTGCCCAGGCGCCGGTGCCGACGCTGGTCATCCATGCACCCGACGACCGCGAGGTTTCCGCCGATCATGCCAGGCGCTATGCCGGCGCCGGCGATCATGTCAGGCTGCACTGGGCCGAGGGCCTTGGCCACCGTCGCATCCTCGCCGACAAGGGCGTGGTCGAGCACGCCGTCGGCTTCGTTGCCGGCGAGCGCGAGCCGGTAGCTCTGCACTAAATTCTATTTCTTCCTCAGCCCGGGCTCGACCGGCAGCCCGGCCGCCTTCCAGGCGGTGTAGCCGCCCAAGATGTGTTTGACCGGCGCAAGTCCCATGTCCTGCGCTGTCTTGGTGGCCAGCGCCGAGCGCCAGCCGCCGGCGCAGAAGAAGACAAAGTTTCTGCCCGACGCAAAGAACGGCTTATGGTAAGGGCTTTCCGGATCGATCCAGAATTCCAGCATGCCGCGCGTGACATGTTTCGCACCCGGGATCCTGCCGTCGCGCTCCACCTCGCGCGGATCGCGCAGGTCGACGAAGACAGTGCCCTCATCGTCGAGCAGCCCTGCCGCTTCCTCCGGCGACATCACCTCGATCGCGGCATTGGCCTCGTCGAGCAGCTCGCGATATCCTTTTTTCACCCGCACATCCTTCCCGACCGCTCGTTTTCGGCCGACGGATCTCCAGCACAATGACCGGCGTTTGTCACGCAGGGTCGGAGCCGGCCATTGCCTTCCATGCCGCCATTGCCCCGGCCACAGTCCGCATACCGAGCCCTGCGGCGGAAGATGGCGACTCCCCGATTCGGCAAGGCCGAGGAGATCGCCGGCATGGTCGCCTGGCTGGCGGGCCCGAGGCCGATTCGTCACCGGCGCCGCGCTGACCATCGACGGCGGCGCCAACGCCTGACGCAACCCGGTTTCAACCGGCCGGAGCAGAAACGAATTCGCTCAGACCGTCACAAACTTGTGAAACCGTTCTGCAACAGACCCTTCGAAATTTATGGAAGCTTAACGAAATCGGTATGAATCGGTATAGTCGCGCCTTACATCCGCCATGCGGTTGGCAAGATCGTCTAGCGGCGCGGAACGGGAACCGGTTGCAACCGGAGCGGGTGATCCATGAATATCTTCGGAAACAGAGCCGCCGTATTGCCGCTTGCGGTCGCGGCCACGCTGGTCATCGCCGTACCGCAGGCCAGCGCGCAGGGTCTGTTTGACATGCTTTTCGGCGGCGGTGTTCGACATAACCCGCAAGGCGAGTTCCCGCCGCCACCCAAATACAAGCCGCAGCCAAACCCCGGTACCGGTGGCGGTGGCGGCACCAGGATCAGCAGCCCGTCCTATTATACCTACAAGGCCGACCGGCTGGTGCGTGTCGACTTCGCCGCGCTGATGCCGAAACCGCAGCCCGCGGCACCGCAGGATGCCGCTTTCGTGCCGTCCGTCACCGGCAATGCTTTCACTGAGGCGATTGCCGGTCTCGGCGACTATGAGCTTTATGCCGAACCGGATGTCGCCAAGGCGCTGATCGCCTATTACTCGGCCAATCCGGATTTCATCTGGGTCAGCGGAACCGCTCCCAACAGCCGCGCGCAGGATGCGGTGCGGGTGCTTGGCGAGGCCGCGAGCTACGGCCTGACGCCGGCCGACTATACGGTCGACGTTCCGGCCACCGCCATGTCGTCAGCTACCCCCGACGAGCGCCTGAAAGAACTCGTCCGCTTCGAGATGTCGCTGTCGGCACGCGTGCTGCGCTACGCCCATGACGCCCAGAGCGGTCGCGTCGACCCCAACCGCATGACCGGTTACTATGATTTTCCACCAAAGCCGCTCGACATGGAAGGCGTGCTGAAAACGCTGGCGCATACGCAGGAAGTCCGCACCTATCTCGAATCGCGGCATCCGCAGAACCCTGAATACCAGGCACTGCGCGTCGAACTGGAAGCGCTCCAGGCCAGCGAGGAGAACGAGATCGTCGTCGATCCCAAGCTCTTGCTGAAACCCGGCGAGACCAGTCCCGAACTGCCCAAGCTGCTGACGCTGATCGCTCGCAATCTCGACGACGAGATGGGCGGCGACTATGGCGAGGTGCTGGCGAGACTCGGCAAGAGCGAGATCTATGACCCCGAGCTGGTGCCGGTCATCAAGGCGGTGCAGAAGCGGGCCGGCATGAAAGGCGACGGCGTCATCGGCCCGCGTACGGTCGCCTCGCTGGCCGGCACGTCCAAGGCCGACAAGATCGGGAAGGTGGAGGTAGCACTCGAGGAACTGCGCTGGTTGCCTTCCGACCTCGGCAGTCCACGCGTGTTCATCAACCAGCCGGCCTTCACCGCAAGCTATATCGACAATGGCGAGGTGAAGCTGAAGACCCGCGTGGTCATCGGCCGGACGACCAACCAGACCGCCTTCTTCTACAAGGAGATCAAGCAGGTCGATTTCCATCCCTATTGGGGCGTGCCGCAGTCGATCATCGTCAACGAGATGCTGCCGAGGCTGCGCAACGATCCGGGCTATCTCGACCGCGCCGGCTACGAAGTCACCGATTCGCGTGGCAAGCGCGTCCCGTCATCGGCGGTCAATTGGGGTGGCTACGGCGCCAACATCCCGTACAGCGTGCGCCAGCTGCCAAGCGAGGCCAACGCGCTGGGCGAGCTGAAGATACTGTTCCCGAACAAGCACGCCATCTACATGCATGATACGCCGCAGAAGTCCTTCTTCGAGCGCGACATGCGCGCGCTCAGCCACGGCTGCATCCGGCTGCAGGATCCGCGCGGCATGGCGGCGGCGGTGCTCGGCACCTCGGTCGACTATGTCGTCGAGAAGCTGAAGCACGGGCATTCGACCGAGAATGTGACGCGGACCATCCCGGTCTATGTCGCCTATTTCACCGCCTGGCCCGACATGTCCGGCAATGTCGAATATTTCGGCGACATCTACGACCGCGACACAAGGCTGATGCAGGCGCTCGACGCCACCGAAGCGGTCCGCTCGCCGGCGAGCTGAAGCCCCAAAGCCCGGCCGGAGGGTGCGCGACGCGACTTAGGCTCGCTCGAAGAGCGGCCGCTGGAAACCGGCGTCGCGGCCGGCAATCAGCCAATAGACCAGGCCGGCCACGACACCTGCCGCGCCGATGATACCCATATCGGCCCAGCGCTCCGGATTTTCCGATGCGCCCGGCCAGATCAGGGCGAATCCCGCGACCGCCGCGATGGCGCCGAACATCATGTGCAGCAGGGCATTGCGCAGCGAGAAGAACTCGGCGATCAGGGCAAAGACAAGCGTCTGCATCCCGGTCAATATGATCGTCAGGAAATAGATGAACATGCCGAGCGGCGGCACCAGCAGTGCCGCGATCGGGCTAACGCCCACGACGCTGAAATATTCTGGCGCGTTGGGCAGCGAACTCACCATGGCGTAGATCGCCACCACCGCGAACAGCCCCACCAGAACCGCCACCAGATAGCCGGCGAGCATCATCAGGACGCGCTTCGATACGTGCTTTACCACTGCCATGCACCCCCGTGCCCGCAATTATAGAGCCGCAGTCAGCCATCAAAGATGTGCCGGCGCAAGAGCATAGGGCGCCGTGCCATAGGTCTGCAGCGCGTTGGCGATCCTATTTCGTCTCGCCGGTCACGGGATCGTAGGAGATTTCGACTTTCGCCTTGTCGCTCGTATAGTAGGTGATGGTATAGACGCCGCTATCCCAGTCCACCTCCTTCACATAGTGGAAGTCGTTGCGCTGTTCGACCTTGGCGATGATCTCCGACAGCTTCTTGGCATTGGGCGGGGGCAGTGGTTTTTCGTCGGCCGCGAAAGCCGATCCACTCACGAGAAGAACCGCCAGGCTGGTCGCCAGAACAACGATGCGCATGAGTGCCCTCATTTCATGTTGGCGTGATGTGGGTTGGAAACTCGCTTCCAGGCCGGTTTGTTCCGGTGCGCCAAAGGTAGGATCGGATCGTTGCACCACCATTGTTTGCAATTGCGATCCGAGATCATCAAAAACCGTTCCCAATCGCTGCAGCTGCAATCTACGAATGCCATTGAATTTCAATGCGTAAGGACAAATGCCCTATCCGAGATCTCAGATAGCCAGCAGCTAACCATGGCGGAGCCGCGCTCTGCGATACATTAGCTGATCATGGTGGAGCTTTTGCCGTGACCCTGCTAGACTTCCTGCCATGACAGGTCGGTATCTGCGCGCCGGCCTGTCTGAATCTTCATTCAGCAACGCGGCGAAGCGCCCAAGAGCGGGCAATCGCCTGTGTTGGACAGGACCAGAAGGGACCGGGGGGCTCCATTATGGCTGAACGGAACTACACCCGTCAGCTGGCGACAATCATTTCCATCGATGCCGTTGGATTTTCACGGCTGATGGGTATCGACGACGAGTTGGCCGTCGCCGCCTTCGAGGAACGGCGCGACATCATCGCCGATAGCTGTGGGGCGTTTGGTGGCCGCACCTTCGGCGATGCCGGCGACAGCGTCATGGCCGAATTCGGCAGTCCGATCGAAGCCTTGCGTGCGGCCTTCGATTTCCAGGGCCGGATCGTGACGCTCAATGCATCGGCAGCGCAAGACATGCGCATGCCCTTTCGTGCCGGCATCAACACCGGCGACGTCATCGTGCGCGAAGGCCGCCTTTATGGCGACGACGTCAACATCGCCGCCAGGCTGCAGGAACTCGCTCCGCATGACGGGCTCGCCATCTCCGAGACCACCTGGCACCACGTGAAGGACAAGACAACGGCCGAATTCACCGACCTTGGCGAATTCATGCTGAAGAACATCGCGCTGCCGGTGCGCGTCCTGATCGCCGGCCGGGGCGGCAACGGCTCCGCGCCCATGGCCCAACTGGTCGCCATATCCTCGCCCCTTGGCCAGCAGAAACTCGCCCCCAAGGGCCCGCCGGCGATCGCTGTGTTGCCGTTTGCCGGCGACGGCGGCGAGCACGATGTCGGCTACATGGCAGACGGCATTGCCGAGGACATAATCTACGGCCTGTCCAACACCAGATGGCTTTCGGTGATCGCCAAGAGTTCCAGCTTCCAGTTCCGTGACGACAGCCTGGGGACGCGGGTGATCGGCAACGCGCTCGGCGCGCGCTACATCGTCAGCGGCACGCTGACGCGCAATGGCGGGCAAATCCGGCTCAACACGTCGCTTGCCGACACCTCGAACGGGCGGCTGGTGTGGTCGCAGCGCTTTGATCGCGACCTCGTCGACATCTTCAACCTGCGCGACCAGATCGGCAGCGAGATCGTCTCCATTCTCGACAAGGAGGTCGACCGGGCCGAGCAGGCGCGAACCTTCCAGGTGCCCTGGGAAAGCCTGGAGACCTGGCAATTGGTGCGGCGTGGCCGCTGGCACATGAACCGGCGCACCCGCGGCGACACCGAAATCGCGCTGGATTTCTTCGAAAAGGCCTATCGGGAAGACCCCAATTCGAGCGCCGTGCTGAATGAGCTCGCATGGTGGTATTTCTGGCGGGCGTGGCTGCGTTTCGGCGACAATGACGATCTGGAAAAGGTCGAGCAATATGCTCGCAAGGCCTTGCTCATGGACAGCCTGGACGCACGCCCGCACGCCCATCTCGGCGCGATCGACATCATGAGGGGAGAGCCGCGGGCCGCGGTCGAGCATCTGGAGGAGGCGATCCATATCAATCCGAGCTTTGCCTTCGCAAGCTCGGCGATGGGCAGCGCCCGCCTGCTGCTCGGCGATGCCGCCGGCGCGATACCGTTCTTTCTCGGCGCCGAGCGATTGAGCCCCTTCGATCTCTACAGGTTCCACAATCTAGGGGAACTGGCGGTCGCCTACAGTTTCGTCGAGGACTGGCAGGCCGCCATCGCCATCGCGGATCGCTCGCTCAACCTGTCGCCTGGCTACTTCTACGCCAGGTTCCTCAAGATCGGTGCCTTGGCGCGCAGCGGCCGCACGGAAGAAGCCCGACGGGAGCTGGCCATTTTCACGACAAGGCACCCGGATTTCTCCGACCAGCGGGTGCGCTGGATACCTTTCGTCGACAAGGCGGCGAACGAATTCCTTATCGGCAATTTCGACGCGGCCAGGTCGGGCAAATGATTTGGCCGCTGACAAGTGGTAGAACAAGGGTGACTGTGAAGAACTTAACATACGCAGAGCCGAAGCAAACCTAGGCCATGGGGTTAGCCGGTATCGCAATGACGTGGACAGCCGGGGGGCTTGAACGCGCATGATCAAGATCAAGTATTTCACCGCCATTCTCGCCGCCCAGAAAAGCCAGCGTCCGGTGTCGGAAATGCCGCCCTTTGATCTCGAGCGGCTCCGTTCCAAGGACGGCCTGGCATCTCGCATCGCCGGCTATCTGTTCAGCGATCCCCGCTGGATGCTGGGGCTGCTGCGCCGCTTCTGGCCAAACCTTGCTTTCGGCAATTTCCTGCTGGTGACCAGGAATGCCGACGTTCGCGACATCCTTGAGCGCGGCGACGAATTCGAGACGCCCTATGGCCCCGAAATGGCGGAGCTGGCGCGGGGGTCGAACTTCATTCTCGGCATGCAGGACGGCGCCGCCTACCGGCAGATGAAATCGTCGGTGCTCAGCGCCTTCCCGCCGGCGGAGGTCGAGGCCATGGTCCGGCCGATCGCCGCACATCATTCCAAGGACATCATGACCCGGGCCAACCCCGGCTTTGACGCCATCTCCGGGCTGATGAAGATCGTTCCGGTGCGCATCTGCCGCGACTATTTTGGTCTCGAGATCGACGACGAATCGGAATTCGCCGACTGGGCGATCGCATTGAGCGCGCTGTTCTTTTCCGATCCGACGGCAAGCCCCACCACGCGCCAGCTTGCCGTGGTCGCGGGAGATCGGCTGATCAAGGTCATCGACCGCTCCATCGACGCGATCAGGCAGAGGGGAGGAAAGGACGAGCGGCCGCTGCCCAGGCTCGTCGCCCTTCTCGATCAAGGCCGCCTGTCGAAGCCCGATCTCCATTCGGTCATGCTCGGCATGATCGCCGGCTTTGTCCCGACCAACGTGCTGGCCGGCAGCAACTGCCTCGATGTCATCCTGTCCCGGCCGGACGCGCGGCGGGCGGTCGATGCGGCGCTAGCCGATGACGATACCGGCAAGCTTGACCGGGCGATCATGGAAGCCATGCGCTTCAAGCCGATCTGGGTCGGTCCCTGGCGCTATACCTCGCGTGACGCGACCATCGCCAGGGGCACGCCGCGCGAGCGCCTGGTGAAGGCGGGAACGGTGGTGATGCCGGCCACGCTGTCGGCGATGTTCGATCCCGAAGCGGTGCAAAACCCGAACGACTTCGACACCTCGCGTCCGCTTCGCGATTACATGGTGTTCGGCCACGGCATCCATTTGTGCATCGGCGCCGAGATCGCCAGGATTCAGATCGGCGAAAGCATTCGCGCCCTGCTCCAAAAGGACAGGCTGCGCCGGGCGCCCGGCAAGGCCGGGTGGATGACGAACCTCGGCGCTTATCCGGAAAGCCTCAAGGTCGATTTCGACCGGCCGGCGCTGTGCCGCACGGTCGATCATTCGATGGTGACGGTAGTCTGTCCGATCACACGGGGCGCATCGCTGGATGCCATTCGCAAAAGGGTCGCGACATTAGGCAATCCGGCCACGCAGGCAGTCGGCGAGGAACTCGACATTGCCGGCACCATTCATTTCACCAGCCTGGCCGTTGCCGGCACCGGCGAGACAGATGAGGCGTCAGGCCTTGAGAAAGGCGCCCTCGTTCTCGAAATCTCCGGCGACGGCAGCGCCGATGAGGTGATCGATGCCCTGGCGCAGGCCATTGGCCACCAGTTGCGGCCGATTTTCAAGGATTTCTGCGGTCTGCCCGAAGGCAGCGCGCTGAACGACTTCCTGCGCAAGCACAACGTCGCGATATCACCATCATTCGGCAGCGCCGCCGGTCTGGTGTTTTCGGGCACGCCCGGACATTCGGTCCGACGCATCCTGGCCGAAGCCGACCTCGCCGACGCGGTACGCGACATCGTCGAACGTCCGCGTGCAGGCAATGGTGACGCCGCCGCGGTGCTTGCCGAGGCCCGCCAGCATGTCCGGTCGCTCGGAAAGTTCAGCTGGGCATTCGAGCCCGCCGAAAGCCAGCTGGAAAGGCCTCCGGGTCATTGGGGCCGTGCCCTCATGACGACCCTGCTGGTGCCACCGGTTTTTGCGACAGTGGCGGTCATCTGGGCTGCGTGCTGGTACATGACTTACAGTGTGGTGTTCGGCAGATCCATTGACATCAGTTCCCACGAAATCTCCTTCACCGCCATAGCCATAGCAGTCACTTCGCTTCTGTTGTCGGCGCTTGGACTGTTGGCAGCGGTGGCGCTGCTGTTGTTCTTGTGCTTGCTGGCGTTGCGGCGCATCGAGGACAAGGATCGGCCGGAAAACGCATCGATCGGAATATCTGCCTTGAACGAGATACTCGCCAAGGAGGACCATGCGGCGCAGAACCATCTGACCGCGATCTCGACGATGAAGGCCGGTATCTTGCGGACGCTAGCGCTCAGGTTTTCCTTCTACCTGATCTCGATAGCTGCGCAGAAGGTGTTCAAGCCAGGCTTTCTCAACACCATCAACACCATCCATTTCGCCCGCTGGGTGCTGCTGCCGGGCTCCAACAGACTGATGTTCTTCTCCAACTACGGCGGCAGCTGGGAGAGCTATCTCGAAGACTTCATTGCCAAGGCATCCGCCGGGCTGACCGGCGTGTGGAGCAACACCGTGGGCTATCCTCGCACACGCTGGCTATTCCTCGACGGCGCGCGCGACGGCGACCGTTTCAAGCGCTGGGCGCGGCGCCAGCAGGTGCCGACCCTGTTCTGGTATTCCGCCTATCCCCATCTCAACACCACGCGCATCCGCATGAATTCCCGGATCAGGCGCGGCATCGCTTCCGCCGTCGGCAACGAGGCGCGCGACTGGCTGAGCCTGTTCGGTTCGCTACCGCGTCCGATGAGCGAAAGAACCACCGTTCAAAAGACCACCTCGCTGCTGGCCAACATCAGCTCAGCCTTTCCGGCGCCTCTCGAGCAGCAACTGGAAACCGGCGAGATCCAGTCCCTCTTCTTCGGCCCGTTCGGCCCGCTTGGCTATGCGCATATGATTGCGATCGGAGTGCCGGACAAATTGCCGGCGTCCAAACGCCGGGCCTGGCTCGATTTCGTCATCGAACAGACGAGTTTCGGCGAAGGCAGGCCCGCCGGGCGAGCCATGACGGTGGCCTTTGGTCCCGGCGGTCTGCGGCAGCTTGGGCTCGACGCCGGCGCCGACGACGACGACGATCCGCTGAAAACATTCCCGATTGCCTTTCGCCATGGCATGGGCAATCCCGAGCGTGGGCGCATCCTGGACGACCGAAGCCGCGAAGCACCCGACGAATGGGAGTGGGGGTCGTTGAAGAAGCCCGTGGACGTGGTCATCGTCTGCTATGCGGAAAAACCGGAAAAGTTGGCGACCGAGATTGCCATCGTGAAACGAAAGACGACCGGCGCGGGGATGAAGGTCGTCGCTGAACTGCCGCTCGCCGTAAAGCGGGACCCGACCAACACGAACACGAAATCGTCGAATACGGCAAAACCTGACGACAAGTCGCAGCGCGGGCCTGCTTATGAGCACTTCGGCTTCGCTGATGGGATTTCGCAGCCGATCGTGCGGGGCACGACGCGCGCCAGCAGGGGCGCCGCGCCCATGCATCTGGTCGCACCCGGCGAGTTCCTGTTCGGCTACCGCGACGAGCACGGCTTCTATCCGGCCTCGCCCTCTGTAAGCGCCTCGCGCGATCGGAGCGGAATCCTGTCGCAGGTGCGTCGTAGTCGGCAGATTCCGGGCCTGCCTCCACCCCCGCGGGATTTCGGCCGCAACGGCTCGTTCCTGGTCGTTCGCCAGTTCGAGCAGCATGTCGACATTTTCAACGACTATTGCAAAAGGGCAGCGGCGAAGGTTGCTCACGAAACCGGCAATCAGTCCATGACATCGGAGTGGGTTGCAGCCAAGATGCTCGGCCGCTGGCAGAACGGCAGTTCGCTGGTGCGCAATCCCGATCATCCCGGTCGCGTAGTTGACAACAATTTCGCCATCGGCGCCGAGGATCCGCAAGGGCATCGCTGCCCGCTCGGAGCCCACATACGCCGTTCCAACCCGCGCGACTCGCTTGGTGAGGACCGCGAGACGGAGATCACTATCGGCAAGCGCCACCGCATCCTGCGCGTCGGGCGCACCTATGAGAAACAGGACAGTGAGAGTGGAAAGGCCGAAAAGGGGCTGCTCTTCATGTGCCTGAACGCCGACATCGAGCGCCAGTACGAATTCATCCAGCAGACCTGGGTATCGTCGACTTCCTTTCAGGGCCTGGTTGGCGAAAAGGATCCGACGATTGGTGCGCGCGACCAAGACGGGCACTTCACCATCCCGTCGTGGGAGAAGGTCACGATCCTCCGGGAAATCCCGCAATTCGTCACCACGAAGGGCGGGGGCTACTTCTTCATGCCGAGCCGATCGTCGCTGCGCTACCTGATATCGCGGCTCTGATTCGGCCCGGAATCGCTCAGTCGTCGTCCTGCGTTTCGGCGATATGGTTGAGCGCCTTGCTATCGGTTATGCGCAGGCCGCCACGCTTGATGGCGATGATCTGCCGGTTGCGCCAGTCGTTCAGTGTCTTGTTGACCGACTCGCGAGTGGCGCCGAGGAAATCGCCGAGCTCCGATTGCGAGATCGGTATCCAGCCTGCTCCGTCGGCCATGACGCCGGCAAGAAACACCAGGCGCTTCGCCAGCCTGGCCTCGATGCCGAAGAAGGCCTGGTCCCCGAGCTCGCCGCTGACCCAGCGCAGCCGCGCGCACAATAACTCAATCATCGCGCGCGCCAGAGGCGGGTTTTTCTCAATTCGGTCAAAGAGTTGCGTCCGGCTGAGCGAGACCAGCTCGCAAGCCGTGAGACAGATGGCGGTTGCCGTGCGCGGGCGCCCGTCAAGCGCGCCGATCTCTCCGACCAGGCTGCGCTGGAGCTCGATGTTGGCCACCAGCTTCTGGCCGCCGGGCGAGTAGATCGAAATCTCCACCGTGCCGCTCATCACGCCGTAGATGCGGTCGGCGGCATCTTCCTGGACGAACAGGTGCTGGCCGGCTGCGTAGCGTTCCAGCTTGCAGCCGCTGAACAGCAGGTCGAACTGGCGCGGGTCGATCCGTGCGAGGCGCGGCAGATCGTTCCTGTCGTTCGCGCTGGCGAAAGCCATATCGATTTTCCAATTACCCCAACTGCTAAAGTTTACGGCAAGAGAGCGCATCATCAAAGCCCGGCGTTCATGTAAGGCCGCAGCCGAAGCACGGAAGGTCGTCTGCACGCGCGGCGGGAGGTAGCCGAGAGCGCGCAGACGGCAGCCGTGCAAATGCTTAGGTGCTCAAAAAAACCCGCCTTGGAGCGGCTGCCTTTTTTCGAAGTCTGGGAAACTGGGGTCGAAGCAGCCGGCCGAAGTGGAACCCCTGGCCACATTCGTGCGGAAGCTGCCGAGCATCTGTGAAGTCCGTCACAGAGACACCTGTCGAATGGCGCGATTGTCATGCAGCCGGCAATCGGCAATATTTGAATGACGAACGATCCTGGAACATAAGCCGGCGCAGCATCAGTTGTTTGGCGGTTTTTCCACCCACACTTGCCAGGATCTGACAGTCGAGACTACGATTTCTACTTCAACCGATTGGGAAAGTGGAGCATGCCATGGCGACGGCAGCGGGACTCCTGATCAAGGTGCGCGGCGATGGTGCCGGTTTTGCCGCGGGCAGCCGGTCATTGCGCCTCGGGGCGGTCGACGTCGAGCCAATCCTGCGCGTGCCACCGGGCGCTTCGGGCGGCAATCTCGGCGCCGCTGCCGATCCAGGCGCGACCTGGCTCAGGCTGAGCGCCAAGGCCAGTTCGGGAAATCCCTGGAACGATGCCCATGCCCTTGTCGGCCAAGGCCAGGCATTCGCGGCGGCAGGCGGCCCTGAAGTCCTGGCCGTGGAGCCGGACATCGTCGAGCACTGGGACTACAAGGACGCCAATGGCGACCGCGGCATGGCAGCGAGCGCCAGTCCGGTCTGCACCTTCGACGACCAGGATCCGTCAGGCGGGCAGGCCACCAAGCCGGGCGTCGTCGCCTGGAATGCCGGAGCGGCCTTCAGCCAGTTCGCCACCGCCCGCGCCAAGGTCGGCGCCAAGCAGGCCAAGATCACCATCGCCCATCTCGATACCGGCTTCGATCCGGGGCATCGCACCTTGCCCGCCGGACTGCTCACCGCGCAGCAGCGCAATTTCGTCAATGACGGTGCCGGCCCGAACGACGCCACCGATCATGCTCCGCCAGGCGGCCTCGCCAGCAATCGCGGCCACGGTACCGGCACGCTCAGCCTGCTCGCCGGCAACAAGCTCGACGGCACCTCGCCGAACTGGCCAGGCTTCAAGGATTTCGTCGGCGCCGCCCCCCAGACAAACATCATCCCGGTGCGCATCGCCGACTGGGTGGTGCGGCTCACCACCGGCACCATGGTGCAAGGCATCGACTATGCTCGCGCGAAAGGCGCGCAGGTGCTGTCGATGAGCATGGGCGGCCTGACCTCGCAGGCGCTGGTCGATGCGGTCAACCTTGCCTATGACAACGGCGTCGTGATGGTCACCGCCGCCGGCAACAATTTCACGATCACGCCACGAAGCATCGTCTTTCCGGCCCGCTACAATCGCGTTCTGGCGGCCTGCGGCGTGATGGCCGACGGCCGCGCCTATTCCGGCCTGAGCTTCGGCACCATGCAAGGCAATTACGGGCCGCAATCGAAGATGAAGACGGCGCTTGGCGCCTATACGCCGAACGTGCCGTGGGCCGAGATCGACTGCGCCAAGATCGTCGACATGGATGGCAGCGGCACATCGGCGGCAACGCCGCAGATCGCCGCCGCGGCAGCACTCTGGCTGGCCGAGCACTGGAACGTCGTGAAGAATTACTCGCAAGCCTGGATGCGCATCGAAGCAGTCCGCTTCGCGCTGTTTTCAGCGGCGTCGAAGACCACGGCCAAGATGGGGGCGGCAGAGACGTTGGAAAAGATCGGCCAGGGCGTGGTCCGGGCGGATGCCGCGCTTTCCATCATGCCCCCGGCGGAGAACAAGCTCCGCAGATTGCCGCCGGCCGAATATTCCTGGGCCTGGCTCGATTTCATCACCGGTGGCGGCAACTCCGTGGCGGCGATGTCGCCCGCCGACATCTTACATCGGAAAATGCTGGCGTTGGAACTGACCCAGATGGCACAGCGCGTCGCGTCGGTCGACCAGGCGATCGCCGATCCGGATGTCGACCCCAGCAAGATCTCGGCCGCCGCGCGCAACCGCTACCTGGAAGCCGCGCTCGATGACGGCAATCCGTCCGGGCCGCTGCGGACCTTTCTCGAAGGCGCGCTGGGACGGCCGGGCGCCAGCCCTCCTGCGCCGGCGGCGACGAAACCGGCACCGCAGATCAAGCGCAAGCCGCGCGCGCTGCCGCCGCCCAAGCGCCGCCTGCGCATCTATGCGCTCGATCCTTCCATCGCCAAGCAGCTGGATTCAATATCCGTCTTTCAGGCGACCCTTTCCGTTCCCTGGGACGACGAGCCGTCGACGGCCAAGGCGTTGCTGCGCGGTCCGGTCGGCGAATATCTCGAGGTCATCGACATCGATCCGGCATCCAACCGCGTCTACGACCCGGTCGACCTCAACGACAAGATCCTGCTCGCTCAGGACGGTCTGCCGCCCTCGGAAGGCAATCCGCAATTCCATCAGCAGATGGTCTATGCCGTCGCCATGACCACGATCGGGCATTTCGAGCGCGCCCTGGGCCGCCGCGCGCTGTGGGCCCCGCACTATACCGGCAAGGTCGGCAGCCGTGGCAGCATGGCCATGAAGGCGCATGAAGTGCCGCGCCTGCGCATCTATCCGCACGCGCTGCGCACTGCGAACGCCTACTACAGCCCCGACAAGAAGGCGTTGCTGTTCGGCTATTTTCCGGCCGAGAGCAAGGACGGCGACGTCACCACGCCGGGCACGACGGTGTTTTCCTGCCTGTCGAGCGACATTGTCGCGCATGAGATGTCGCATGCGCTGCTCGACGGGTTGCACCGTCTTTTCGAAGAAGCATCCAACCCTGACGTGCCGGCCTTCCATGAGGCCTTTGCCGATATCGTGGCGCTATTCCAGCATTTCACCCTCAAGGAGCTGGTCAGCTTTGCGATCGCCAAGGCGAAGGGTGATGTGTCCGTTGCCACGCTTTTGTCCGGCATCGCCGCGCAGTTCGGCGAGGGCAGCGGCCGCGCCGGGCCACTGCGCGACTATGGCGGCCCCGGCATGGCCGCGCTCGACTACGCCAAGACCTTCGAGCCGCATGACCGGGGCTCGATCCTGGTCTTTGCCGTCTATCAGGCGTTCCTGGCGATCGCCGACCGCCGCACCGACGATCTGGTCCAGCTGGCGACCGGCGGCACCGGCGTGCTGCCGGTCGGCACCTTGCATCCCAGCCTGGTCGAGCGCCTGACCGACGAGACCGCCAAGATCGCCCGGCAGATGCTGACCATGTGCATTCGCGCGCTCGACTACTGCCCCGCCGTCGACATCACCTTCGGCGAATATTTGCGCGCCCTGATCACGGCCGACATCGATGCCTTCCCCGACGACCCGCTCCACTATCGCCTGGCTTTCATCGAATCCTTCCGCAGATGGAAGCTTCTGCCGCGCGACGTGCGTACCATCTCGGAAGAGACGCTTGCCTGGAGCGAGCCCGACGATCCGTCACCTCCCTGGCTGCAGGGGCTGCTGGACGAAATCGACCTCGGCTGGAACCAGCAACTCGATCGCTCCGAGATCTTCTCCCTCAATGAGAAGAACCGCTATGCGATGTGGCAGGCGATGCACCGAACCTTTACCGCCCATCCGACCCTTCACAAGGAGTTCGGACTTCTGCCCGACCTGCCGCGCTATCGCGACGACGGCACCCTTTTGGCCAAGGCAAAAAAGGGCGAGACCACCTTCAGTATCCTCGGCGTGCGTCCGACCCGACGTGTCGAACCCAACGGCTCGTTCCGTACCGAGGTCATCGCCGTCATCCAGCAGCGCATTCCGATCGATTTCGAAGGCAAGCCCATACCGAACGGCGTGAAGGCGGGCGACGGCTTCATCTGGTTCCGCGGCGGAGCGACGCTCATCATCGACCCGCGCAAAGGCAAGGAAAGCATCCGCTATTCGATCATCAAGAACACCGGCAGCCCCGAACGGCGCAAGCGCCAGGCCGAGACCGCGACCGCGAACTACCTGTCGCCGCTGCGAGCGCTTTATTTCGGCAACGAGGTTTCCGAGCCCTTCGCCCTCCTGCATGCCAGCGATGGAGATGACGATCATGTCTAGGAAGCCGGCAACAAGAACCAGGCGGCAAGAAGCGGCGGATGCGGCAGTGGCAAGGGCGATAAAGCCCGCCGTGACGGTCCGGCACTATTGCCAGGGCATCGGCGACTGCCACCTGCTGAGCTTTCCAACGCCCGACGGCTCACTGTTCCGCATGCTGATCGACTGCGGCGTTCATGTGTCGATCAAGGGTGGCCCGGCGCTGGTGGCGGACATAGTCGCCGACATCGAGAAGGCGACGGATGGCGGCAAGATCGACGTCCTCGTCGTCACCCATGAGCATTGGGACCATGTTTCGGGCTTCCTGACCTCGAAGGACCTGTTCGCGGGCTTTGAGGTCAAAGAGGTATGGATGGCATGGACGGAAAACCCGGCCGACCAGCAGGCCGTCGAGCTCGACAAGTTCAAGGCCTCGGCCCTGACGGCGCTGCAAGGTGTGAGCCAGAGGCTCGATGCCGCCCAGGAGCCGACCGCTCATCTGGCAGGCATTCGTGACGGGCTGCGGTCGGTGCTCGGCTTCCAGTTCGGCGCCGCCGGCGAAAGAGTGCGCTCGGCGCGAGACGCAGCGGCCGGTCTTTCGAAGACCAGGCCGACCTATCTCGAACCAGGCAAGCCGCCGCTCTCGATCAAGGAACTGCCCAATCTGCGCATCTACGTGCTTGGTCCGCCTCGCGACAAGGCGGCACTTCGGCTCGAGGAGAGGGCGGGCGAAATGTTTCCGCTTGCCAGCGGCGGTCCGTTCGCTCGGGCGCTTGCCGCGGGGCTGAAGATGAACGACGGAACCGGCGATGCAGACTATATCGATGAGCTCAGCCCGTTCGAGCGCCACGTCGGCACGGAACTGTCAGCGGCGCTGAACGGCGACAAGGGCAGTGATCCCAGGATCGATATCGGCGCCTTTGTCCGCGAGCACTATGCGGGGCCGGTCTCCCATCCGGCGCCAACGGAGGACCCCGACCAGTCGTGGCGCCGCATCGACGCCGACTGGATGGGGATTGCCGCCGACCTTGCCCTGCAGCTCGATCGGGGCGTCAACAACACCAGCCTGGTCCTGGCGTTCGAGTTCACCGACAGCAACAACGTGTTCCTGTTCCCGGGCGACGCGCAGATCGGCAACTGGCTGAGCTGGAAGGATTTGAAATGGCAACTGGAGCAGACGACGGTGACGACAGCCGACCTCATGGCACGCACGGTCTATCTGAAGGTCGCCCATCACGGCAGCCAGAACGCCATGCCGCAAAAACAGGGCATCGACCTTTTGACCAACGCCGATCTTTCGGCCTTCATCCCGACCAACCAGGATGACGCCAAGAAAGTCCGCTGGCACGAAATGCCCTACGACCCCATCCTGACCGCGCTAGCCGCCAAGGCCAACGGCCGCGTCATCCGCTCCGACGACAAGTGGCTGGCCGACAAGAACGGCAAGCCGCCCTTCGCCACGCCGTCCGGATCGATCCGTGCGGTGCGACACGCGCCACGCGATAAGGCTCGCGGGGAGGGTGGGCTGTGGGTGGAGGTTGATCTCGTTTGAGGCGGTATTATTTGGCGTGAGCGACCGCTGCGCCTTTGATTTCTGAAGGCGCATTACCACATGCGCAACGTGTGGCTAGCCTAGTAGCGCTAGGCCTAGATAGCACCTCTACCCTAACCATGTGTCTCTTCGGTCTACCATTTCTCCTGATTACGCTTGTCAGTCAGCGCCTTGCATTCGCTGAAACCAGAAAGGAAGCTCTAATGGATACATCGACCAAACGTGCCAAACCGAGCCTGCTCAAAACTTCGATACTAGCGGCAGTCGCAAACGTGGGGGCATCATTGGTTGGGGGTGTCGTGCTACTACGCTAGCCACACGCGATGTTTTCATCGAGTATACCCCGCTTCGGCGGGGTTTTTCGTTGCGGAGGTCAAGACCGGCAATCGGCGGGTGCTGGAATACCTGCTCGACCCGCTGATGGAGATGACGGATGAGGCGTTCCATGAACGGTAAAAACGCGTTCTTGAAAATCTTGCATGTCTCCACTCTGACCCTGGCGCTCGGCTGCGATGTTTTCGGACAACAGTGTCTGGCGCGAAATCGCGAGGCAAATTATTCGGATTTCGACGAAAAGGCATTCGAAAACATGGTTCTATCAGATAAATGCGACGAGGCATTTCGCTTTATTTGGCATAGGGTGGCCACAGGTGAGGTTCGACCGACAGAAATACTTGAAAATTATATAGAGAATGGAATAATTATTCTACCTAATTTGAAAAATTACAATATGTCTAGTGCAAAAGTCTCTTTGATGCTTCAAATGAAGGTTTTTGGCCGCAGCAGTCGTGGAAGAGATGATAGATTGATGCATCGCTTGTCGTCACCGGAGATTACGCAACCTGAGGGCAAAAAAGTAGGAGCGTGCCTGGCCGCCTCTAAAGGCTCTGGCGAAGCCGTGCAGGAATGCATCGAGAGCGCAGAAACCGTGGGCGTAATCGACGATTTCATGAATTTCTACTTCTATGCCGACAAAGCAATGGACAATGCCGTTACGGTGCAGTGCGGGAGGAATTAAATATGTCTGATCTGCTCCCATCAAGAAAAATGACTCGCGGGCTACGACGGCGAAGCTGCGGACGAGGTTTTTGGGGCACGCCGACGCCCTGGCGGAAGCCGATAGTTGTGCGGAAGGGAAAACGATCACTGCTAAGTGCTTGAAAAGATGGTGGGCGATGCAGGGATTGAACCTGCGACCCCACCCGTGTGAAGGGTGTGCTCTCCCGCTGAGCTAATCGCCCGCTCGTTGCCCGAAGGCCAAGCGAGCCGCGATATAAGGGAGGCTGCCTCGTGAAGTCAAGGCGATGTGCCACCATTCCGCACGGACTGAAACGTGGCAAGGCCGGGCAGGCGCCGGAGGCTGGTTGCGTTTGTCGCTCAGCCCTCGGCTGCGGCGATCAGCCGTTCCGCCAGATCGAGCGTCAGCGTGTCGAAATGCGAAATCACCGCCGACGGCTCGAATTCGCGCACATGGCGGTCGGTGTAGCCGAAATCGACGGCGACGACCGGAATGCCGGCGGCCTTGGCGGTGTCGATGTCGGTCTGCGAATCACCGACCATCAGCGCCCGATGCGGGTCGCCGCCGGCCAGCTTGATGGTTTCAGTGAGATGGCGCGGATCGGGCTTGCGGAAGGCAAACGTGTCCTGGCCGGCGATCGCCGCGAAATGCTTCGCCAGGCCGAGCGCCTCGATCAGGGCAACCGAATTCGCCTCGTATTTGTTGGTGCACACGGCAAGCAGATAGCCGGCCTTCTCGAACCGGGCGATCGCCTCGACGACGCCGGGGTAGGGGCGCGACTTGCCGGGGATGTTGTCGGTGTAGTGGTCGAGGAACAGTTTCAGCAACCGGTCATGCTCGTCCGCCGCCAGCGATCGCCGCTGTGCTGCATGGGCGCGCTCGATCATCACCCGGCCGCCATGGCCGACGTAGCGCTTGAAGCCGGCCTCATCGACGGCCGCCAGTTCGCTGGCGGCGAGACTGTGGTTGAGGCTGTCGAGCAGATCCGGCGCCGTGTCGACCAGCGTCCCGTCGAGGTCGAACACGATGATCGGTCTGGTCATGGCCTGTCCTGTGGCGATTGCATGCCGGCAGGCGATAGCGGCTGCGGCGCGTCAAGGCAAGCGGGCTGGCAAGCAGTCGAGGCATGCAGACCCACCGGATTCGCGGCGAGCCGCCAGAAATGAAAAAACCCGCCACGGCGGCGGGTCGTTGGCGCAAATCAGCACCATGGACAGATATGTAGCATACCTGCTGTCACCGTGTCAACGATTTCAAGGAAGATATTCCTATGAAGGCTGCCCACGCATCGCTCCCTGCGCGTCGCCAGGCGTTACGCTGCTGCCAAGGGCTTTGACCAGACGGGGGCTTTGACCAGACTGGCAAAAATGTTAGGAGCCCGAGACGCTAGAGCAGTTCACCGTTTCATGGAAACGCCGAACCGCTCTATCTCTTTGTTCTACGCAATTCCGGACGGAAAACCGTTTCACACTTTTCCTGGAATTGCTCTAGGGGGCAGCAGCAGCATGGATGCGAGGCAATTGAAGGTCGAGGCCGCGCGGGCAGCCCTTGCTCATGTGAGCGAAGGCATGCGGCTCGGCATCGGCACCGGCTCGACCGCCGAGGAGTTCGTGCGGCTGCTCGCCGAAAAGGTCGCCACCGGCCTCACCATCGTCGGCGTGCCGACGTCGGAGCGCACCGCCGCGCTCTGCCATGAGCTCGGCGTGCCGCTGTCGACGCTCGAGGAAACGCCTGAGCTCGACCTCACCGTCGACGGCGCCGACGAGGTCGACCCGGCGCTGACCCTGATCAAGGGCGGCGGCGGCGCGCTGCTGCGCGAGAAGATCGTCGCGGCGGCATCCGGGCGCATGATCGTCATTGCCGACCGTTCGAAAATGGTCGAGACCCTCGGCCGTTTCCCGCTGCCGATCGAGATCAATCAATTCGGCCTGCGGGCGACCGAAATTGCGGTTCGTGCAGCGGCCAAAAGTCTCGGTCTTTCCGGTCCGATTACATTGAGGATGACGGGGAGCCAGCCTTTTGTTACAGACGGCGGCCATTTTATCCTCGATGCATCTTTTGGCCGCATTCCGGATACAAGAGCGCTTTCGAATGCTCTCCACGCCATACCGGGCGTCGTCGAGCACGGTCTTTTCATCGGGCTGGCGTCAGCGGCCATCATCGCCGGCGGCGACGGCATCCAAACCGTCCATGCCGCCCGAAAACCAGGGAGTTCTACCGACCATGATGTTGCATAACCGGGTTCGCAGCCTTTCGGCCATTCTGGTGGCTTCGGCCGTTTTCGCGTTTTCTTCGCCTGTCTTCGCGCAGGACGTGACCGAATCGCACCTGAAGGCAGCGCGCGCCGCCGTCGCCGCGATCCACGCCACCGACCCGTTCGACAACATCCTGCCGCAGGCCGCTGCCGCTCTCGAACAGCAGCTGATCCAGAAGAACCCGGACATGCAGGAACTGATCGGCAAGACCATCACCGACAAGGCGGTGGCATTGGCCTCGCGCCGCGCCGACCTCGAGAAGGAAGCAGCGCTGGCCTATGCCAAGGTCTTCTCCGAGAAGGAACTCAACGACATCGCCGCTTTCTACAGCTCCGACTCCGGCAAGAAGCTGCTTGACAGCGGCCCGACCGTGACGCGCGACCTGGTGAAGGCCGCCGACATCTGGCAGAACGGCCTTGCCCGCGATCTCGCCCAGCAGGTCGGCGAAACGCTGGCCGCGGCGGCGAAGGCCAATGCACCGGCAGCGCCCGCTGCTCCCGCAGATGCCAAGGCCCCTGCGGCTCCTGCTGACGGCGCTGCCCCAGCCGATGGCGACGCGCCCGCCGACAACACGCAGAACTGATTTGCCTTTCCAGGCGGCCGGATGGCCGCTGGACCAGAAAGCCCGGCTTTGTCCGGGCTTTTCTTTTGGTGGTTGGCGGCATACCTGTCTCAAACATTTTTGAATGCAAGGATCTGCGCATGGCCGGCTACGACTACGATCTTTTCGTCATCGGCGGCGGCTCCGGCGGGGTGAGGGCGGCGCGTGTCGCGGCCGCACTTGGCAAGCGCGTCGGCATCGCCGAGGAATACCGCTATGGCGGCACCTGCGTCATCCGCGGCTGCGTGCCGAAGAAGCTCTTCGTCTATGCCTCGCAATTTCCCGAGCATTTCGCAGATGCCGCCGGCTATGGCTGGACGGTGCCCGAGGCCAGCTTCGACTGGCCGACGCTGGTCGCCAACAAGGACCGCGAGATCGCCCGGCTCGAGGCCATCTACGAGAAGAACGTGAAAGGCGCCGGCGGCGAGACCTTCCATTCGCGCGCCATGCTGCTCGACCCGCATGTGGTGCATCTTCTCGGCGAGGATCGCACCGTCACCGCCGACCAGATCCTGATCGCCACCGGCGGTCGCCCGGCGCCACATCCGGCACTCCCCGGTCACGAGCATTGCATCTTTTCAAACGAAGCCTTCGACCTCAAGAAACTGCCGAAGGCGATCATGATCGAGGGCGGCGGCTATATCGCCGTCGAATTCGCCAACATCTTCCATGGGCTCGGCGTCGACACCACGCTGGTCTATCGCGGCAAGGAGATCCTGTCGCGCTTCGACATGGACCTGCGGCGCGCGCTGCACGAAACCATGGAGAAGAAGGGGATAAAAATCCTCTGTCACGCCGTGTCGGAATGGGTCCGCAAGCGGCCGGACGGGCGGCTGGACGCTTTAGTCACCGGCGGCAAGGTGCTGACGGTCGACCAGGTCATGCTCGCCATCGGCCGCATCCCCAACACCGAGAATATGGGGCTGGAAGGCGTCGGCATCGAGCTCGGCCAAACCGGCGCCATTGTTGTCGACCAATACTCCCGCTCCAACATCGACAACATCTGGGCGATCGGCGATGTCACCAACCGCGTGCAATTGACCCCGGTGGCGATCCACGAGGCGATGTGTTTCATCGAGACCGCCTTCAAGGGCAATCCGACCGCGCCCGACCACGACACCATACCGACGGCGGTGTTCTCACAGCCCGAGATCGGCACCGTCGGCCTGGCCGAGGACGAGGCGGTCAAGCGCTTTTCCGACGTTGAAATCTACCGTGCCTCATTCCGCCCGATGCGGAACACGCTGTCCGGCCGTGACGAGAAGATGCTGATGAAGCTGGTGGTCGACGGCGCTTCGAAGAGAGTGCTCGGGGCCCACATCCTCGGACCCGACGCCGGCGAAATGGCGCAGCTTCTCGGCATCCCGCTGAAGGCCGGGCTCACCAAGGACGACTTCGACCGCACCATGGCCGTGCATCCGACGGCGGCGGAAGAGCTGGTCACCATGTACAAGCCGACCTACCGCGTGAAGGACGGCCAGCGCGTCGATTGACGCCTGTCTGACAACAGCCATCGCGGCAACAGGATTGCCGCGATGGGAGTGCTTGACGTTTGCCTAGAGCAGCGTGCCGCGCAGGATGACCAGCGCCACCGAGAAGTAGATCACCAGGCCGGTGACGTCGACCAGCGTGGCGACGAACGGCGCCGACGCGCTGGCGGGATCGAAGCCGATGCGTTTCAGCGCGAATGGCAGCATCGATCCCGACAGCGAGCCGAAGGTGACGATGCCGACCAGCGCCGCGCCGACGGTCGCCGCGATCAGCTCCCAGTGCGGGCCGTAGTCGTAGAAGCCGAAATACTGCCACAGCGTGATGCGGCAGACGCCGACGACGCCGAGGATCGATCCCAGCACAAGCCCGGTCGGCAGTTCGCGCAAGGCCACCCGCCACCAGTCGCCAAGGCCGATCTCGCGCAGCGCCAGTGCGCGGATGACCAGCGAGGTCGCCTGCGAGCCGGAATTGCCGCCCGAACTCATGATCAGCGGGATGAACAGCGTGAGCACGATTGCCTTTTCCAGCTCGCCTTCATAACTCTGCATCGCATTGGCGGTCAGCATCTCGCTGATGAACAGCGCGCAGAGCCAGCCCGCACGTTTCTGGATCATGGCGAGAAAGCTCATCTTCATATACGGCTCGTCGAGAGCCTCCATGCCGCCGAAACGATGCACGTCCTCGGTCGTCCCCTCGACCATCGTGTCGATGATGTCGTCGATGGTGACGATGCCGAGGATCTTGCCGTGGTCCACGACCGGAACGGCGAGCAAATCGTATTTGGAGATCAGCTGCGCCACCTTTTCGCTGTCGGTGAGCGGCGAGACCGTCACCGGCACGCGATCCAGCGCGACATCCATCACCAGATCTTCCGGCTCGCCGGTGATCAGCCGGCGCAGGCCCGTCGAGCGCACCAGGACATGCGTCTCGGGATCGACGATGTAGATCGCGTAGATGGTCTCGCGCGTCCGCTCGACCTTGCGGATGTAGTCCAGCGTGCGGGCCACGGTCCAATCCGAGGGCACGCTGACGAACTCCGTCGTCATCAGCGACGCCGCGCTGCCTTCGGGATAGCCCAGAATGGCAAGCAGCGTGGCGCGCAGCGGCGGCGCGAGTTCGACGAGCAGTTCGGAACGCGCCGGTTCTTCCAGCTCGCGCAGGATATCGGCGGCGCGGTCGACTGACATGGCGGTGAGCAGCTTGCCGGCCTTGGCGCGCGGCAGCGCCTCGACAAGCTCGGATGCGCCGTCGAGTTCCGGCTGGTCGAAGATCTCGACCAGCCGCTCGAACGGCACTTCGCAAAGCAGCTCGATCGCCGTTTCGCGCGGCTCGTGGTTGAGCGCCTCGACAACGTCGGCGACGTGATCGTTTGCAAGGATACGGGCGATAGCGACGGCCTCGTCGCCCGCTACGGGGGAAAGTTCGTTCATTGGTTCACTCCTTGCCGTCCGGCAGGACGTGAACCGCTCAGGTCACGTCTAGGCGGACGGCGGTTGCGTTCGACTACTGTCGCCAGGCATGGCGCGGTGACCTTTCTGCTCGCGGGCTAGCGCATGACCCCGAAAATCGGTTTCGATTTTCGGAAAGGATCATGCGCAAATTCTAGGTTTCTACAGCGTCCTTTGCGCGTCCGAAGTGACGCGCGGCGCTGTAGGTTGAATTCTGCGAGCCGGCGCAACATAGGAGCGCCTCTTGCCGAGTCAATCGCGGCAAAGGGCAAAAACGACACCGGAGGGCGAGATCGCGAGACTGTGATCGCCGCGCGAGGTCGAACTACCGCGGCTGATGCCGGCGGGCAAGGATGCGCGGTGGCGGGGCTATTTCTGCTTCAGCCGGCGCGGGAAGCGCAGCCATTTGTCCTCGACCGGCCTTGGGACCGGCCTTGGCTGTGCGAGGATGGTGGTGAGTTCGCGCGGCAGGCTTGGAGCCAGCGGCTTCTTGGTCGCGACGCCGTCCGAGATCGCGACCACGCTGTGATAGAACTCGGCGCCGGACAGCGAGCGCGGCGGCGTGGCCTCGTGCATGACGCTGATCACCGTGACGTCTGGGCAATTGTCCTTGATCGCCTGGTGGAAGGCGATCTTGCCTTCGGGATCGAGCGCGCCGGTTGCCTCGTCGAGGAACAGCAGCCCAGGCTGCTGCAGGATGATGCGGGCGACCACCAGCTTCTGCTTCTGGCCACCTGAAAGAACCTGGTCCCAGTTCTTCCCTTCGCGGCTTTCATCGGCCAGGTGCTCGATGAAGTCGCCAAGGCCGGCCTTGTGCAAGGCCGATGCGACCTGCGCATCGCCATGATCTTGCTCGGAGCCGGGCAGGCAGACCAGCTGCTTCAGCGTGACCTGCTGCAGCTTGACCTCCTGGGCGGCATAGAAACTCCTGATCCCTTCCGGGAAGACGATGGTGCCGCGGCCATAGGGCCACAGGCCGTTGATCGCCTTGATCAGCGAGGTCTTGCCGCAGCCCGATTCGCCTTTGAGGAACGTCCATTCGCCACGCCGGAAGCGCAGGTTCGCCACGCTCAGGAATGGTGTCGCGTCCTCGCCCTGATGTGCCAGTTCCAGCTTCTGGATGGTCAGGCCGAAAACCGGGTTCTGGCGGTCGTAGCGGAAGTCGGAACGGCCGGTCTGGCTGTAGAACTCCTGCGGCTGCTGGACGTTCTCGATGGCGTTCGCCAGTTCGGTCACACGCTGGCTGTTGGCCCGCAATGTCGCGATATTAGGCATGACATGGATGAACCATGAACACTGGCTGATCAGCGAATTGACCAATTCGGAGCCGGTAATGTAGCCCTTGAGATCGAAGCCGTTGTGGATGAACGGAACAAGGCCCGGCCCATAGGCGACAATGCGGGCACCTATGAAATTGTAGATCAGCTCGAACGAATTATAGCTGGTGTTGACGATGTTCAGTCGCGCCCAGGTGCGGTCGATATCGACATAGAGCCGGCTGTGCATCGACTTCTGCACATTCTCGCCTTGCGAGGCGGCGACATGGAAACTGCGGCGCAGGAAGGTCGTCAGTTCGCCGCGATAGCTGCCTTCGGACTGCTGCATCCTGACGTTGAGACGTTCCAGCAATCTGCCCAGCTTCACCGCGATCCAGGTGTTCAGCGGCACATAGGTGGCGACGGCCAGGAAGGCCAGGATCGCGCTGCCGTAGCTGCCGAGGAACTCCAGTCCTCTCACTTCCACCGAGGTCTCAAGCAGCTTCTGGCCGACGAAATAGAGTGACGTGGCAACAGCCAGGACGCCCATGGCGAGGCCGATGGCTCCGCCGGTCATGTCCTTGATCGATTCCTGGATGCGCTGGTCGATGTTGTCGGGAGCCGCGTTGCCGGACGAACCATGCTGGGCGTGGAAATGCGTGTGATTGGTGTCGAGCAGCGCTTCGTTGAAGCGGCTGTCCAGCCAGCCGCGCCATTTGCGATGCAGCGTCGCCGAAACGAGGCTGCGGATGCCGGTAAAGCCCGCATCCTTGAGGATGACCAACAGGACCAGGATGCCGGCGTTGGTCAGCAGCGACTTCAGGGGTGCGGTATTTGCGGCATCGTGGAAAAAAGCGATCGAATTGACCAGTTCACCCGACGCTTCGGCGAACCACACGCCCGATTTGCTGGACAGCGCCGTGAGCAACGCGATGACGAGGGTGAGTGTCCAGGCTTCCTTCCAGCGGTCGGAGAACCAGTAGGCCCGCATCAGCCCCCAGAAGGTACGCATCGACGACACCGGCGTCAGGGGCGAAGGCCTTGCGGCCTCGCTAGGTAGTTCTGCCGGTACTGTACGTCGTGGTCTGCCGACCCGAATCACGATCCCGCCTAAACCTTTTTTAGTTTTGTTACGGATAGTAACACCAATTGATCATTTTCTATTAATTTTCTCCCACCCTCTGTGAACACGCGCACGCAACGTTGCCATGGAGCAACAGGTCGAGCTGCGGAAGCAGCGCACAAAAACCGGATTATTGGTAGTTATTCCAATAGGTTGAGCAGCCATGGCGGCGGCCGTATTTACCTTCCCCAAGGGAAGCTTCTCACACGATTTTGTGAACCTTTTCGCCTTGCCGAGCGGCCGATTTTCCTACGAAGGACTGACTGGCAGGTCCCCCAATCGGCTATCCCCGACCACTCCAGCAATACTCTCGTGATGACTCGCGGGCAGCCGAGCCTGCATCGATTCGTCTCGCACGAAGCGTTTTAGGGCGCGGGCAGTTCGCGCCTTCCCAGATGCACGGCAAGCCGCGTTTGACAATGCAGCCGTGCGGATTGAACCTGATCCACACATTTGGCTTAGGGGTCTTCCATGTCTGCACGTACATTTTCAGTCGCGATGCTCGTGGCCTTCGCCTGGATGCCTCTGGCGCATGCGGGTAGCCAGACCATTCCGGCGAGCGCCGAAGGTCAGATCGAGTTCAACACGCCATCAGGCAATATCGGTTGCATCTACACGCCGAAGGGCGGCACCAGCACCTACCAGCCGCAGGACGGCGGGCCGGAACTGAGCTGCTCGCGCGTCGAGCCGAGTTACGTCACCGTCATTCTTGGGCCAAAGGGACCGGCGACGCTGATCAAGAACCCCGGCGAGCAGGGCTGCTGCAGCGACGTCGCCAAGCTGGCCTACGGGAACAGCTGGAAGAAGGGACCGTTCTCCTGCCAGTCATCGACCAAGGGGCTTACCTGCGGCAGCAGCAATGGCCATGGTTTCTTCGTCAGCAAGGCCAAGGTGACGGTCAAGTAGGCTAGCTCGCCGTTTCCAACTCGCCCCGCGCCTTGGCCGCTGCGACCTGGCGGATGGCGTCGGCAAGCGTCTCGGCGTCCTGTGCGCCCATCACAGCATATTTGCCTTCGAGCAGGAAGCACGGCACGCCGGTGATGCCCATGCGCGAAGCAGTTGCGATTTCGGTGCGCACCGCCTCGACATCGGCGTCGGTCGGCAGCAGCGTTTCGACCACGGAGGCGTCCATGCCGGCTTCGCGTGCGGCTTCGACCAGCACGCCATGGTTGCCGATGTTGGCGCCTTCCTCGAAATTCAACTGGAACAGCCGGCGCACCAACCGGTTCTGCACGGCATCGCCGGCAGCACCTGCCCAGCGGATGACGCGGTGGGCGTCGAGTGTATTGGGCGCTACCTTGATGGCACTGAAGGCAAATCTAATCCCTTCCGCTTCGCCGAGAGGCTCGATGCGGGCATGGATCTCGCGGATACGTTCCTCGCTGCCGAATTTGGCCAGCATGTAGGCGCGGCGATCCTTGCCTTCGGGCGGGATGGTCGGGTCGAGCTGGAACGGCCGCCAGCGCACATTGACGTCGATGTCGCTGGCGGCAGCGATCGCCTTGTCGAGACGCTTCTGGCCGATGAAGCACCACGGGCAAACGACATCGGACACAACGTCGACCGTGATCGAGTTCCCGTCGCTCATCTTCATCTCCTGTCTGGAAGGATCTCAGTTCGCCTTGCGCCACCAGGTCGGCAGTTGATAACCGAATATGGGCGTCTTTTGCGGATGTTCCAGGTAATTCCAGTAGGCAATCCACTGCTGGTCGTTGTGCTGCATCGGCACCATGTAGTTGCCGGAGATCAGCAGCCGGTCGAGAACGCGCACCGCCGCGACATAGTCTTCCCTCGAACGAGCCCTCAGCATCGCATCGATCGCCGCGTCCACGGCCGGATCGGCGACGCCGGCAAGGTTGAACGAGCCTTCCGCTTTGGCGGCGGCAGAGCCCCAGCGCCCGATCTGTTCGATACCCGGCGACAGCGAGTTGTTGAAGCCGCTCGAGCCGATCAGCACCTCGAAATCGAAGCGCTGCTTGCGCGACTGGATCTGGTCGCCATCGAGGCTGCGGATGGTGACGTTGATGCCGATCTTCTCCAGCGTGCGCTGGTAGATCGCGGCGAGGCGCTCTTCATCTTGCGATGAAGTCATGATCTCGAAACCGAAGGGTTTTCCCTCGGGATCGAGCATGGTCCCGTCCTTGACGCTGTAGCCTGCGGACTTCAGCAGGTCGAATGCCGCCTTCAGTTCCTTGCGGTCCTGGCCCGAACCGTCGGTGACCGGCGGTCGCCAGCTGCCGTCCATGACGTCGGCCGGCACGCGGCCGGGGTAGGGCGCCAGCAGCGCCTTCTCCCTGTCGTCGGCGGGATGACCGAGCGCCGAAAGCTCGGAATTCTGCCAGTAGCTCATGGTGCGGTTGTATTTGCCGGCGAACAGGTTCTTGTTGGCCCATTCGAAGTCGTAGAGCATTCCCAGGGCGCGCCGCAGGACCGGATTGGAAAATTTCTGCAACCTCGTGTTGAACAGGAAGCCCGTCACCACCGGCGGGATGCCGGTGTCGAAGGTTTCGGCCACCACATCGCCCTTGCGAAAGGCCGGAAAGTCCATGTCGCGCTCGCGCTTGACCGGATCGGTCTCGTCGTCAATGGCGCAGATGCCTTTCTTGAAGGCCTCGGTCTTGGCATTGGCGTTCAGGAAATACTCGATGGTAATCTGGTCGTAATTGTCGAAGCCGCGCTTGGCGGGGACATCCTTGCCCCAATAGTCGGGATTGCGCTTGAACACGATGCGCTGGCCGGGCTGCACCTTATCCACCGTATAGGGTCCGCTGCCGATCACCGGCTTCAGCGTCGTCCTGTCGAACGTCTCCTTGTCGAAGGCGTGCTTCGGGATGATCGGCGTCAGCGCGATGATCAGCGGAAACTCGCGGTCGGCTTTGTCGTTGAAGGTGAAGCGCACGCTGTGGTCGCCCGTCTTTTCGAGCTTGGCGGTCTTGGCCATGCGGTCGCTGTAGGGCGGCCGTCCCTTGTCGGTGAAGACATCGTAGGTGAACAGCACGTCTTCCGGCGTCACCGGCTCGCCGTCCGACCATTTTGCATTCGGGTTGAGATGGAATTCGATCGACTTGCGCTCCGGATCCATGTCGGCGCTGTCGGCGAGCAGGCCGTAGAGGCTGAACGGCTCGTCGAAATTGCGCTGCATCAACGGCTCGAAGACGAGGTTGCCGTAGATCGTGTCCATCATGCCGCGTGCCGTGGTGCGCAGGCTTTTCAGGATGAACGGGTTGAGATTGTCGAAGCTGCCGACCACGCAATAGGTGATGCTGCCGCCCTTCGGCGCATCGGGATTGACGTAGTCGAAATGCTGATAGTCAGCCGGCAGCGCCGGCTCACCCTGCATGGCGAGGGCATGCCTCGGTTCTGACACGGCCGGCCGGAGCGAAACGGTCAGAAACGAGATCGCGGCGATCAGCCAAACGAGAACGCGGCCCATGACCGTCTCCTTGCAGGCGGCTTTGTGATTCGCTGTGCACCCTAGAGCATTTCAAGCAGGGATTGAATCGCTCTGCGGGAGAAGAGTTCGGCCTGCGGCGAGCGCTCCGACACAGGGGCTGCCCGTGTCATCTTCGCACCAAGAATCGCGGAGAACGGGCTGGATTCGACATCGCTGGCAGTGTAACACGCGCACCGAAGTCATGCTGTTGCCTCATTTCGGCAACAGGTAGCTGGGACCACGCGGCACGAAGCGGCCGGTTCCGGGATCATTGAGAGGAAGTACACCATATGAAGAGCCTGAACAGCAACGCATACCGCCTTTCGGTCATGGCCGCGGGCGTGGTCGGCTTTCTGGGCGCTGAGCTTCCCGCTGCTTCGGCACAGCAGCAACAGCAGATTCCGCAGGGCTGGTTCAAGGCCTGCACCAAGCAGGAAGATGTCGATATCTGCAACGTCCAGAACATCGTCACCGCCGGCAACGGGCAGCTGGTCACCGGCGTCAGTCTGATCGAGCTGAAAGGCAAGGTAAACCGCAAGGTGTTCCAGGTGACGGTTCCGACCGGCCGTCTGGTGCCTCCGGGCATCGGCCTGCAGATCGACACCGGCAAGGCGCAGAAGCTCGACTACGTGATCTGCTTCCCGGACCGTTGCGTGGCCGAAGTGCCGCTCACCGACCAGCTCGTCTCGTCCTTCAAGAAGGGCCAGGCAATCACGCTTACCTCGGTCAATTTCCAGAACCAGCCGAACCCGATCAAGGTTGCGCTGACCGGCTTCAGCGGCGCCTATGACGGCCCGCCGCTGCAGCAGTCGGACATCGAGGACCGGCAGAAGAAGCTGCAGGACTTCGTGGCCAAGAACAACCAGGACTTCGCCAAGAAGCTCAAGGAAGAGCAGGACAAGGCCAAAGCCGCCAACTGATCGCCGGGACAATCTCGAGTCATGAAAAAAGCGGGGCATGCCCCGCTTTTTTGTTGCCCGCGTCAGTGTCTCAACTGACGTTTCGGCTGGTAGCGGCCGTCGGGCCGCTTGTCGAACATCTCGCCGATCTGCGGATGCCGGACCGGTTCGCCCGACTGGTCCTCAAGCAGGTTCTGCTCGGACACATAGGCGATGTATTCCGTCTCCGAGTTTTCGGCCAGCAGATGGTAGAAAGGCTGGTCCTTGCGCGGCCGCACGTCGGCCGGGATCGCCTCGTACCACTCCTCGGTGTTGGCGAATTGCGGATCGACATCGAAGATCACGCCGCGGAACGGAAACAGCCGGTGGCGGACCACTTGTCCGATCGAGAATTTGGCCGTTTTCATCGTACTCACCACTTAAGTCTTCAAAGCGCCGCAAGGACGCCCTAAGACCTTGAATCTACACATCCCGCCACCAAAATCGAGCCCGACTTTAGGGTGGGTGCTTATTTGGCGCAGACGCCCGGTCAATTCAATCCCGAAGCGCTTGACGTCCGATCAAGCAACGGTCCTGCCGGCAAAGAGGTTTCGGGACGGGGCAAGAATGTCCGATGTCGGCCTGGTTACCGGCGGACCTGTTTCCTGAAGCCCCCAGTGAGCGCCTGGAAACCACTGCCCGGCCGCAGCCCCTCACGCATGAAGAAGGCGCGCAGCGGTGCGAAGCTGCCAAGCACGCTGAGACCGGCACTGCGCGCCATCTGCGCCGGCAGCATGTCCGACAGCAGCGACCTGTTGAGCAGATTGACCGCACCGCTGCGCGCCAATATGTCGGGCCGCCGCCTGGAATCATAGGCCGCAAGGCTCATCCTGGAGCCTGGATCGGTTCGATTTTCGCAAGCGATTCCAATCAGGTCGTCGATATCCCTGATACCGAGATTGAGACCTTGTGCGCCGATCGGCGGGAAAACATGCGCGGCTTCACCGACCAGCGCGACGCGGTTCTGCGCGAAACGCCCAGGTGACGCCGCCGACAGAGGGTAGACCTGCCGGCCAGGCTCGACGGAGACCCGGCCCAGCATCGACTGCATCTGCTCTTCGACGCGCTGCGAAAGCGTGTCGTCATCGAGTGCTGCAAGCTCTTTCGCCGTCTCCGGTTTCACCACCCAGACAAGACTGGAACGATTGCCGGGCAGGGGAACCTGCGTGAACGGACCGGTTTCGGTATGGAATTCGGTCGAGGTGAAGGCATGCTCGCTGCGATGGCCGAAATTGAGGACGAGCGCTGCCTGCGGATAGGGCCGCACGGAGGCCGGGATGCCTGCCGCCTCGCGCGCCGGCGATAGGCGCCCATCGGCGGCAACCGCCAGCGATGCCGAAATCTCGCTGCCATCAGCCAATGTCGCGTGCGCATGGCCGGCGTCGAGGCGCCAGTTGTCTACCATCGACTTCCGCCAGTCGATGCCGGAATGCGCGACAACCGCTTTGGCAAGGGCGGGGAGAAGAACACTGTTGGGCAGGTTGAGGCCGAACTGCTCCTCGCCGATTTCCGTCGCGCGGAAGGTGACCGTCGGACTACGGATCAGTCGGCTGGTCGCATCGACGATGCGCATCACCTTCAGCGGCGCCGCCTTCGGCTTGAGGTCGGCGAGCACGCCCAATCGCTCGAGCACCGCAAGGGCAGGGTTCATCAGGGCGGTGGTGCGACCATCGGCACCGGCTGCTTCCGGGCCGACCAGCGTCACCGGAAAACCTGCTTCGGCAAAGCCGAGCGCGGCGATCAGGCCGGCCGGGCCGCTGCCGGCTACCAGTACCCGCGCTGTTTCCTGATGGTCCAATTTCGGCTTCCGGATCGCAATTGAGGCCCAACCGGCCGCCAATCTGTATAGGCCCGATCATGCGGCTTGATCAACGCGGCGATTCGGCCCATTTCGATTGCCATGAGCGACGACTTCAGCCATCTCGACCGGGCCGGCCGCGCCGCGGCAAGCGTCGCGCGCGATTCCCGGCTGGCGGTGACCGTCAGCGTCGGCATGGGCATCGCCCTTGCCTGGGCCATTCTCGGCGCGATGGCGATCCGCGGCGCCGAAAGCCGCTTTGCCGGCGCCGATGCGCCCGGCGATACGGTGCTCAGATATCTGCCGCGGCTGCCGCTGCCGGATTTTCTCGACCGGTTCTTTGCTCTTTGCCTTGCGCCTGCACCGCTTGCCGGAGCGGCAGCGATACAAGCCCTGGCGCTGACGTCGATGTGGTTCCTGATGGCGGTGGCGACGATGCTGCCCTCGGCGGCACCCATGATCCGCACCTATTGCGAGATCGCCGACACGGCGCGGATCAAGGGCGAGCCGGTCGTCCAACCGCTTGTTCTGGTCGCCGGCTATCTCGGCATATGGCTGGTTGCGTCGACGCTGTTTGCCGCGCTGACGCTCGGCCTCCACGCATTCGCCGCGTCCGGGCAGATGCTCGATCCGGCGGTTGGAATTGCCGGCGCGCTCGCCCTGCTGATTGCCGGCCTCTACCAGTTCAGCGGCCTGAAGGACGCCTGTCTGACAAAGTGCCGGAACCCGTTCTCGATCCTGTTTGCCAACTGGAGCGCAAAACCCTTGCGCATCTTCAGGCTCGGCATGCAGCAAGGCGTATGGTGCCTTGGCTGCTGCTGGGCACTGATGCTGGCGATGTTCGCCGTGGGCGCCATGAACGTCTTCTGGATGGCGCTGATCAGCCTGTTCACCCTGATCGAAAAACAGACAGCGGGCAGGATGCCAAGCCGGGTTGCCGGTGCGATACTGCTTGTGTGGGCAACCGCGCTGCTATTAGTCTCGGCCTGAGGGGGAGAGAATTCGATGAGCGACCAGGGCTGGGCAATGAAGGGAGAGCTCGTACTCTCCTGCAATTGCACGGTTTTTTGCCCTTGCGTCTTATCTCTCGGCGGGCATCCGCCGACGGAGGGCTATTGCCAGACCTGGGCCGGATTCCGCATCGACGCCGGCCATTTCGGCGACGTCGACCTCTCCGGCCTCAATCTCGGGCTGATCATGGAAATTCCCGGCTATATGAGCCGTGGCAACTGGACCGCCGGCCTGTTCATCGACAAACGCGCCTCGGTCTACGCGGTCAAGGCGCTGACCAGGATATTCACCGGCAAGGCCGGCGGAACCACGTCGCTGCTCTCCATCCTGGTCGGAAAATTCCTCGGTGTCGAACAGGTGCCGATCAGCTATGAGACGCGTGACAAGACGCGCATCTTCCAGATACCGAAGATCATCGACGGGGCGGTGACGCCGGTTCCCGGCAAGGATCGCGAGAAGGATACGGTGATCAGCAACTCCGAATACTGGATCGCGCCGGAAATCATCGTGGCGAAGTCCGACAAGAGCAAGATGCGGGCCTTCGGCCGCAACTGGAACTTTGCCGGCCGCTCGGCCGAAATCTGCAAGCTGGACTGGCGCGGCCCGTGAGCAAGAACACATCGGCAAGGAAAACGGCCAAGAAAATCGCGGACCGAATCCCGCGGCCGAAGAAGAAAGTCACCTGGCCGCAGGCTCGCGCGTTTTCGGTCCATCTCTTGACCGCGTCGGGTTCGTTCCTGGCGTTCCTGTCGCTGGTCGCGGCAAGCGAGCAGCGCTGGACGGCGATGTTCTGGTGGCTCGGCCTGGCACTGTTCGTCGATGGCATCGACGGCCCGATCGCCAGGAAGCTCGAAGTCAAGGAAATCCTGCCGACCTGGTCGGGCGAAATGCTCGACAACATCATTGACTACGTCACTTATGTGCTGATCCCGGCCTTCGCGCTCTATCAGCGCGGCTTCATGGGCGAAAAGCTGTCGTTCCTGTCGGCGGCCATCATCGTCGTATCCAGCGCCATCTACTATGCCGACACCGGCATGAAGACGAAGGAGAATTTCTTCAAGGGCTTCCCGGTCGTCTGGAACATGGTGGTGTTCACGCTGTTCGTCATCGAACCGGGACAATGGGTTTCCTTCGGCGTGGTCGTGGCGGCCGGCATTCTCACCTTCGTGCCGATCAACTTCATCCATCCGGTGCGCGTGGTGCGGCTGCGGCCGATCAATCTCGGCATGACGCTGCTGTGGTGTGCCTTTGGCGCGCTGGCGCTGGCGCAGGCCGCACTTGCCGCCTTCTACGACCAGATCGGCGTGCTTGGCGAACAGGTCAGCGACTTCACCAAGATCGGCATCACCGTGACCGGACTTTACCTGGCAAGCATCGGCGCTATCATGCAGTTCTTTCCAAATCTCGGCGCCAAGCCAGGCGCCGGAAAGACTGACCCCAAAGCCTGACAGCCGCCCCAGGCGAGCCGTATCCCAAGAGAGACCAATCAATGCCCAAAGCAGTCCGTATCCACGCCCATGGCGGTCCGGAGGTTATGACCTATGAGGACGCCGATCCGGGGCAACCCGGTGCCGGACAGATCCTGATCAGGCACACCGCAATCGGCCTTAATTTCATCGATGTCTACCATCGCTCGGGCCTCTATCCGCCGCCCGGCGGGTTTCCGCTGATCCCCGGCGGCGAGGCGGCCGGCGAGGTGCTGGAAGTCGGTGCCGACGTCGACTGGCTAAAGCCGGGCGATCGCGTCGCCTATGCCGTCAATGTCGGCGCCTATGCCGAGCAGCGCGTGGTTGCCGCCGACCGCGTTGTGAAAGTGCCGGACGGCGTCAGCGACGAACAGGCCGCGGCCATGATGCTCAAGGGCATGACGGCCGAATACCTTTTACGCCGCACCTTCAAGGTGAAGGCCGTCGACACCATCCTGTTCCATGCGGCGGCCGGCGGCGTCGGTCTGATCCTCGGACAATGGGCCAGGCATCTCGGCGCGACCGTCATCGGCACAGCCAGTTCCGCCGACAAGATCGAGCTCGCCAGGGCGCACGGCTTCGACCATGTCATCAACTACAAGGAGCAGGACTTCGTCGCCGGCGTCGCCGCCATCACCGGCGGCAGGAAATGCGATGTCGTCTACGATTCCGTCGGCAATGATACATTCCCGGCCTCGCTCGACTGCCTGAGGCCGCTCGGCACGTTCGTCAGCTTCGGCCAGTCGTCGGGGCCGATCCCGCCTTTCTCGATGTCGCTGCTGGCGCAGAAGGGCTCGCTGTTCGCCACCAGGCCGACGCTCTTCGTCTACAATGCCAAGCGCGAGGACCTCGAAGCCTCAGCGGCGGCATTGTTCGACGTCGTGCTCAGCGGCGCGGTCGAGATCAGGATCAACCAGCGCTATTCGCTTAAAGACGCCGGCAAGGCGCACTCCGATCTCGAGGGCCGCAGGACGACCGGAACAACCATTCTCATCCCTTAGTCCCGTCTGCCTTGCTATCCCTTGAGTTTCCGCTGAAATTCTTGAAGCTCTTTCAAGTCGTGTGCCGCTTTCCGACGGGAGCCGGCAGCGCATACCATGCTTGCGGGAACACAGAACATATCTGGCAAACCAGATGGGAGGCACTGTGAGTGCAAATCATGACAGCACGATCCTGCTTGAGGTTCGTGGACTGACCAAGATATTCGGCACGCTGACGGCGTGCGACCATGTTGATCTCAACATCGCCAAGGGTGAGATCCACGCCTTGCTCGGCGAGAACGGTGCCGGCAAGTCGACGCTGGTCAAGATGCTGTTCGGCTCGCTCGAGCCCAATTCAGGCGAGATCTTCTGGAACGGCCAGGCGGTCAGGATCACCAGTCCGGGCGCCGCCAAGAAACTCGGCATCGGCATGGTTTTCCAGCATTTTTCGCTGTTCGAGGCGTTGACGGCGGCCGAGAACATCGCGCTGTCGCTGGACGACGGCTCGCCGATCAGCAGCATTGCGGCGAAGGCGAGGGCGCTTTCCTATAGCTACGGCCTGCCGCTCGATCCGGAATCGCTGGTTGGCGATCTTTCGGTCGGCGAACGCCAGCGTATCGAGATCATCCGCTGCCTGCTGCAGACGCCGCAGCTCATCATCCTCGACGAACCGACCTCCGTGCTGACGCCGCAGGAGGCCGACAAGCTGTTCGAAACGCTCGAGCGGCTGCGCTCGGAAGGCAAGTCCATCCTCTACATTTCGCACCGGCTGGAAGAAGTGAAGCGCATCTGCGACCGCGCCACCGTGCTGCGCCACGGCAAGGTGGTCGGCCACTGCAATCCGCGCCAGGAAACAGCTTCATCGCTAGCCCGCATGATGGTCGGCAACGAGGTGAAAGCGGTGGTTCGTGCGCCGGCTGAAGGCATCGAGACCGCGCCGGCACTGCTCGATATCCGTGCGCTGACCCGCAAGCCGGCAACGCCGTTCTCGATCCCGCTCAAGAACATCAATCTGAGGGTACGCGCCGGCGAGGTGATCGGCATCGCAGGTGTGGCCGGCAACGGCCAGGGCGAATTCTTCGAATCCGTCTCCGGCGAGGTGCTGCAGCAGGACGCCGGTTCGGTGCGCATTCACGGCAAGGATGCCGGCGGCCTCACCATCACCGGCAGGCGGCTGATGGGCGCTGCCTTCGTGCCCGAAGAGCGGCTTGGCCATGGTGCAGCACCCCGCATGAAATTGTCGGAAAACCTGCTCCTGTCGCGCCACGCCACCGACGGCAAGGCTTTTGTCGGCTCCGGCGGCATGGTCAAAAGCGGTGCGGTCTACAGCGCCGCCCAGCGCATCATCGAAGCGATGGACGTGCGCAAGAGCGCGCCGGATCCGGAAGCCGCCGCACTTTCCGGCGGCAATCTGCAGAAATTCATCGTCGGCCGCGAGCTCGACCGCAGGCCGAGCGTGATGGTGGTCAACCAGCCAACCTGGGGTGTCGACGCGGGTGCGGCCGCGCATATCCGCCAGGCCCTGATCGAACTGGCCCGCAGCGGCTCGGCCGTGCTGGTGATCAGTCAGGACCTCGACGAATTGTTCGAGATTTCGGACGCCATCGCGGTCATGCACAATGGCGAATTGTCGAAGCCGCTGCCGATCGCCGAAGCCACATTCGAGAAGATCGGACTGCTGATGGGCGGTGCCGAACCCGGCCACGCCGAACACACGCTGGAGACGGCATGATGCGCCTCGAACTCGTCAAACGCCCGCAGCGCTCCATGCTGTTTTCAGCGCTGTCGCCCTTCATCGCCTTCGGGCTGACGATCGTCGCCGGCGCCATCATGTTCGCGCTGCTCGGCGTCAACCCGCTGAGCGCGTTTCGTATCTATTTCATCGAGCCGATCAGCCAGGTCTGGCAGCTGCATGAACTCGCGATCAAGGCAGCGCCCTTGATCCTGATCGCGGTCGGCCTGTCGGTTTGCTTCAAGGCCAATATCTGGAACATCGGCGCCGAGGGCCAGTTCATCCTGGGCGCCATCGTCGGCTCGATGATCCCGGTGTTTTTTCCTCAGTTCGAGGGACCGCTGGTGCTGCCGCTGATGCTTCTGCTCGGCATGGTCGGCGGCGCCGCCTATGCGGCAATCCCGGCTTTGCTGAAGACGCGCTTCGGCACCAACGAGATCCTGACCAGCCTGATGCTGGTCTATGTCGCGCAGCTCTTCCTCGACTGGCTGGTTCGTGGCCCGTGGCGCGATCCGCAGGGCCATGGTTTCCCGCAGACCATTCAGTTCAACGACTCGGGCATCCTGCCGGAATTGATGCCGGATGCCGGCCGCGCCAACTGGGGCTTCGTCTTTGCGCTGGTCGCGGCGGTGGCGATCTGGATCCTGATGAGCCGCATGCTGAAGGGTTTCGAGGTCCGCGTACTCGGCTCGAGCCCGAGGGCAGGGCGCTTCGCCGGCTTCGGCCTCAACCGCATGGTTTTCTTCGCCTTCCTGCTGTCGGGTGCGCTGGCCGGGCTTGCCGGCATCTCGGAAGTCTCCGGCGCCATCGGTCAGCTGCAGCCGGTGATCTCACCCGGCTACGGTTTCACAGCCATCATCGTGGCCTTCCTCGGCCGACTCAATCCGCTGGGCATCGTCGCCGCGGGCCTGGTGCTGGCGCTGACCTATCTCGGCGGCGAGGCAGTGCAGAGCGCGCTCGGCATCTCCGACAAGGTGGCACGTGTGTTCCAGGGCATGCTTTTGTTCTTCGTGCTCGGCTGCGACACGCTCATTCACTACCGCATTCGTCTGATCGGATTGCCCGCGCCGAAACTCGAGGCCGCGCCGAAGTTGAAGGAAGCCCGCTGATGGACATCACCGTCAACATCCTTTTGACCATCGCCACGGCGGCGACGCCGCTGCTGATCGCTGCGATCGGCGAACTGGTCGTCGAACGCTCCGGCGTGCTCAATCTCGGCGTCGAAGGCATGATGATCATGGGTGCGGTCGGCGGCTTCGGCGCCGGCTACCTCACCGGATCGCCATGGATCGGGCTGCTCGCGGCGGTCGCCATGGGCGCAGTGTTCTCGCTGCTGTTTGCCGTCATGACGCTGTCTCTGGCCACCAACCAGGTGGCGACCGGCCTGTCGTTGACGCTGCTAGGCCTCGGCCTGTCCGGCATGATGGGAACCAGCTTCGTCGGCCAGCCGGGCGAACGGCTGCCGAACCTCGACATTCCCGGCCTGACGTCGATCCCGGTCGTCGGCAGGCTGCTGTTCGGCCAGGACCCGATCTTCTACATCTCGATCGCGCTGACCGCCGCCGTCATGTGGTTCCTGTTCAAGACCCGCACCGGACTGACGCTGCGCTCGATCGGCGACAGCCACACCTCGGCGCATGCGCTTGGCATCAAGGTCATCCGCTATCGCTATCTTTCGGTGATCTTCGGCGGCGCCTGTGCCGGCCTTGCCGGCGGCCACCTGTCGCTGGTCTACACGCCGCAATGGGTTGAGAACATGACCGCTGGACGCGGCTGGATCGCGCTGGCCCTGGTCGTCTTCGCCTCCTGGCGGCCATGGCGGGTGCTGGCCGGCGCCTACATCTTCGGCGCCGTCTGGATCGGCCAGCTTCATGCACAGGCTTTCGGCATTCCGGTGCCTTCGCAACTGCTTTCTTCGCTGCCCTATCTGGCAACCGTCGTGGTTCTCGTTCTAATCTCGCGCAACAAGCGTCTGACGATGATGAACACGCCGGCTTCCTTGGGGCAGCCATTCGTTCCGGATCGTTGACAATAACAAAGACGGGAAGCTCCAAGGCTTAACTCAGAGAGGTAACACAATGAAAAAACTGCTTATTGCCCTGATGACCACCACCGCCGCCATGTCGCTGGCGGTAACCGCCGAGGCCGCGGACAAGTTGAAGGCCTGCTGGGTCTATACAGGCCCGATCGGCGACTTCGGCTACTCTTACCAGCATGACCAGGGCCGCCTCGAAGTGGAGAAGGCGCTCGGCGACAAGGTCGAAACCGCCTATCTCGAGAACGTCGCCGAAGGCCCCGATGCCGACCGCGCTTTCGAGCGTCTGGCACGCGAAGGCTGCAAGCTCATCTTCGGCACCTCCTTCGGCTTCATGGATCCGGAAGTGAAGGTTGCCAAGAAATTCCCCAAGGTGATGTTCGAGCACGCCACCGGCTACAAGACATCAGACAATCTCGGTATCTACAATGCGCGCTTCTATGAAGGCCGCTATGTGCTCGGCCAGATCGCCGCCAAGGAATCGAAGGCCGGCGTTGCCGGTTACATCGTTTCCTTCCCGATCCCCGAAGTGGTGATGGGCATCAACTCCTTCATGCTCGGCGCGCAGTCGATCAACCCGAACTTCAAGGCCAAGATCGTCTGGGTCAATTCCTGGTTCGATCCCGGCAAGGAAGCCGACGCCGCCAAGGCGCTGTTCGACCAGGGTGCCGATATCATCGTTCAGCACACCGATTCCACCGCCGCCCTGCAAGTGGCGGAAGAGCGCAAGCTGCACGGCTTCGGCCAATCCTCCGACATGATCAAGTTCGCGCCGAACGCGCAGCTGACCTCGCTCACCGACGAATGGGGCCCGTACTATATCAGCCGCGTCCAGGCGGCGCTCGACGGCACCTGGAAGCCGGGCAATGTCTGGCTGGGCATCAAGGACGGCGCCGTCAAGCTCGCGCCCTTCACCAACATGCCCGACGACGTGAAGGCGATGGCCGAGGCGACCACGAAGAAGATCGCCGACGGCTGGAATCCCTTCACCGGACCGATCGCCAAGCAGGACGGCACGCCGTGGCTGAAGGACGGCGAAGTCGCCGATGACGGCACGCTGCTCGGCATGAATTTCTACGTCAAGGGCGTCGACGACAAGCTGCCACAGTAAGTGTAGGAAAACTCAAACGAAAAGGGCGCCGCGAGGCGCCCTTTTTCATTCGGCGGGTTGCGCATCGGTGGAGGCGCGCCGAAATCGCGCCAGCGTGACCTCAACCGCGTGGCCAAGCCAGGTCTTGAGCGTGCGTTGGACCGGTCGCTCGAAATAGCGCCAGATCACCCATGAAGCAAAGAGCATGAGGGCGACGCAGCCCAGGGCGGCGGTCCATTTGCCGACCAGCGGTGCGGCGGCATTGATCGCGAGATAGCCGATGTTTTGGTGCAGAAGGTAGAGCGGATAGGTCAACCCGCCCAGCGCCAGCGTCAGCCCGGATGGGCCAATCTGGCTACGCAACAGAACGCCGCCGATCAGCATGGCATGCATAGCGAAATTGGCGATCACGAGATGCGGCTGCGAAACGGCAATGCCGTATTCGTTCAGCATCCAGTCGCGCGTCACCGATATCGTGCTGCAGGACAGCAGGAAGGAGGCTACGAGTAGCAGCAGGGCCACCGGTGAACGGTCATGCGCATGGATATGGTGGACCAGTATGCCGGCGGCGAAAAACGGGCCGAACTCGGTGATGAACAGCAGCCTTATTGCACGACTGCCGACGAAGAACTCGTTCAGCGCCGAGATTGCCAGCCAGATGAAGATCAGCTCCAGCTTGCGTTTCTGGAAGACGCCCGTGAACAGAGCGAGCGTCACCCATCCGTAGAAAGCCAGCTCGAGGACGATCGACCAGTAGACGCCGTCCATGAACGATTGGCCGAAGGCCGGCGCAAACATGGACAGGTTGGCGGCATATTGAGCGAAGGAGGTTGAAAACAGCGGTTCGCCGACAGAAAGGATGACGATGAAGGTGATCGTCATGCAAGTGAGAAAGCCCGGATAGAGACGCACGAAGCGCGCCATCGCAAACTGTTCCCAGTTGCGGCCTTCCGCCGACCAGGCGATGACGAACCCGCTGATCAGAAAGAACAAATTGACGCCGAGGTAGCCGTACAGGGCGAACGGCGCGGCAAGCGAATAGGCTTCGGCGAGAGCGCCGCCGGAGGCCGCGCCGCGAAAGAAATAGTGGAAGATGACGACAGCCAGCGCAGCCGCCAGCCTCAACAGGTCCAGCGTAGCGATGTAATCCTGCCGCGCCGGTTTGACGTGCATGCGAACCCCCGCATTGACAGTTTGAAACCATTAATGCGGATTGCGGCCGAATGGGTTAAGACGCCGGAACTATCGCCGGTTGTAGTAAATGCGGCGAGGTTGAAACGACGTCAGGCCGCCGAGCCGTGGAGGTCGCAGACGTCGCGCGGTCGATCTTGAAGGATCGCTCGACGGTCTTTCGCAAAGTGTTCAAGCCGGCATTTCTTGTGAGTTCCATGTCTTCGTGCGCCAGTCACAATATCCGTGATGCGGCTCCGTGACCGCCTTCACATACACCAACGGCTTTTACTTCCATGCTGATCTTGCGGCCCGGACTAAATCGGTCCACGTGACAAGCGTCAGCAGAAGGAGGTCTTATGCAATTGAATAAAAAACTCTTGGCGATCATCGGGAAACGCATTCCCGCCATCTTCGACGTCATCCCGCGCGGACCACAGGGGCGGCTTGTGCAGATCGCACTCAATCCTCAGCCGCTCCCGCCTCACGAACTGGGCGCCGCGATCGCCGACGAATTCGTCCGCTGCGCGTGGTTCGCCGAGCGAGGCGGGCTCGGTATGCAAGCGTTATTGAGCGACCTTGACGATTGGTGCCCCACGCGACCGAAGATACCGAAGCTTCCGCCGTGGTGGGGGCCATTTCCAGACCCGGAGCCGCGACCCGATTGGTTCGTGGACTATCATTTAGGATTTGCCGCACGCCTGTCGGTAGTCGCAGCCGAGTCGACGGGCATGCAACTGGATAAGACCCTCGATCAGGTGATCGATCGGTCCCTGGCTGCAATCGAGGCGGTGAAGCTCTGACGAAACGCAACACAGATTGCCGAAGGGTGTGCCAAAAAATCTGAGGGCGCCGGGAGGCGCCCTTTCGGCGGCTTCCGGTCTCGCAGGGACGTGGCGAACCGCATCGGCCCGCCTTAGATCCTGAGCCGGCTTCGTATCGCCCGTTCGAAAATGTTGATTCTAAACCGCCGAGCCATAGAGATCATAGGCATCGGCACGGTCGATCTTGACGGTGACGATGTCGCCGGCGCGCAGCGGACGGCGCGACTGGATATGTACCGAACCGTCGATCTCCGGCGCATCGTATTTGGTGCGGCCCTTGGCAGACGTGCCATGCGCCTCGTCGATCAACACCGGCAGGCGCTTGCCGACCTTCTTGGCCAGCTGCGTCGCCGAGATCTTCTGCTGGCGCTGCATGAAGCGATGCCAACGCGCTTCCTTGATCTCCTGCGGCACCTGTTCGAGACCGAGGTCGTTGGAACGCGCACCCCTGACCGGCTCGTATTTGAAACAGCCGGCGCGATCGATCTTGGCCTCGTCCAGCCAGTCGAGCAGCATCTCGAAATCCTCGTCCGTCTCGCCGGGAAAGCCGACGATGAAGGTCGAGCGGATGGCGAGATCCGGGCACACCTCGCGCCAGCCGCGAATGCGCTCCAGCGTCTTTTCGCCATGCGCGGGGCGGCGCATGTTCTTCAGCACCTGTGGCGAAGCATGCTGGAACGGGATGTCCAGATAGGGAAGGATTTTTCCCTCGGCCATCAGCGGGATGACGTCGGCGACATGCGGGTAGGGATAGACATAGTGCATGCGAATCCAGATGCCGAGCTTTCCGAGCTCTTCCGAAAGATCGAGGAACTTCGCCCGCACTTCGCGATCGCCGAACATGCTTGTTTGGTACTTGATGTCGATGCCGTAGGCGCTGGTGTCCTGCGAGATGACCAGGATCTCCTTGACGCCGGCCTTGGCCAGTTTCTCGGCTTCGCGCAACACGTCGGCGGCCGGGCGCGAGACGAGGTCGCCGCGCAGCGCCGGGATGATGCAGAAGGTGCAGCGGTTGTTGCAGCCTTCGGAAATCTTGAGATAGGCGTAGTGGCGCGGTGTCAGCTTGACGCCTTGCGGCGGTAGCAGGTCGACATACGGATCGTGGCTGGGCGGTGCTGCTTCATGCACCGCCGCCATCACGCTCTCATAGGCTTGCGGTCCGGTGATGGCGAGAACGTTCGGATGCTTTTCGCGGATGACATCGGGCTCGGCGCCAAGGCAACCGGTGACGATGACCCTGCCATTTTCCGAAAGCGCGGAACCGATTGCGTTGAGCGACTCGTCGCGGGCCGAATCGAGGAAGCCACAGGTGTTGACGACGACGAGATCGGCGCCGTCATGCTTGCGCGCGATCTCATAACCTTCGGCGCGCAGGCGCGTGATGATGCGTTCCGAATCCACCAGGGCTTTCGGGCATCCAAGACTGACGAAACTGACGCGGGGAGCTGCGGACATTTGCGGTTTCCAATGGACGCGGGCCGGAAACCCTGAGGTCCGGCCCGGAAGTCTCAATACATATCGATCTTTTGGGCTCTCGCGGGAGCCTGATTTGCGCGGCGCAATAGCACAGTTCCGCAGTCAAGCAAACCGCGAACGGGTCGCCGCGATGCGCGCCGACCGCCCAAGCTCAATGATGGCTCGGTCCGAACCAGGGCGCCAGGAACGCAAACCGCTCGGGAAACTGCTGCACGGCACCATCCAGAAACATCTTCACCGCGACGTAGAGAATGATCAGGAGGCCGATATAGGCAATCCAGCGGTATTTGTGCAGCAGCCGTGCGACAAACGAAGCGGCGAAGCCCATCAGCGCAATCGACAGCGCCAGGCCGATGATCAGCACCGTCGGATGGTCCATCGCCGCCCCCGCGACCGCAAGGACGTTGTCGAGAGACATTGAAACGTCGGCAATGACGATCTGCCATGCTGCCTGGGCGAAGGTCTTGCGCGGTCCCTTGCTGCCAATCGTTCCGTCCTTGTCGTAGTCGACATTGGACAGCGATTCCGTCGCATCATGTTCCTGCTCGTGGGTGACACGCAGTTCGCGCCACATCTTCCAGCACACCCAAAGCAGCAGCAGACCGCCGGCGATGAGGAGCATGGGGCCGATGGCGAGCAGCCACTGCGTGATCAGGGCAAAGAAGATGCGAAGCACAGTGGCCGCCGCGATGCCGACGAGAATCGCCTTCTTGCGCTGGTCGGAGGGAAGGCCGGCTGCGGCAAGGCCGATAACGATGGCGTTATCGCCGGCAAGTACGAGGTCGATGGCGATGACCTGGAGCAGGGCCGAGAGGCCTGCGGCGGTGAAAATTTCCATCGGCTGGAGGCCCTTTGCTTGTTCGCCGAGTGTCGGTCGTCGAATATCCAGACGCCCTAACGTGTATGGTTCGTGCGCGTCAAGAGATTGCAGGGAACAATGTCGGATGCCCGCCTTGCCGCATCAGCGATACACGGCAAGCAGCACTGTCGCCGAAGGCGGCCAAGGCCCGCAAATGCCAGGAATCGGGGGGTAGAGGATTCTAGTCGTAGAGATTGTACTTCGTCCAATCGGCCTGCGGAATTTCGTCGCCGATCCGGTATCGGAGCTGCAGCACCTGCATATGGTCCGGCGCGGTCTGGCACTTGAATTTCAGCCGATACCACTGGCCCTTGCTGCGGAAGGCAGCCCCTGGGCTTCTGATCGCGTCGGTGCCCATTTCCGGGGTCGCGAAGGCGTAGGCGACGACGCGATCCGCCTTGAACTTGCGGTCGTCGTGGGAAATCCGGTCCAGCACCTCTGCATCGCAACGCTGTTCGAGCCGCGTCTGTGGATCGAGTTTCAGCAGGCCGGCGCGTAGCGCGCTATCCATCGCGCTGGCCGGCCACGCCAGCGTGAGGGACGCCAGCACCATAAGGCAGAGCTTTTTCATGGGCGCGACAAGCAGCATATTTCGTCCAAGAAATCAACCAAGCGCGATCGCACGCTTCGTCTCGAAACCATCGGGCAGGCAGGCGCAGAACGGCCTGACGTCAGGCGTCAAGTTCAACTCGCCTGCCAATTCCGCATGGTGTATATTCGCCTCCAACACCTTCGCAGAAGCGCTTGTTCGCGGGCTCCCGCTACAGCGTCTGGCCAGTCGCCACAGGGTGATTTGGATGTGAGATTGATCACATCTCACGCGCAGCAGATGCGAGATGATGCGCTGCGATCCGTGACGTCAGCACTGGAGGCGGCAATGCGGGCAACCATTTCAATCTTCGTTCTGGCGGCAGCACTGGCGGCGTCGAATTCGTCGCTTGCCGACCCGGTCCAATCGTCGGAAGACATCATCAAGTTTTTCGCCAAGACGTCCGATCTGGGCGCATCGCGTGGGATATGCGTCGGCGCCCAGGATCAATGCGAGAGCAAGACCGATGCGCCGGCGCCAAGCGGCCTCGATATGCTGATCAACTTCAACCTGAATTCCGCCGAGCTGCTGCCTGAAGCGCGAGCGAAACTGGGCGAATTCGCCAAGGCGCTGAAAGACAACCGCCTGAAGACACACAATTTCGTCGTTGAAGGCTATACCGACGCTTCGGGCGCGCCGGCCTACAACGATCGCCTCTCGGAGCGGCGGGCTCAATCGGTGACGGCATTCCTTTTGTCGAGCGGAATAGAACCGGCACGCGTCAAGGCTGTCGGCCTCGGCGCGACCAATCCGCGCGTTCCCGACCCCTACGATCCGGTCAACCGGCGGGTCGAAATGCGGCTAAGCGTGCAATAGACGGCATTCACCTGACGATGATGCCTGCCAGATGGCAGGCTTGGGTTCTCTAGAACACGCCACCTATACCGATCCCGCCACTGATGTCGGGCGGAGGAGGTGCGGGACGCGAGGCTTGCGGTTTCGACGCTTTGCCGGCTTTGCGGTTGGTTACCGCCTTGCCGCGCGCCGGAGCCAGACCAGTGGAACCCCCCACCGGCTTGGCCTTCACAAGCACGGGATCCTTGCAGACCCTGCCGGAATGCAGGAACAGGTCGCTCAGAAGCTCGACCGTGGGTTCGGTCGTCGATGCTGTCTGCCTGGTGTTCCTGTAGTAGTCGGTGACGGCGCGGACGGAACCCTTGCCCCAGCTACCGTCAATCGTCGTCCGGTAGCAGCCGAGGCGACGCAATTCCGTCTGGATGCTGCGTGCGAGATCGGTTGCTTTCTCCTGGTCTGGCTCGCCCGACTTGCCGACGATCAGCGTTTCGAGGCCGGAGACGACGCTTTGCCGCGCGCCCTCGAGGCTGGCCATCTGCGTGCCGACAGGCTTGGCCGGTGCGGCTGAGGGCGGCGAAATCTCGACCGATCGCAATGTCTGCCCGACGATGATCACCGCGGTCTGCAGATCGCTGGACGCAAGCTCGATCTGCAGTTTTTCCTTGGCGACCGGATCCGACAGAATGCGCGACAGGCTGGCGCTGAGCTGAGCCGGGTCGAGTTCTTGCTGCTCGGTGAAATAGAACTGCTCGCGCAGGTTCGACTGGTCCCATGGCACTTGGCGGCCAACGGTCAGTGCTTCGGTCGCGTTGCGCACCCGGATCATCATGTCCGAAATGCTGAGCCCTGGAATCTCGATGTTCTTCAGCAGAGCCGTGGTGAAGGGGCTGTTGTCGCCCGACCCGTCGACCGTCGTGTTGCCGGGTTGCGTCGCGAAGGCGACAAACGTGTTTTCGCCGACCTCGACCTGAGCGAGACCATCCATGGCGCTCGCGCCTTTGCCCATGGGATTGTTCCGGCACGCATCGAGAAAAATGAACGTCTGCCGCTCCCGGCTGGCAAACCTCGAAATCACGTCGTTGAGCCTGACTGCGCGAGCGGTCAGCTCTGCAAGGTTTTGAGCATCGGGGGTATCGACCGGCAGCAGATAGTTTTCGCCCTGAAGCTGTACCCCGTGGCCGGCGTAGAAGATCAGCACGGCACTGGCGCCGGCAAGCTTGCCGTCGGCTTCCCGAAAGAGCCTGGCAAATCCGTCGGACGAAAGATCCGTTCCTGTCAGCACATCGAAGTTCAGCCTTTTCAGGCTTTCCGAAAGCCTTGTCGCGTCGTTGCCGGCATTCGCCAGATGGGGAAGGTGCGTGCTTTGATAGTTGGAATTGCCGATGACGATCGCCAGCCGTTTGCCAGGCTGCGGCGACAGCTCTTCCACGACCGCGGCCTGAGCTCCGATCGATCCGAACAATGAAACCAGCAGAACTGCCACAATGCGCAGGAAGGGACCGTAGGTCATGTCACGAGCTCGTTTCAGCATGCGACAATCTTCGAGTCACCGAAGTGTCCACCCGCCTGGCGCCGTCCCTCTTCGTGCGCCGAAACCAGTATCTCCGAAGACAGCGGCAATTTTTACACGAGAAACCATCCTGAAGGAAGGCTGCGTGGCAAGGCTCACTTTCGACCTGCGCGTGCGCATTGTCCTGAACATGCCGTCGAGCGCAACCACAGGGCGGCCCTGCCATCTCAGCATGCCGGGGCCAGCGCTTCACACGACTCCATATGCTCGCTGAACATAAAATGGTATGCTCCTTGCCAATAAAGGAGCAATTGTTGCTCTCGCATCTGCAGCAGTCAGTGACGTACTTCATAGTTCATCGGCGAACCGCATGCCCTGATATTCGAGTCTGATATCGCAAGCAGCCAGGAAGGGGACAATGAAAGCAGAGAATTGGCTTCTGCGCCTGTGCACGGCGAGCGCGTTCTCGATCGGCACGGGCTTCATTTTCATGCCCTCCACCGCGAACGCCTGCATCCTCGACAACGATGGGACCTTTCTCGACACGAGTTGCTATATTGGCGGCGCGGCCAACAGCGCGATTGTCGACACCTCCCTGGATGCGCTTGGCAACATTGTCGACGACATCGTCGATGCGGATGTCAGTCCCGCCAAAATAGCCCCACCGGGCCAGGCCGCGCCATTCGGTGTTTTCGCGTCCGGCCAGCTTGCCCATACCGAGCATGACGGTTTCAGGGTTTCGAACAGCATCGATACGTTCGACGGACCGCATTTCGACGTCGATGAATTCTCCGCTGCCGTCAGCGTGGACTTCAATGCCGCGAAGCATTTCGGCTTCGACAACGAGCACGGCCTCAACCTCGGTCTGTTTGGCGGCTATGCCTCGGCCGAGGTGGGCGTCGATGCTTTCGGGTTCTTCGACGGCGGTGAGGCCACGAACAGAAGCGGCATGTTCGGCGGCTATGGCCTCTATCGTCACGGCACAAGCTATGTGCTCGTGGCCGCATCGGCATTCCTCGGCAACACGGACGTCGACCGCTCCGGCACGTCCGGAAGCTACGACACGCAAGGCTATGCGGTAACCGGATCGGTCGGCCGTATCTTCAGCCTGACCGATCGGGTGCGCCTTGACCTGCGCGGCGGATTGCTGGGCGTCACGTTTACCGGTGATGCCTATACGGACGACTCCGACACGGATTTCGGAAAGAGCCGCTTGTCGTTTGGGGCGGTCAAATTCGATCCCGGTATCTATGCCGATTTTCAACTCGGGAACGGCATGGTGATCAGCCCCTATGCGCGGGCAGATATCCAGCAGCGCTTCGGTTATTCGAACACGGCCAGCGTTGAAGGCGTGGAGAGCGAGTTCGACGATGCGGACCTCTCCGTGGCCTTGTCCTCAGGCTTCAATCTCAAGATGACGCAGGCAACCACGCTCAGCAGTGAAATTCGCGGCAAGTGGTCCGAAGACAGCTCAACCATCAGCGGCAAGCTGGGCTTGAAGATCGCCTTTTGACATTCAGCAAAGCGTGGCTTGTGGCCGGATCGAACCTGTCTCGATCCAGGCAACAACTCGTTGCGGTGTTGCGCCGCTCGACTGTCCGAGATGAACCTCGCCGGACGCACGGGAAGGGGGCCGGGTGCCGGCTGCGGCCACACCGTAGCCGCCACAGGCTGCCCCACCGGACCCACTCCGCGACAAAACTTGACCATTTTCATCAAGAAATGTACTGAACCAGAGTCTCGATCAGATAGGGGAAAGCGTGTCCTTCGTTCCGCGCATGGAAAGCCGCATTCAGGGATTTTCCGTCATTGGCGGTTTGAAATGCCACGTCTGGGACGGCGCGGTTGCCGACCTCTGGGATGTGTCATGCGCTGACCGGGCCGAGGGCTTCTATGTCTCTCCCGACCCCCGGCTGTTTGTCGCTCTCGATGTCGAAGGCGACGGCGCCTTCTTCGTCGAAGGGGTCAAGGGCGAAGCGCGCCGCCACGACCGGGCCTTTTCCATGGCCTACATTCCGGCCGGGGTGCCGATTCGTGGCCGGGTCGATGGACTGCACCGGATCAGGCATCTCGACCTGCACTTCGAGGCCGCAGCCCTGACGCGCCGCTTCGGCCGCAGCCTCGATCGCGAGGCCCTGCATGTGTCACGCTTCCAGTTTCGCGACGACCGGATCGCCACGCTTGCCGGCCTGATTGCCGCCGAATGCGACGCTGGCCAGAAGTTGCATGATCTCTACGGCGAGGGCCTGCTCAACGCCTTGTTCGCGAGCCTTTTCCAGATAGACCAGCCGGTTGCCGCGCGGCGCCGGGCGCCATTGTCCCGCCGCAAGCTGCGCCTCGTCATCGATTACATAGACGCGCATTGCCTGGACAGGATCCGTCTCGCCGACCTCGCCACGCTGACCGGCCTGTCCGAAACCGCAACCAGCCACGCCTTCAAGGCGGCGACAGGCGTGCCGCCGCATCGCTGGCAGATGCAGGCGCGGATCGGCAGGGCACAGGCGATGATGGCGCATGATGCCGCCTCGCTCGGTGATATTGCCGAGGCGACTGGGTTTTTCGACCAGGCCCATCTGACGCGGGTGTTCAAGTCGGTCGTCGGCGTGACGCCGGGCGCCTGGATGAAGAGCGCCGTCCGTGAGTGACATTTCCGCAACATGACGCTGCGATGTCAGCCGTTTGGACAAGAACCGACAAACCGCTCAACTCCGTCCAATGACCAGCAGATAAGTTGAGATAAACGATCAGGTATCTCAATGTCGACGGGCGGGCACTTTCCCTATGAGCAGATTTTACCGGATGAAGTCGCTTCTGGCTGGCAGCGTCGCCGCTGTCGCGATGATCTCGCCGATGGCCGCGTTCGCGCAGACCGTGCAAACCGGCACCCAGCTAGAACCGGTGCTGGTCGAGGGCGAGGCGGGCGACAGCGCCACCGGGCCGGTCGACGGCGTCGTCGCCAAGAAAACAACGACCGGCTCCAAGGCGGCCACCGAGCTCAAGGACATCCCGCAATCGGTCTCGGTGATCGGCCGGCAGGAAATCGACGACCAGGGCGCGCAGAAGGCCGACGAGGCACTGCGCTACACCGCCGGCGTGTTCGCCCAGCCTTTTGGCCCTGACAGCGACACCAATTGGATGTTCATCCGCGGCTTCCAGGCGACGGCCACCGGCACCTACATGGATGGCCTGCAGCTGTTCAGCTACGGTTTTGGCGGTTTCTATGTCGACTCATTCGGATTGGAGCGCATCGAGGTGCTGAAGGGACCGGCCTCCGTTCTCTATGGCGGCAGCAATCCGGGCGGCATGGTCAACTATGTCAGCAAGCGGCCGGATTTCGAACGCAAGCGCTATGTCGAAACTGGCGTCAACGACGCCGGCAATGTCTATCTCGGCTTCGACATCGGCGACGTCGCCAACAATGGCGCGGTCAGCTTTCGGGTGACGGGCAAGGTCGCCGGCGGCGATACCTACAGCGACTTTCAGGACGGCTGGCGCGGCTTCATTTCGCCAAGCATCAGCTGGAAACCGGACGAAGCAACCACGCTGACCATCCTGGCCAACTACAGCCACATCGATGAAAACCACAATGGCGGCAGTTTCCTGCCTTACATCGGCACGGTGACGGACCGGATCGTCAACGGCGTGAACTACGGCCGCATCGACCCCGACGCCAACTTCACCGAACCAACCGTCGATCTCTACAGGCGCGAACAGGGCTCGATCGGCTACGAGTTCGAGCACACTTTCGACAATGACTTGACGGTGCGCTCCAATGCCCGCTTCACCGCCGCCGACATCAATGAAGTCAGCGTCTACCCCAACGACTGGGTGAGCCCTACGTCGACGCAGCTGAACCGCATCAACTTCGGGCACGACACCGACGCGATGACGTTCCTGTCGGACCTGCAGATCGAGGGAAAGGTGGAGACCGGCCCGCTCGAGCACACGCTGCTGGCCGGCATCGACTACAAATACTACAACATCGACCAGGTGCAGTCGTCGGCCCTCTTCGGAACGACCCCGCCGATCGACGCCTTCGACCCCGTCTATGGTGCGCCGCTTACAGAGCGGGTCAGCTATCTCAACCAGGATCTGACGCAGAAGCAGCTCGGCTTCTATGCCCAGGACCAGTTGCGCTTCGGCGACGGCTGGCTGGTGACGCTGAACGGCCGCTATGATCGCGGCTGGCTCGAAGCCGACAATAGCCCGACATATTACTCGGCGAGCTCCAGCACGCAGAACAGCACCGTTGGCGATTTCTCCGGCCGCGCCGGCCTCGCCTATGAGTTCGCCAATGGCATCACCCCCTATGCCAGCATCGCCACCTTCTTCAACCCGATCATAGGAACCGACGCCAACGGCGATCTGTTCAAGCCGGAAGAGGGCGTGCAGTACGAGGCCGGTATCAAATACGTGCCGACCTTCATCGACGGGCTGTTCACCCTGTCGGTATTCGACCTGACCCGTCAGAATGTGCCTTCGAATGTTACCCTGTTCACGCAGTTGCAAACCGGCGAGGTGCGCTCGCGCGGCGTGGAACTGGAAGGCAAGGTGAACATCACCGAGGATTTCCGGGCAACGGGCGCTTTCACCGCCTACGACATCGACATCACCAAGGACGAGGATGCGTCGCTGATCGGCAAGACGCCTTTTATCGTACCAGAAGTGATGGCCTCGGCCTCGGTCGACTACACTTTCCGCGGCGGCTGGTATGACGGCATCTCGATCGGCGGCGGCGTGCGCCATCTCGGCTCCTCATGGGCCGACAATGAGAACACTGCGAAGGTGCCGGCTGTCACGCTGGCCGACCTGAAGCTTGGCTATGAAAGGGAGAACTGGGGCGTCGATCTCAACATCACCAATCTGTTCGACAAGACCTATGTTGCCAGCTGCCAGACGACGCTGACCTGTTCGTATGGCGAAGGCCGGTCGTTCAAACTGAAGGCGCATACCAGTTGGTGACGACCCAAGGAGGAAGGCGGCGACGGGCCTTCCGCGTCAGCTTGTATGGTCCAGTAGTCTGGTGGTGGTGTCACGACGATGTTCTGAATTGGCGCGATCGATGCCGTCTACGGTGATCGCGAACATCCCGTTTTCGATCCTTGCGATCCAGCCTTTTGCCTTTAGATACCAGAGATGAAACTCCAGGTGTTCACGCGGACAGCCTGACAAGCGTTCGAGTTCTGTATCGCCAATGCCGGGATTGTTCACGTCTTGTCGGCGTTTGACATAAAGAAGCGAGAGCACTTTGGCCTGAATGACGACGTCCCGTTCGATCCCTTTGGTGTTGCCGGCTTCCTCGGTCAACTCGCGCCGAAGGTTCAAATGGTCTTTATACTGAATGTCATACTGCGCGCGCTTGACCGGATCTCTGAGCGTATTATGGGCCTCCACGATTTCGCTGAAGCGTGCTTCATCGCCGGTGTTTTGATTATCGGGATGGTAACGCATAGCAAAATGACGAAATATCCGTTCTATCGTTTCCGAATTCGCGTTCGGGCTGATTTCCAGAACTTCGTAGTAGTCAATGAACATAGTGGCGCCCCCACGACATCGCTATTGCGCACACCGGCGGGCCTCCGCCGGCGTCCGCTGGCGGAAGCGCAAGTTGTCTAGACTGTTTGGTGGGCCCACTGCGCCCCTCCCGAGTTCGACCACGCCGTAATATCAGCATAAAGCTTGTACGAACTCTTTACGAAAGTCGGAGATCGGACCTCTGCCGCCATTGCTCAGACCTCTCGCATCAGACTAGAGGACTTCGGTTGAGTCGGCATGATACAAACGTCGACAAATCCGCACATTCTTTGCCGTCGTGAGTTGTAACTGCAAGTGGTTGATTCCCGGGATGTAGGTGCTGGGGGCGCGCCACGGTCCTGCCAAGCATTTATTGGCATGTGCTGCCTGGTCAGCAGGAAGGCGCCGCAGCTGTGGTTGACGCCGCCCTCGATGCCGCTCTACAGGAATGAACAGCGAACCGGTCGGGAACGCTTCGGTGCCAATCCGGTGCCAACTGCTCAAAACTGACCGAACGCGACAATCCTAAGTGATTGAAAAATCACCACGGAGGGATGGCCGAGCGGTTTAAGGCACCGGTCTTGAAATTCGCTTACACCCGTACTGCCTTATCCCGTCCTGTCCCGCTCTGTCTCGTATTATCAATGGGATAAGCGGCATTCTTGCGCCTTTGGTCCCGTCTCGTCATTGGCCGTGCTACCGAGTTCGGTAGCAAAATGGTAGCAGCGTGTTCGCGGGTTGTTCCACAAACGAAAAAGCCCGCCACCGTGAGGCAGCGGGCTTACTGGGGTTGAAAATACCCCGGTACGATCAGCCGGCGGCTTTGCGATCGGCAATCACCTTGTGGTGGCAGGCGTCGGCCGATGCATTCAAGCGCTCCGCAAGGTCGCGGGCGATCATCGCCAGCGCGTGTATCTCGTCCGCGTGGGTGTTGCGAGAGCCGTCCGCGCGTTCGAATTGCTGCTCTGTCGTCTGGTCGTACAGGACCGCAAGCAGGTGAGCGAGATTGCCGATGTCGGACTGGAGGTCGTCGAGCGAGTTGGAAGGCGCGCTCATGACACTTTTCCTTCGATGGCTTCGTAATAGGCTTTCTTCACCTTCATCGACATCTGCATCGCCAAGCCTGCGACAAAAAGCAGGCGAGACCCTTCTGTTTCGGTGAGAATGTAGTTCCCTTCCGGAACCTTGCCGAATGCGTTTTCAAGCAAATCCTGAAGCACGTCGACCATGTTGTCGGCATCACAGATCAGGGGTTCCAGATCGCCGATGGTCATCTTCTCCTTGGCGTCGCCCAGCATGTGCGCGTTCATGACTGTGCCTCGAAATAGGCCAGCGCAGCGGCAAGCAGCGGGCCGTTGATGTCGCTTGCCTGGGAGACGACATTCTCCTCGGCGACGAGCCTTAGCGCTTCTAGGGCGCCCCTGTACGTCTTTGCGGGCTGCTCCCATTCCGCCAGCACCTCGAGCGACGGTGCATATGAGATTTCGGCATAAGCGTCAGCCTCATCGCTGTCGTCTGGCGCGTTGACGTTGTAGTCGTCCATGCCGGCGCGATAGGCGCGGATGGCGTCGAGAAGAGGGTCGTTGATGGTTTCTGGTGCGGTAGAGCCGGTTGACGGAAAAGCCTCTGTAGCGGCTCCTATGGCCGGCAGCGAGGCTATGGCGCCAAGTGCGGCGCGACGTGTGATCGTGGTCATGTGTGACTTCCTCTCCAAATGTTGAGGAAGCTGGGCAAACGCCTAGCGAATCTGTGACGGAGTGCTAAATCTGATGTGTGTCACTGCAGGCCCTGCAAGGCTTCCGGTGGCAAAGTGCCGGTCGGTAGCGACGAACTGCCGACCGGCGCGCCTAAGGTGTTCTAATCCGCTGGAATCGTCAAGCGCGCCACTACAGGAAGGGTTGATGACGTTCTCTTATATCCACGTCATAGGTGCTTTTGCCGCTGCTATCGCGATCGTCATGATCGTTCTCCTGACGGCACCGAACCTGACTGTTGGCACAGACCGCCTCAGGCTAGGGGTGACAGTCCTGTGCCGTACAGTTGCCAGCGTTGGCTACGTCCTATTTTTGGTCATGCTCGTCTGGGGTGTCACCACGCGCAGTGAAACTTTGATGTACACCTCTATGTTGCCGCTAGCGGTCGCACTTCTGACGTCAAAGTTTATGCAGCGCAATGGACTCTAAGCTACGCGATTTTTTGTTCCCGCGCCGTTCGCATATATTAGCTATCGCTTGACTAAGCCCACGCTCGCTCCAGAATCATGGAATGGCGCGGGGAATAGGCATTGGCGATCTGGTGGCGGTAACAGGCGCTGTTGTAAGGTTGCGGAAATGAAATTTATTGCGGAAATGAAGATTATCGTCACTGCAGCGCTCATCGCATCAGCACTCGCCGTCGCTTCCTTCCTACATGGCGGGCGGTATCAAGCGCTTGCGGTAGGCGAGAGCGCCTACGTGGTCGACCGGTTCACCGGGTCAGTGAGGTCTTGCTCCATCATTGGCTGCACTGTTCTCAAAAGTATCCGACGAACTGATCAATCGGATGCGCCAAGGGATCGTTGAGTCAGCCCGTTGATCGGCCGTGTGAAGCACCTGCGCGGCGAGGAAGACCTGCGGCATGCTTCGCTGCAGGATTTCAGGCTTTATCTGAGAATCGGTCATTTGGTTATTCCAAGACGAACGGCGCGCCGACCGTCAACGCGACGACCAAAATCGTCAGCATGAAAAGAACGACGACAAAAGAGCGATCGAGGCCGCAACAGAGAAGTTGCTGGCGAGCCTCCAGGCCGTCGACATCGTGCCGGATTAAGTCACGTACCATGTCGCCTTGGCGTCGGCCCCGGGATGGCGATCGCGGGCTAGCCGCGCGGGAACGCCGCAGTCGGCGCCGTGAAGCCGCTGTCGCTGTTGTAACGCGCCACGCCCTTGGTAATGCGAAGCTCTTTCAGATGGCCATTGAAACCATTGGTCGTTGATGTGGATCTCATGCCAATGGCCAGGACGGCGGATGAGTTGAAAAGCGCATTCGCGCCGATCGTGGTCGAGCTCGTCTCCATGACACCACCGGTATAGAGCCGAAGCTTGGAGCCTGATCGCTCAAAACACAGATGCTTCCAGGTCGTGAGAGGCACACCGCCGCTTGCACCAACCAGGTTGAATGTCGAAGATCCGTTGCTCGACCAGACGTTATCCTGCTGGTTAGACGCGTTGCACCGCCATGTGTAAGAGATGTTGCCGGACGAGCCTGCATGGACGAGCATATAGTTGCTGTTCGAGGTCGCAGCAGTGCGGGCGAACAATTCAATTGTGAAGTCGCCGGTCCCGAAATTGAAATCCTCACTGTCAGCGACAGTCAGATAATCACCCGTCCCGTCGAGCAAGAGCGATGACGTTCCGAATGGAGGCGCAACGCCGGTATCGAGTTGCGCGTTACCGAACACGCTCAACGAATGACCGGACAGGCTTTCATCCGTCATCGTCGTGGAGCCGTCCGTGCCGTCGAAGCCGCAGAGCAGAACGACGTTCGAAAAATACAGGTCGCCGTAGACCTGGAGATTGAACGGCGCGAGATCGGAAGTCGCGCCAACATTGTCTGTGACCCTGATCACAATGCCCGTTGAGGTTCCTATCGTGGTCGGTGTTCCCGAAACAAGGCCGGTTGAGCTGTTCAGGGTTATGCCAGTCGGCAACGTTCCAGCATGGACCGAAAAGGTATAGGGCGCGGTGCCGCCAGTCGCCGTGACGGTGAACCCGGCATAGGGCACGTCCTCTTGGGTTGAAGTGACCGGAGTTCCAAAGATGGATAGGGCGCCACTGCCGGTGTTGCCGAACATCTGGCCTGAAAAAAGCAGCACGTTTTGCCTCCTAGAGTTCGAAGAGTTCGAAAATGGCGTGGCCGGCGATCATCATTTGCAAGCCGCCTCTAGCGCTTGCCGGATTTCCCAGATTTCCGGCCAGGCTTGGCTCCACGCCGTGCCGTCGTTGCGGGCCCATACGGGCGGCAATGGCCCGTCGACTTCGAGCGGGTTCGGCTGCCACGGCTTGAGCTGCAAAGCATTGTGGAGGCCCTTCCAGTCAGCGGCCTTGAAGGCGTCGATCGCGGCGGGAGTGATCCAGCGCTTGATGTCGCGGCGAAGTGGCGTGCGCTTTGTGGCCATTCAGGGCGCTCCAAACTCGTCCAAGGCCCAAGGCGTTTCCCGCGTCTCGGTCGGCGTCCAAGAGGCCAGGAAGGCGCCTCCTAGGCGCTTCCAAGCCGCGGGAGCGGCGGCTTTGACTTCCCGCGTCGGTGAACAGCCCAAACGGCTCGAGGTCATGGAAGAAATCGAACTCGCACGTGAACGCGTCAGCCCACGCGGCAAGCTCTGCCGCACTGCCTACTTGTCGGCGCCGCAGTGGTGTTCGTTTCGTTGCCATAGCCTAGCCTTCCCATCCGCCGCCGCCGGAAGGCCGGCCAGGCCCGCCACGGACGGGCTCAAGATCCAGCCCGAGACGGGCGAGCGTGCGAATGCAAAGCGATCTCGCTGCCGTCTCGTGCTTCAGACCCGGATGATCCTTGAGCCCGGCCTTGGTGCGGATGACCGCGCCGTCAGCATCGATTTGCGCCTTAAGCGCCTCGGCTCTGTCGAGCGCCTGGCAGGCAGTAACCAAAAATTCGACGCCGGCAGCGTCTTCGATCGAATATTGGCTATGGACACTCGCCCAAAGAGCCCGCCCATGCTCGCCAAGGGGACGAGGTGGCGCCGGGCTCTTCGGCGGGTTGCTGGCTACTAGTTTCAGGTTTTTCGCCATTTATTTTTTGCCTCACCAATGAATTGCTCAATTTCATGAAAGAAAAGGGGCGGGACCGGTCGCTAGGTTTGACGCCCTGAAACCTCGATGGCCCCCCGCCTACTGCAGGTTGGTTGTCGGCGCATTCTCATCACTGAGCCAGCGCGTTACCTCGGCCATGCATTCGGCCTTCCACTCTGCCAGGACGGTGCGGCGCATTGCCAGGAAGTCGGCAACCTCTTGTTCGGTGGGGTCGCCATGGTCGAACAGGAACAACTCGTCGCGCTCAAGTTGAGCATCAATGGCGCGATCGAGCGCAGCGGCGTTCTTTGCCTCGATCTGGTCAGGTGTCAGTCCGTCGAGGTTGATGTTGATGATCATGTCCGGTCCTTTCCGTCTGCGCCTCGTTTGACCAACAATTGCCAGACCGCGTGATCGTCGGTCGGCGCTATGCCGGCATCGGCGGCCTTGAGCGCAACCCAGGCACTACCGCCGAAGCTGACGACGGTGCCGCGACTGTACGAGAGAGCGCGCTGATAGGTGCCACCGGCCTTGATGCCGTTATTCTCGACCTGGAAGAGCCTCTCTTCGAGCGCCTTGCAGCGCTGCGATAACCACAGCCATCGGGCCTCCTCGATCCCTCTCAGGGTCGCCACAAGTTCGAGGTTCACCCTGTCATCTGGGTTTGTGCCAGCCTTGCGCAAGGCGTCGTGCGAGGCCTGTATCCAGAATTCGCGGAAACGGTCCTGGCCTTCGTTCCAAACGTCGCGGTCACCTGGACGTGCCGCCTGTGGATATTCTGGAGCGCCACCCTTCAGGATGGCCTCATCTATTTCCCATTTTGCATGCTCGCGAACAGGTGACGGCGCCACGGCAGCGACAGGCTCGACGTAGACGCCGGCCATGATCTCGGCCCGCTTCGTTTCGAGTTTCTGCAGGTTGGAACGGGCGATCCCCAGCGCCTTCCAGGTAGCGTTCCATCTGGCATCGTCGAGCTTGTATTCAGCGTCGGCGTACTCGGCATCGAGCTTCTTGATCCGCGCCTTCACTTCCCGGATCTCGCCATCGACATCGTGCCAGGGCTGGCGGGTAATTGCCTTGCCGCTGGCCGCATCGAAGTCGTACTTTTTCACGTTCAGGATTGATGCTTCGACGTTCGCCGCGATCGTCACTGCCGAAAGTTCAAGCCACAACCATTTCTTCCAGCGAGTGCCGTAAGTGCCCTACGACAGCGGCGCCTTCGTCTTTCCGGGAATGTCGGCACAAGGCGACGTGATGTTGAACTTGCCGTTTTTGGTCAGTGACCAGGTAGCGGCCGGCAAGCTCATCCTGGTCGATGCGGCCGGCGTCATGGGCAATAGCGACCCGGTGCTGCTCGATGTTTTCAGGCACGCAGATGTTCAACTCGACAGCGCGCCGGATTCGCCAGCGCTCTAGTGCCTTCTCGATCGCGTGTTTGTCGTCGGCCATGTTCGGATCGAGATAATCTTTCAGCAGCGCCGTTATGTGCGCTTCGTCGTGAACCGTCTTCAGAACGATAAGGCCGTCTCGTTCTCTCTGCCGACAGATGGTGTAGCGCGAAGGCTTTGGAGGAGGAGCGCTGCCGTTGGCTTTAGGCGCCTCTTCCCTCCAAAGCCCTGCGGCGTTGATGACGGTCTCGGCTGTCGCGATTTCCTCCGGTCTAAGGTCTCGGTCTAAGGTCTTGGTCTTGGTGTGTGCACACCCTGTCACAGGGTGTAAATCTACCCCTACAGACGGTGTGGACAGGGTCTCGACAGGGTCTCGACAGGGTGTCTACAGGGTGTCATCGGCCACCTTGCATCAGCCGGGTGTTCATCAGCCTCGACGTGCTGCCAATGGTTTCCGCGATCGACTTGACGGTTCCTCTGGCTTTCTCTGCCCGCTCGGCTGCCTTCTGGACCTCTCGTTCTATGCGAGCCGCGTTGACCTCATCGAAGGCTGACACGGCCTTCTCTCGCAGTCGCTCGCTCTCGATGGCCTGGAGCCGGCGCCTGGTGCCGATGGCGTGGTCGTCGTTGGTTGGCGGGTTATGCCGAAACCATCGTTCAATAAGGATCACGTCGCCGTCGCGGTCGATGAGTTCCGCGTTGACCAGTTCCCCCAGCACGCACTCATAGGCTGCCGCCGGCCAGCCAAGATCCGCACAGGCATAGCCTGGCGGAAGCTCATACACCCCGGCGCTGGTGACATGCGCGTTGGTCAAGAGGTAGAGGAAACCGACCTTGGCTTCCTCGGCCAGACCGATGAACCGCCGGGACCGCCACACTGCCGGCGATACCTTGGTGAAGCTGCGGGCGCTCATGGCTCTTCCCTCTCGATGATACGCGCATGAGGAAATGCCTCTTTGCGAAGGTCGAGCGCCGCACAGCAAGCGCTGTACCGATCGAGATGGGCACTGCGATAATCAATCTCAGTGTAGCCGCCGCCGGGTACAGTGACCGTGTACCAGCCGACGAGTTGTTGCGATGCCTCCACCAGAATGTAGAAGTTGTCGTTGACGGCTTTCATGATGCCGCCTCGCACTTCAGCCGCAGGTGCTCCCGGCGATGATGCAACCTGCAAACCCAGATCACGTCAGCAGGTTTTCTGTAGTCCGGATGATGCCCGTCCACATTGTCGGTTGTGCCGCAGACTTCGCACGGCTGCCGCTCGATGAGACCCCGGCGGAGCGCTGAGCGGTAGGCGGAGTGACTCCATACCGCCCAAGGGTTTTCATTCCTCCAGCGCTGCTGCGGCGTAATTGCATTTGCTTGAGGTTTGCGCGGTTTCCGTCTAAGCTCTTTGCGTTCCACTACTTCTATTTTCAAGGCCGGTCCCGTCGCGAGCGGGCCGGCTTTTTCGTTGTCAGAGAGAGACATTTGCGCCTCCCTGTCTGCGGAGGAGGGTGGCTTGCCGGATGGCTTCAATTGCCGACATCGTGTCCAGGCCAAAGCGGACCTTGAGCGTCGGCACCAGTGCCTTGCCAGTGGGATCAGGATCGCTCGCCAGCCACCTTGCGGCGGCGGTGATGGCTTCGTCGGGTTGGAGGTCGATGCTCATGCTGCCGCGCCCGACAGCATGCGCTCCAACTGCGCGCGAGGGATTAGAAGCCGCTTCCCAATCTTGATTGACGGTATCTCGCCACGGCGCGCGGCTTCGTAAAGCTTGGTTGCGTCCGATCCCGAGACGACGGGCCGCCTCCACGACTGTAAGAGTGGCACGGGTCAGTTCTTGGCTGTCTTTCATGAGGGGCATTCTCCTTTTCTGTACCTGCGCAGAAAATAAACGCCCTTTGCGTCCTTTACAAATGTTTTCTGTGCCCGTATAGAAATTAGGCACAGGAAGGGAGTAGCAGTCATGAACTCTGACAAACCGAAACGGGGACGCCCAACTAAGCCCGTTGAGGCGGGCGAACGCGCGTCACTTGGGCTGCGGGTGACGCCATCCCTGAAGGATCGCCTCGAAGCTTCAGCGGCGGCAAGCGGCCGATCTCAGAGCCAAGAAGCCGAGTTCAGGCTGGAGCGTTCGTTTGCAGACGACGGGATGTTTTCCAGTTCGGAGATGAAGTTCTGGGGCGTCTTCATGGCCAGCACTTTCCACAAGGAAGGTGCCTACCACGCCGCCGTTCGGGGTCATCAGAATTGGACTGACAAAGATTGGATGAACGATCCCGAATGCCGTACGGCAGCGACTTTCGAGGTCATCGACTCGCTTATCAAAGACCTTGTGCGTCAGCCTGGAGCCGATCTCGATCACATCGCGATCTATGTAGAGGATATGAAAAGCCGCCTTCTCAACAACGCGATCGCGGCAGGTAAAGTCCGCGTTGTGCTGGGGAGCGACGACCAATGAAAGGCCACGTCAAAGAGCGCTCGCCCGGCAAGTGGGTCATTGTTCTCGACATCTACGATGCGGCCGGCAAGCGGCGGCGCAAGTGGCACACGTTCGAAACCACGTCGAAGCGGAAGGCGGAAGAGGAATGCGCCCGGCTCATCACAGAGTTGAAGAGCGGCAACTACGTCGAGCCGACAAAACAAACCATCGCCGAGTTCTTGGATGAATGGCTGATCTTCATCAAGCCATCAGTCGCGCCGAAGACACATGAGCGATACGCCGAGATACTGCAGAAGGGTGTTGCGCCGCTCCTAGGCGACGTGACGCTCGCTAAGCTGAAGACTGACAGGATTGACGGCGCCTTCACGAAAGCGCTCACAGAAGGCCGCAGGGACGGGAAGGGCGGTCTTTCGCCCCGGACGGTCCACCACATGCGCCGGGTGCTCATCAAGGCGCTGGGGCAGGCTGTGACGTGGGATAGGCTGGCGAAGAACCCGGCCTCGGCGACGACGCCGCCAAAGGTCGAGCGCAAGACAATGCTGGCCTACGACGCCGAGCAGACTGGCGATCTGCTCGAAGCGTTAAAGCGAACCAGGATCTATGTTCCTGTGCTGCTCGCCGTCATGTGCGGACTTCGGCGCGGCGAAGCGATTGCGCTGCGCTGGGGCAATGTCGATCTCGACGGCAAAAGCATCGCCGTGGTGCAGAGCGCCGAGCAGACGAAAGACGGGGTGCGCTACAAGGAACCAAAGTCCGGCCGCGCCCGCACGGTGGCGATTTCGGCGACCGTCGTTGACGAATTGCGGGCTTGTCGAGCCCGGCAGGCTGAGGAACAGTTAAGGCTTGGTATTCGCCTCAATGACCATTCGTTTGTGGTTGCCCAGCCGGACGGCCAACCTATTCAGCCCCGATCGTTGACCCATGAGTGGGTCAGGATCATCAGCAATACCGCGTTGCCCCGCATTCGCTTCCATGATCTTCGGCATACCCACGCTTCACAGCTCTTGGCTGCCGGCGTGCACCCCAAGATTGCGAGCGAACGTCTCGGCCATTCGTCAATCGGCATCACGTTGGACCTGTATTCGCATGTCATGCCAGGAATGCAGGCCGACGCAGCAGAACAGGTTGACGCTGTGATCCAGCGCGCGGTAAAGGCCAAGGCACAAAAGGCCATTCGGTAGCAATTCGGTAGCAGCAGCCACTTTAGACGCAGCTTGAAAGCCAGAAAAGCTAACGAAATCAAGCCTTGGAGGGATGGCCGAGCGGTTTAAGGCACCGGTCTTGAAAACCGGCGTGGGCGCAAGTTCACCGTGGGTTCGAATCCCACTCCCTCCGCCAGATTTTCGGCTATCGACTTGATAATGCAATACTTTTTCATGTCGCCTTATTTGGTGCCTAACTTGGTGCCTAACGCCTGCAAACGATGAAACAGGCGCCCGCGTTCAAGTTGGGGAGGGCAGGCCGATCGACAGGAAGCTGTCGGGGTTGCCATCTGCGTTGAGCTGTTCGAGCGTTTCAAGGTGCTTCGCGGTGGCAAACCAATTAACAATAAACTGGCCATGGTTGATCCAAAGGCCGCCGCCTGGTGGCATTAGGTTCGTGTTGATGACTGATGTCCTGCTGGAGTAGCGGAGGGGCATCTCTCCCGCGTCACCATTCTCAGCATTGATTTTCTCGATGGCCTCTTTGTGCTTTGCAGTGGCCTGTTGGGAAACGATGAACTCACCACCGTGCATCAAGCCACCCAATTCAAAGATGCCTCCCCCAACATGAACGTACATCGGAATATCGTCGTTTGTTCCATGTCGACCGACCACAAGCCCACCATGACGCGCATCAGTAATGTGCATGGCTTCCATTTCCCCAAAGAATTCCGTGAACGTGAGGCGATAAGTGGGCGTCGAGCACTCTGGACATTCGCCGCTTTGAAGAGGCACAGCCGTCTCGCAAACCCGACACGGTGATTCAGAGGCAATATCCACGCAGAACTGAACCATTTCGCGATCCTCGCCTGAAATGTGATTCGCCAATGATGGGCACAAGCCGAGAAAAGAATAGCCCGCCACCGTGAGGCAGCGGGCATCTAGTGTCCGAAGGGCAATTGATCAGAAGGCCGTTCGTTCGAGCGCTTCGTAATAGGCCTTCCTCACCTTCCCGGTCATCTCGACTGCGACGTTGACAGCGAAGAAGATCAACTCCTGATCACGTTCCGTGATAACCCCATCGGTGCGGGTGAAGCCGGCCTGATCCAACAGGTTCACAAGAACGTCGAGCATGTTGTCGGCGTCACAGATCAGCGGCTCCAGATCGGCAAACGTGGTCTTTTCCTTGGTGGCGGCCATCGTCATGCCTCCACCGGAAGGAACGACAGCAACAGGGCGTCAACGTCCTCGGGCTGAAGGTCGCCGTATTTGCCGGTAGCGAACTTCTTCAGGAACTCGGCTTTGACCCGGTGCTCCTCCATGCTGGTACAGCGGTAGGCGCAGACGGCATTCAGCGCCTCCCGTTCGGCGTCGGATGCATTGTTGCGCTCCTCTATCGCCTGCTCCAGGCCGACCGCGACCCTGCGCGCGCGTTCTTCCTTGACGAGGCGCTTCAGTGCTCGCAAGTCGAATTGTTCCGCCTTGCGAAGCGCGCCGGTTGACTGCTTGGCAAGATCGGGCGCGACTTTGCGCAGGGCGGTCAGCTTTTGCTCCTGTTCGCGGTAACGGCGCTTGATCTCATCGCGCAGATCATCGGCAACGCGGTCGAGTTCAGAAAAGCGCAGGCTGTGCGATTGGGCGCCGCCGATAGAAAGCGGGATGAATAGCTCTGCCGTCTTCGGCAGGTGAGCGTCTTCCAGCGGCGTGGCGCGGTCGATTGCCTCGATGAAACGAGCATAGGCTGCATGCTTGGCTTCGATGAGTGCTAGGAGCTCAGCTGACACTGGCGCTGCCCTGGCGGGAAAGCCGCTGGCAGCAGTGGTGATTGCGCCTGCGGTAGCTGCGAGCGCGGTGCGGCGGGTGATTTTGGGCATACCTTCGGCGGTTGCCCGAACATGGGTGTTCGGCATTGGGTAATCTCCCGATTTGTGGTTACCATTACCAACTAAGTTGGTTTTTTTACCATAGGCGTTGATGCCCGTTGCTGTCAACAGCAATTTGTGTATGATACCAAAGTTGTTTAGGATGGAATTAAAATGCCGATTACTGGATACCAGATACGGGCGGCGCGCTCGCTCATTGGAATGGAGCAGATTGCTCTTGCCGACAAGGCCGGCGTGAGTGCGAACACGATCAGGAACATGGAGGCTTTCGGCGCCGAGCGTGTAAAGGTCCGCACCGATACCCTTGACGCTGTGACCGACGCGCTTCGAGACGCTGGCGTCGTCTTCCTTGATGATGGTGATGCAGCCACAGGAGGGCCAGGCGTCCGCCTGCGGTCTAGTCCGTGACAGAGAACACGCCCCGTGCTCGCATGTCGGCCAAGCGTCGACAAGCCATCTTCAGCGAGCATTGCACTGCCCACAACGTCGCGCCGTGCTGCCTGTGCGGGGAGGCTATCCGCCGCCACGAAGACCGCTGGATTATCGAACACAAGCGCGCCCTTGGCCTTCTCGGTCGGGACGTGAACACCAACTGTGCACCGGCTCATTTCAAATGCGCCGAGGTCAAGACGCACACCCAGGACTTGCCGAGGATCAGGAAGGCCAAACGCCAGCAGGCCCGGCACGAAGGCACAAAAAAGCCGGCTCGAGGCTTTCAGACCCCGGCCGGCTATTCGTTCGATTGGTGCAGCAGACGCTACGTGCCCTTGGCCTTGCCGTAGCCGGTCGGGCTGGTGTCGGGAGTATAGATCACGCCGACCGCCTTGCCGCCGCACTTGGCGCATTTCAGCTTTGGAATGACGTCATCCGCCATGGCCGGCGTGTCCGGGCCGAATCGATCGCGAAGCTTGGCGAGGTCGAGCGCTTGCCTATGGTGACAGGCTGAGTTGTGGCAGTGCGCCGTCACCATCATCTTTGCGTCGATCAGTGTTTGAAAAGTCCAACCCTTGCCCATCGAGCCGATATAGCGCGGCGTGGGGAGCGTCGCTAGGTCAACCGGATTCGACTCTTGGGGCTCATCCAATTTGAGGGCAACCGGACACCGCCGTTTTGCCAAGTTGGCATCGACGCAAGCCGGCCTGTAGCCTCGCCCGCCGGCGAATTGTGTCTCTCCGTTTGTCGGTAGGTCCGGCGATCGAGCCCAGCCAAACCGGCCCCGGTCCGCTGGACAAAGGTCGCCGGGCCGCAGCAACGGAACCATTCCCAGTTGGCCACGTTACGCCGCTAGGGAGAATCCTAAAATGGTTGACGAGCAAGGAAGGCCACCGGCCGCAACGGACGGCCTTGTTCGCCGTTTAGTCATCGATTCCGGCATAACAGAAGCACAAGCCCGCGAGCTTATCGCCTTCCTTGGGCCGCACAATTGGTCGTCGCTTATGCGAGAAGCGCGAATATTGAACAGGAAGATCTAGACCACCTTCCGCACTATCCATTCCAGCAAGTCGGAATCGACCGTTTCAGCGGTGCCGGTGAAGTCGCGGATCATTTGCGCCGCCTAGTCCCGCCATCGATCTTCAGCGATTTCTTCTTCGCGGACGGCTTTATGGAATGCACTTCGTAGGACGTCGCAATCGAATGCAGACACCTTGGGGTGTGACATTTCAATCTCCCGCAAATGGGCGGAAGCGCTGTCATCTCCCAAGCGTCCGTTTGCCTCGGTTGGGTGCGGACGACAAAGCCCATGCTACACCCGGCATGGTTGCTTAGCGAATCCTATTAGCAATCGCTTGACGAAGGCGCCGGCCGCTCCAGAATCGTTGATATGGCAAGGGGCATCAAACCGGGCGACGAGGTCGCTATCACCGCAACGGTGCGCCGTCGCGTGACCGAGGACAGGATCAGTGTCTCCATCCCGTCCTACGGCTTCCCCCATTCGATAGTGGACAAGACATCGAAGGTGAGGAGAGGCCAGCAGATCGAGCTTGTAGGCGATGTCATCCGGGTCGATGAGGACACCGTCACGATTGACCTAAGTCCAGCGGTAACGGTCGCTCGATCCAAGGTGCGACTGGTGCAGCCCTACGTCCCGCAAACGCGCAAGGCGCCGCTCATAGACAGGCCGGACTAAGTAGAGGGGATAATTTTGGCGGTCATCGTGCTCAACCTCCGCGCAAGGCGCTGACAATTTCCGTCCAGTAGTAGGTGACCAATGAACCCAGAGCCGCGAAGGCTATCCCTGTCACTCCCAGCGCGCCCATGCCCATGAGCTTCCAGCGCGTCACTTCGGCCGTGACTTCCTTGACCGTCGTCATGTCAGTGTTGAGCTTGCTGACCGCAACTTCTGTAGCTGCGACGCGTTCGACAAGTTCATCCGTCTTGACATACATCTTGGCGCGGCTGGCGGCGGCGCGCTGTTCCGACTGCTCATAGCTCAGCGCGGCCCTAGCGTCAGAATCCTTGATATCGCGACGGATTTCCGTGATATCCCGCTGCATGTTCTGCGTCGCCTCCATCAGGCCGCCGATCATCATTTCCAGGCTCTTGTTCCCCGTTGGCATTTCAGGCTTTCCAGCCGCAGAGCTTGGCGCCCTTCAGGTTGTGCTCCAATGCCGTCCTCGCCTCGATCGGCGTCATGTCCTCAACGGGGTTGCGATTCGGCTTTTCGACATCGCAGAAGCTGCCGCCGGTATGCTGACAGGCGACGAGCGCTAGGAGCGCGGCGACCATCAGCGTCCTGAGCGTGACCATTTGGCCTGCTCCTTCAGAACTTCAGCGTCAGACATGCCGGCAACAGCCTGGTCGATCTTGTCGGCTTCGGTGCGGGCCGCGAGTCGTTCCGCCGCCTGCTTGTTCCGCTCTGCTTTGGCACCCGCCAGACGCTGTTGAAGGCCGAAGCCGAGCGCACCGATGATTGCCGCGCCTATGGCGAGGATGGTTGGATTGCTTAGAATCCATGCGAGGATCGCGGTCATAGCAGTTTCAGCCCCCTCATTACGGCCAAGGCCATGAGGATCACCACGCAAACCCCGGCGAAGCTGAGCCATGCGACGATGGCTGTGATTGCCACGAAGATGGTCATTGCTCTGCCTCCTTGGTTATCACGACCGTTGCCTCATCGTTGATGAACCAGCCACAGGCAAAGACGATGACTGGGGACAGCGCAGTCCACATGGCCGGGTCTGACCAGCCCGGCGCAAAGTTGGCCAGCGCGGTCCGCGCCACTTCAACGATTGCAACACCGACGACAGCCGCAGTGAGTTTCCGGGATGGGTTCGAGTTCGGCATAGTGACAAGGTCAGCCATGGTCACCTCCACCCAAAAAATGCTGCCATAGCCGCGATGATGACTGCGATCAGAGAGATGATGCCCGTACCCCTGTTGGATGGGGAATTGGGCACCTTCGTCACCACAGGCGGCTCGTTGCCCTGTTGCGTCACCACGACTACGCTAGGCTTGTCTGGCGCAGCCTTCGGGATGACGATTGGCGCCGGTTGCGCGGCCATGGCAAGCGCCTGAGCGCGCACCGAGGACACGCGGGAATTCCAGCCCTTGCCGAAGGTCGGCCATGTACCAAGGCGCTTCAGGAACGCCAGACGGGCATCGCAGAGCGCGTTGACAGTCTGGGCAGACGGCTTAGCCTGCGCGGCCTTGACGGTTGCTGGGCCTATGCGCCCGTCCTGTACAGTGCCCAAAACGCCCTGCAGATACTTCGCCGCCCGAGATGGGCCAGAGTTCACGCCGAAATCGAACACGGCATAGTCAACGCCATCAGGCAATTCCGCACCGGCCACAGCGTCCCAGTAGAACCGCCGATAGACCGTTGCCACCTGAGCATCAGTGATATGGCGAAGGTCATTCTTCGTCGCATCCGCTTTCACATAGCGGCGGAAATTGGCAAGCGTGACGCCCTTCATGGTGGCGCCACCCGGATCGGCCGGATTGTCCGACCAGCCGCCTTCGGATTTCAAAACGAGCGCAAGCGCCCGCGCAAAGTTGCGGTCCATGGAAAACCTCTTGATGTTATGAGGCCGGGTCCATATCCCGGCAGTTTTCAAGGTTGGCGTTTTCGGGTAGAGAACCCACAAGCGGAAGCGCTGGCGGAGGAATGCAAAAGTGAAGTCTAGGATCGCAGTTTTTTACTTGGCGCGAAGAGCTGAGGGCTCAAATCTCACAGAGGAGGACTTCCTCGCCGTTCAATCCTTCGTTGAGTCCTACCGGCGCCACGATGCGGGAATTCCGCACCACCTCGTTATAATCGCCAAGGGGTATAGCAAGGCGGGTGAAATTGCCGCGCTCCGGAACATCCTGGCCGATACGCCGCATAGCATCCACTTTGTCAGCGACGACATCGGCATGGACATCCATGCCTACAAACATGCGGCCGAGCACTTCGATTTCTCACACGCATGCTTCATCAACACGTACACCGAAATCAAGGCTGATCGCTGGCTGGAGAAGCTACACCTGAACCTTTCAAAGCCGGGTGTGGGGATGGTCGGGGCATCGGGATCGTTCGAAAGCCTCTATAATTCCTGCAAGGCGCTCGAAAAGGTCAATTGGCTGGTCCGCCAATCGCCCCGATTCGACGCCAATCTTGCGCGGAACTTCCGATGGTGGCTTGGCCTGGTCGCGCAACATTGGATTGTTCCATTGCGGTCGCCCTATAATCGCGTCCGCCGCGCCATCGCAGACATCCTCAAGCGCCGTCGACATTGGTCAAGCTATGCACGCGGCTTCGATCGCCACTGGTCTATCGCGACTCTGCACGGCGGACCACAGCACCAATGGATAACGTTTCCGCGCTTTCCGAATCCTCACATCCGCTCGAATGTGTTCATGCTCTCGAAAGAAGCATTCGACAGAACAGCGATCCCAAGCCATGAGAACATCAAGATCGGCTGTTGCGAGTTCGAGAGCGGCGACAGAGGCTTGTCCCGAAATGTTAGGCGCGCAGGGTTTAAGCTTGTCGTGGTCGGGGCAGACGGCAAAGGTTACGAGGTGGCCGAGTGGCCCGCGAGCGGCACTTTTCGGTGCGGCGATCAAAGCAATCTTCTCGCTACAGACAACCAGACAAGGTCATTTGACGGGATGAGCGTTGGTGAAAAATGGGTCCATGCGTGCTTTGCGTGGGGCGGCTATTCCAAAGACATCGGCGGCCCGCCAGCGCTCCTTGACCATGAGTTTTCTGCAGATAGACCACTCAATGAAATCACCTCAATTCCAACCGTCAGAACACACCCGGATATGTCGCGGGAGAGTAAAGTCCTATGGCTGATGCAGATAGGCGAATGCTCTCGTAAAGACGCCGAGGAAATGGCAAACTTTGGAATCGACACCGCGCAGCGCCGTTTTGAGCGGATGCTCCCTGATTTCCGCGAAGGCTAGAAGCCTGCCGCGATTAGTCGCCCTCAAGCAGCATATCAGCCGGCCCGCAGACATTCGGCCCGTAGTTGCGGCCGATAGCTTGCTTGATCAGCGTGATTTCCTCGCTCTTGACCTCGCAATTTGCCGGCTCGTTGTTGATGCGAAGCGCAAGCCTAAAGGCGTTGACGTTCTCATCGAACGGCCTCGGATCGCGGGACGGGATAAGGAGCGCATTGGTTACCACATCTGCCAGTGTGGTGTCGGGCGAGTTCGGGTCTTCCGTCATTTTCAACGGCGTGCCCTTGATGGTCAGCAGCGGCTTGGTGAAGTCGATTTTCATGTGTTCTCCTTTAAGAATTTACGCCCTTGATGACGGTGAATTGGATGACGATTGCATCTGACAACGAACCAGCAGTGTTATTGCGAACATTTATTTGGGCCGAGCCAGCGCCACACTGAGCATTGAGGGTATAGGCGCCTATCGTGCCGCCGAAGATGTGGTTAAGCACCACTACATCGGCCGCACCTATATTCGCATTTGTCCACGTAAACGACACAATGGCACCAGCCGCAAGGGCCGCGTTGTTCATGGTGATCTGACCACACATAGTGGCAAGCGCTACGGTTGTGGACTTCGAAGTGGCCTGCGTCACGGAGCCGCCAGCGCCGGTTGCGTAGCCAATGCCCCCAGATGGACTATTTGATTTTATCGACGACGAACCCGTAACGGACCCGAGTACCGTTAGCACCCCGGTATTGCTTAGGGCCATCAACTGAGTGCTGACCGCTTGGTTGTCCCACTGGAAGCCGCTAGTGCCGCCTGTAAAAGTCAGTATGTTGGCGTTCTGGAAGATGCCGGGGCCAGCGACCGCAGTGCTGCCAGAAAACTGGATGCCGAGTGCCGACATGGAGCCGGCGCCATCTACATAAAAGCCGGGACTATCGAAGGCATGGTTTGAGAATGTGGCACCGGTCAGACTGATGCCGTTGGTCCTCGCCCCCGTTGCTGTAAGAATATTGGTCGCGGTGCTCTCCGCCCGGAAATCCGAGTGCGTGACCGACTTGATGCCGTTCAACCAGGTGGCAAAACCGTAGGTCCAGTTAATTCCGGAGCCAGTTGCGGAGAACGCCGCCGTGCTGTCAAACCCACCAGCGGCAACGGCGATGAAGCCGTATGAGGCTGTGCCGGAACCGAGGGTCGCAGCGGTCGCGCCAACATTGTTGATGTCCACTTCGCTGCCGGTGACGAGATAGCCGCCAGCTCCGGCATGTCCTTGTACGATGGTGTTGGTGCCATAGATGCAGGCCGAATTGGCGCCGCCAATGACGCTGAACGTAGCCGCGATTTTGTAGGCCGTGGTTTGATTGGCGATGCCCAAATTCGAAGTCATCGTGAACTGCGCGCCGATTTCTGGCACGGTCGCACTCAATGCGGCGCTGGTCTGGTTGACCCATATGTTGGCGGCCAGGCCCGATCCGGTGAAGGTGTGCGAGACGCCCGCCCCACCAGACATTGAGATGCTGGCCGCTGTGGCCGCGCCTATGTTGGGCGTGACGAGGGTTGGTGACGTGGCAAAGACTAGAGCGCCGGTGCCCGTCACCGCGCCAACCATCAAGGAGCGGAGATTGGCCGCAGTCGGCGATGCAACGAACGCGTCGAAGCCTGTGGCGCGGGTGATTGCCGCCCAGCTAGTCAATTCAGCATCGAAGGGCTGAACCACCTGACTGAAGGCAATGCTTGCGGTACCAATGGTGATTGGATTCGCAGTTGTTACCTGCCACTGCCCGGCCCCCACCGTTCCGTCTGTGACCGAAACGTTCGTTCCCTTGGTCAAATCGCGGTTGCTGTCCATGTCGCGGGCGCGCTGCCAAAGACCCGTCGAAGCGATGTAAATGCCGTTTTCGCGGGCGTCGGTCTGGTCCTTGACCAGCACGCGGTCATTGGCTGCCGTCAGGCTTCCGTCGATCGTCTGTAAACCACTCAGGGCGATGTTGCCCGTGGTCGCTAGGCGACACGGAGCCTTGTATGCTACGGTTTCGCCATAGCCAGTGACTTGATCAACCGAAGTGGTCGCCATTTTGTTAGACTCCGCAATGAAAAAGAGGATCGTTCCGCCCAAGCCAAAATTCTGGGAGGATCCGCGCTATAGTGGTTTTGGTATTTTGATCGCGCTTGCGATTGTGACTGTAATGGCGATGGCCATCACCAGTTTTATACCCGCCGGCAGCGGCAGTTCTGATAAGTGCTGGAACTACGGCGGCCGGTCCGACGACACCTATAATTGCTAGTCGGAAACCGCTTCCTTGAGCTGTGGCTTCAGGCCGGCGTCGCCGAGGCCGAACCCGCCTTCAATGATCCACCGCCAATAGGGCAGCGAAGCGAATGGCGTCAGGCCAATCGTGCGGTTGACGTCTGCTTCCTTCAGGTCGATGTCGCCGTGAGTTGCCCGCGCGCCGATGCCGAGCATTTGCGCTACATCGGTTCCGAGCTGGAACGATGGACCGAGCAGAGCGCCGAACGCATCACGGTTTGCATAGCGCGAGGCCGGCGCCCGTTGCGTCGCATCGGGAAACGCCGCACCCGCCAGAGTGTAGATCCCCGAGCCGCCCAGCTTTTCCCAGGTGTTGTTGACCTCGAACGCGAGCTGAAAAATCCCAGAGCGGTCTAAGCCTTCAGCCACCCACCGGCCGGGGTTGTCGTTCAAGGGCCGGTTAGATTCGACTTGCTTCAGGTAGTAGGTCAGCATGCCCATAGTCATCATGCCTGCCATGCCCGTGATGAACGAGCCCGGCCCTTCCTGAAGACCGCGCATCAGCACCCTTTGATTTGAAGCCAGGGCGAAGCTTTTGAACTGGAGGAGGGCGCGGCCAGTCGGGGTATGGGCGAACAGCGGCACATCGGCCACCGACTTGGTAACGATGATCGAATCCACATCCTTGTTGACCGAAGCGGCGAAGGCGCGGCGCGCACCTTCATCGGTCCAGTCGGCAATCCCTGGAATATGGACGTTGCCGTCGACATCGCCGAACTCGGCAAACTGCTTTGAAATCCGTTCGGCCATGTGAGCATCGATGCCGAGGAAGCCCATGTATTTCAGTTCGGCCGGCGCCAGCTTTTCATAATCGACCGTGGCGTTTATCAGCAGCCGGTTTTGCACCAGGACCGAGGCGATGGACTTGTGCATGTCGTTCCACCAGGGCAGCAGCGTCATCTTGGAAAAGACGTTGGCGGCATTGTCGATGAAACGCTCGAAAGGCGAGATGCTTGAATACGGGTCAGCCAGTTCGGCCATCGTGGCAAGGCGGCTTTGCAGCGACCGTTCCGTCACGGCGCCGAGCAGCTTCGCATCCTCGACCGCCAGTTTGACTGATTTCATATTGGTGATCAGCGGCGCAATGCCCTCGCTCATGTAGCGGCCCATGCCGTGAACCATCGGAGGCCGAGCAGCATCCGACAGGGACGACACCACGACGCCGCCCAGCGAACGCATGAAGTTGAAGACGCCGGCCATGCGCAGCACCCGCGCATAGTTCGTGTGTTGGATTTCGACCTTGTACTGACCGCGCAGAAGATCCCGCACGCTGCCTATGTCTTCGACATCGTTCTTCTCGCTTTTGGCGAGGGCCTTCAGAGCGTTTTCGCGCGCCTTCGGTTCAAAATCGGGATTGGCGTTGATCTCTTCCCGAAGGGTCAGATAGTCGTTCTTCACCCGATCGAGCTGGCTTGCCAGTGTCGGCTTGCCGGCGCCACCTTGGCGTTTGTCCATCTTCGTCAGCTCGACATCGGCTGCCATCACGCGAGCATAGCGCCGGCCGATCAGTTCAATGTCGTGCTCGAGGAATTCTTCAATCAGGTGATCGGGGATGTTGAAGGTGCGTTCCTTGAGAGGCCCGCGCGAAGACATCGTCATGTCGTAGGACGGCATGCCCTGATTTGCGCGGCCGGTGAGCTGCGAAAAGATATCGTCAACGATGCCTTTGACGTAGTCGGCCCGGTCTTCCGGTGACACGAAATCGGGGATTTCCTGCTTTACCTTGGGCATCATCGGTTCGAGCTTGTCGGCCTTCACCTTGAGCCCGTCGATGCTGGCGCGCAGCCGGTCCAGTTCGATCGACTTGGCGGCAAGTTCGGCCAGGATTTCATCATTGGCGCCGCCTTCGGCATCGAGCCGCTTCAGCGCTTCGACGCGCTTTGAAAGCGAGCGTTCCTTCAGCTTCGATTTGAACAGGTCGCGTCGGGTCGTGCCGTAGTCGACTACCAGCGCCACGCGCGGCGACGAGTTGGCCAGATCCTTGACCGCATCAAGTTCGGCTTCCAGCTTTTCGAGCTCTTCGCCGACCGTCTTTGCTTCGGCGCCAGTGATTTTGCTCTCATTGACGATGGCGTCGGTTGTGCGGTCGAACTCTTCAATTTCCTGTTCGAAACGCGAGATACGGGAATCGATGCCGGCCGTGTTCTTTTCGGCGCCGGTCACGCGGGCGATGAAGTCGCGAACGTCCTTCACCGAGGCGTTAGGAGCCAGCCCCACGCGGTCCAGCCATTCGGCCGCCACCTTGTCCAGATTATCCAGCGCCGCTGCTGTAGCCTCTTCCTCAGCCGTGCGCAGGGGATTGCCGCCGAGCTCCGAGCGGATCGATTCCATAACCGCCACCGGGTCGACATAGCCGGCGCCATCGCTTGGCAGCCCAGCGAAGATTTCATCTTCCGACTGGACGAAGTTGTCGACGTCGCCGATTCCGCCCCTCTTGATGAACAGCCCCGGATGCGTCTTGGGCGTGACGCCCATTGCCCGCAATTCGTTGTCAAGCTTCGAGCCGACGCGGACACCGCCCTTTTCCTTGATCAGCGCCAAGACCGGCGAGCGGTCAGCGAAAGCCTGCTTCTTGTTTGCCGACCGTTCAGCCGCGCGAGCCTGCTTTACCGTGTCGACCATGACGGCATTTTCATCGGCGCCGCGCAGCATCCGCACCACGTCGGCCGGCGCGCGTTCTTTCAACACGTCTTGCCGCGTCTGTTGCAGTTGACCGAGCGCGGCTTTCTTCCGCTCCCGGATGCCTTGCCGATCAGCCAGGCGGCTTTCGATGTTGTCGAGCCGTTCCGAGACTTTGCCGAAGGTTTCGCGCTGCTTCTCGGCATCGACAATCCGGTTGCCTACCCTGATTTCGTCGGCCTTGAACTCCAACTGCGCTAGCTGGTCATCGATCCACGGCCGGACGATTTGCTTGAAGCGCTCTTCGCCGGCATTGAGACGCGGAGCGTTCCAAAGCCGGGTCAGGTAGGATGTTGCCGTCTTGACGTTCACATCGGCGGGCAGAAGGCCAACCTCGATTGCCTCATCCTTCAGCGGGTCGAACAGCGTCTTGCGCCAGGATTGCGCCGCCGCCGACACCGCATCGTTTTCGCCGACATCACCACGGCGCATCGCCTTGCTGACAGCCGTTCGAAACTCTTCCGCCGTCATGTCGAAGCCAGGCCTTTGCCGCGCCTTGGCGTAGGTGCCGCGCATGTCGTCCAGCGCCTTGGTCAGCGCACCACGGTCCCAATACTTGACCGCGCTTTCGACCGCGAGGTTGCCTTCGCCGCGCACGTTCTTTTCGAGGTAGAAGCCGGTTTCCGCCAGATCGGCCATGACCGAGCGATGAACAGCCGATGGACTATGAGCCGCCCGCAGCAGCGGGTTGAAACCGGATTGCAGCGCGCCGACCGACTTGCCGCCCGAGGCGATGCCGTAGTCACCAAGGACAGGCTTTTCGACGGCTTGCGCGCCCATGCCGACGCCTTCCGCATGCGCGGCTACTTCGTCAGGGGTCGGGACATGATCCTGCAGAGCCCTTTCGACCGAGGCGAGGGCGGCCTTCCTTTCGGCATGGGAGAACAGGGCACCAGCGCCGGCACCGAGAAAGCCACCCAGAACCGCGCCGCTGCCAATTGCCATCGCGCTTTCGGCCAGCGGTCGCGTCTGTTGCGTTGCCTGGAGCGCGACTTCGGACACGCCAGCGCCGAGCGCCCCGGCAACTGCCGTCCTTGCGCCAGTCATCAGAGCAGCGCGACCAACGCGGACGCCCGCGACCAGTTCGCCGCCAGGAATAAGCGAAGGCGCGTCGATGACGCCCGCCAGTCCAGAGGTTGCGGTCCCCAACCAGCCGGCCGCGTCGATCGTGCGCCGGTCTTCAGCTTCCATGTCGATTTGTGCCTTCATTGCTTCGAAGGCAGGGCGGTTGAAGACGTTGGCGAACCGATCCCAATTCTGTTCGTAAGGCGTCCCCTTGATCTGGTCCCACATGACATCGCCAGTGAAGCCGTCTTCCCGCGTGGCGGTGTCGACGCCGGCCAGCTTGTTCGAGGCCATCGAGCCAATCGTGTTGTCTTGCCTGAAACTGGCGCCGAGGACCGTTGCAATATCCGGCGCCAGTTCGGTTTCCTGTGCCGGCTTGTTGTCGACGGCGCCGAACGTGCCGAGGGCAGGGCGGTCTTCGGGATACTGGACAATCGGCATTAGAATTTGCCCCCGGAGCCGCTACGGAACGCCTTACCGGCATTGGGATCACCGCCGCCGCGCGGATTCTGCGCTTCCGGCGGCGCGGCCGGCGCTTCATCTTCGGCACCCTTCGCGCGCACCAGATCCGATTGAACACGGCCGGCGCCGATGGTTGCTTCAGAACCCAGCGCCTTGATGAAGTCTTGCGTGTTCGGGTCTTCGTTGATCGCCTTGGCCTTCGCGGCGGCAGCGCGGTCGATGTCATTGGCCTGGTCATTGACGTTGTGGCGGGCCAGGAAGCGCTGCTTTGCCTCTTCAGTTCCCTTGGTGACGCCTTCGCTCAGGGACTTCGGATCGATGCCCCACGGCCCGGCAAACACCTCATCGAACTTGGTCTGCCCGTCTTCCGAGTATTGATAGAAAAGCCGGTAGCGGGGAGGGCGCTTCATCTCGATATCAGCGCGCGTCGTCGCGTTCGGGATGATGGCGATATTCTCGACCTTGCGGCCATCGTGGAGTCCGGCGACATAGCTTTCCGCCGTCTTCATCGCGTCAGCACGGAGGTAATCAAATTTGCCGTCGATCGGCGGATAGTGCAGCTCAGGCGGCAGGCGCATCAGGTTCGGAGAACCGGAAATGTTGCTGATATTCCACCGGGTTTTCAGTTCAGCCAGAGCTTGCGCCTTCGCCGCACCAGTGTCGCCGCCGGTATCGTAATACTTCTCTTCGGCGATTTCCTTGTATTCGGCCATCAGCGCGCTTGTCTGCAAAGGCATGATGCCGGCGCCGGGCTCAGACGAGAGCAAGCCAGGGTCGAAGGAATTCGTGACATCGGCCACGGTCAGCGTCTTCGTGAACTTTTCCAGACCGGGCTTCAGAACGTCGCGGTTCACCTTTTGCGCCGGATCATCCATCGCAAGAATCCGCTGCGAAGCCTCTTCGCCCGACATGCCCCGGTCATTCACGAAATGCCGGAACGCCGCCAGCTTGTCGCGAATGTCGGCCGCGCCTTCGACGGCGCCGAACGAGACAGGCGCGACAGTCTGCAGAGCGTCGGCTTGCGACATTGCGGCAGCGAAGAAGGCGGGGTCTTTCGACGCGGCGCCCTGCCTTACTTGAGCCTGCAGCGTATCGGGAATGTAGCCAGTCGCCTTGACGAAGCCTTGCGTGACAATAGGCTGTTGCTCTTCCGGCGTGACCTTCAGCATCTGGTCATAGGCCTTGTTCGCCGTCGACTTCTGGTCGCTGTCGAAGCTGTTGACCGAGGCCGCAGGGCTTCCGGCCAGGATAGCCGACACCAGCGCACCGACGCCGCCGTCTTCCTTCTGCTTCGAGCGGAAGGCCTTCAACTGCTTGGTGACGTCGCCATCGTCCAGCACCGGGTCACTAAGGATTTGATCCTCGCTGACAATCTTGCCGGTCTCGATATTGAGGCCCATGGCGTCGTCATAGGCCTTGTATTGCGCCTGCTGCCGAACGCGGGCCGCCGTGGCTTCGGTCGCAATGTCCTTCTGTGCCGACTTCGCGATGGTATCGCGCGCCACATAGTCCATATCGGCAAAGCGGGGATCGACCTTGAAGCCGGCGCCACCACGTTGGCCGAGCGGTTCGGCCTTGCCCGCCATGTGTGCGGCAATGGCGTCGCGCGCCCAGGTCGGAACGCTGTCCGAATGATGAGAGGCGCCCCAGGCGCGCCGCGGGCCGATATCGAGATGCAGGGAATTGGCATAGACGCCGATCCCGGTGAAGCCGAGAGAGGAGGCGGTCTGGATTAGCCGGACGCGCTCTTCGTTCGACAGCTTGCTGACATCAAGGTCCAGCGCGTTGCCGTGCATATGTTCGGACTTGCGAGCACCGCCAGCCTTGGCGTTGCGCACCGGATCACGAAACCCCGAGACGATCGGCACCGAGGCGCCGAACGCGTTCTGCACTTGCTTGAAGCGCGACATGACCACGCTGTTGACGCCGGCAACGTCAGGACTGCCAACGCGACCTTGCCCGGCAGCGTCGCCAATGATGATCGGTTGCTCTTTGCCAGTGGTTTCTGCGGGCCCGCGCCCGTCCTTTGTTCGAGCCAGAACTTTCTTGTAGTAGTCGGCCGATTCCTGCGGGATCACGCCATCATTGCGCCCGCTGGCAAGCCATTTGTCTGCCCGAGCGGCACCGCCATTGTAGGCGATAAGCGCGGCTTCCGGGTCGCCATCGTAGCGAGCGAGCATCTTGTTGAAATAGTACGTGCCGTACTTTTCGGAGACAGCCGGGTCTTTCAGATATTCGGCCTGCGCCTCAGGCGTGCGCGGGAAGTTCGGATCTTCGATTTCCTGCGCAATCTCGACCGCCGTGTCCGGCATGACTTGCATCAGGCCGAGCGCGCCAGCGTCAGAAACCGCGTTCGGATCGCCACCGCTTTCGACGGCTTTCATAGCGTTGATGATATCATCTTCGCCAGGAGCCTCCCCAAGAGCCCGGAGCCGATCGGCTGGCTTCATACCGTTCAGAGCGGCCATCTGCGCCTTGGCCTTCCAACCCCGGCGCAGTGCGTCCTTCTCGATCGGATTCACGTCTTCGTCGGGAATGGCGTCGATGAAGTTGTTGCCCTCGAAGACAGCGTCATCGAATTTCGACGGGTCGCTGTAGAGCCGGCTCTCAATGGCCGTCAGGCCTTCATCGACACTGGTTTTGTAATAGGCCTTGCGCTGCTTCCGTTCGAAATCGGAAGCGCCGCCTTCGCCGTTGACGAGCGATTCTTCCGTTCCGAACAGCTTCTGATCATAGATCGGCTTGAGCTGCGCCGGGACGCTCTGCATGAACTCTTTGGCAGCTTCCTTGTAGGAGCCCTGAAACTGCTCCTTGAAGCCAAAGGCGCCCGGTTCGGCCTTGTCGCCGGCAGCAGTCAGCGCCTGGGCCTGACCCGACTTGAATTGCTGGTAGCGGCTTTCCGTGTCGAATAGCTGGGTCTTGTCGACCGTCTCTTTCGCCTGTGTTTCCTTCACCTTCAGGCTGTTCGACAACGACTGCAGGCCAGCACCGAGTTGCGCCACGCCCCGGCCGATAGCAGAGGTGTCATAGGTCGCAACCGGTCGACCGGAACGCCCGCTGACAGGCGCGCCCAGGTCTTCAGCGCCAGGCAGTTTCAGAGCCATCAGTAATAGATCCCCGAGGCCGGACCGGCATAAGCCGGTTGGTTCCAATCCTTCGCGAACGACCCAACGCCATCCATCAGCGTGCCGGCGGCGCCGAAATACGAGCCGGTTTTTGCTGCCTTGCCTTCCATGCGAGCGGCGGCAGCTTGCGCCCGGCGACCCTTCGCCCGCTCTTCGCCGCCGTAGCGGATCATGCCTTCGTTGACCGCCCCCTGCGTGGCGACATCGCCGGCCAGGTCTTGCACGGTTTCATCGAGCGCGCCGAGGCCAGAGGCGCCTGCCACGGCCTGTTGACGCGACAGGACGAAGTTCGTCTCCTTCTTCGCCCGTTCCGCCTCACGTTGCGCCGCTGCCTTCTCTTCCTTGGCCTGTTGTTCGAGCTGGGCGGCCTGATAGTCGGCACCGCTCTTCTGTGCCGCGCCCGCCGCGAGCGTTCCGGCCGCCGAGACGCCCGTACCGACAAGGCCGAGGATTGTGGTTAGTCCGAAGTCTGCCATGTCCACACATCCCCATCGTCAGGCTTGAAGCCAAGCCGCGAGAGCCATTTCGCCGAGGTCGGTTCGTCGCGGTCGCAGAGTGCAATGATGCGCTTGTGACGCGCCTTGGCGTCTTCCATGATTGCGAGCGCCGTCCGGTGGATGGCGTGGCGATATGGCCGCGCCTCTTCCTTCAAGGAGCAGAACGCAATCACGTTGCCGCCCGAGAACCAGAAGCCGGCAACCGCCACCAGTTTGCCATCTACCAAGCCGGCGATGCCGCGCACCGTTGGCCCGTTGCCCTGGTCCCCGTACCACTCCAGGAGATGGTCCCGCGTGAGCGGCACGACTTCGTGAGCCATCAGACCTTGTCGTTTGTCTCGACTGAAACAACAGCCGCGTTGAGCACGCAGGGTTTCGGCGCCGTGGCGCGGATGCAAAGGCGGCTATCAGGCTTCCATTCACCAGGGAACGCCGTCGCCGGCTCTTCGTAGTCTTCGAACATTTCATCTGCCGTGACGGGCCGGCCCTGGTAGAGCCGCGGCAGCCTGTCCATGTTGGAGAAATCGCGGCCGACTTCGATGCCGTCATTGTGGACGCGGCCCATGATCAGGCCGACATAGTTGACCCGCTTGATTTGGCTGAGAGCCGTTCCCGCCGCCGCCGCATAGGCCAGCTTGGTCGACTTGTAGAGCGCGGTATAGGGCAGACCGACCATGACGTCAGTTGCCGTGACAGCCGCGCTGAGAGTGATGGCCCCAGCCGACACCGTATAGGCGCCAAGATACTTCCCCGCGCCCCAGGCGACCACGCTAAGTCCGTTCAGATGCGACAGGCCGGTCACGCTCGTTCCGGTCACAGACGGCACCACAATGAACGCGTCGGCCTGCTTGTTCATCGTGCCGCCCAGGCATTCCGATTCCATCGCCATCTTTTCCAGATAGCGGACCGTCGAGGCGCTGACCGTGCGGCGAACCCGATAGAAGACTTGATCCTCATCTTCCCCCGGCAAGATCGACACGCCTTCAATGAAGCCGGCGCCACCCGCAGTGAGCCTGGACCAGCACGTCACGTCTTCGGATGGCTCATAGGTCAGCAGCACGACAGACCCATCATCGAGCCAGAAATGAGCCCGAGTGTCGGGCTGGCGCTGGGTTGCCATTCCGACGACCTTCGCAGAGCCGGTCAGATCCGGGCATAGAAGCGTTAGATCACGCGGCGCGTATTCATAGGTGTTCGGGTCGAAGATCAGTTCAAACAGGCGCTTGCCCGAGCGCTGGGCAAAGATGCCGCGACCGTCGATTTTGACCGCTGCCACGCCTGCCCGAGAGCCTTGTGTAGACGGCGTCCCGGCTTGCGCATTTTGTGGCGTCAGCGGCTCATCGAACGATGTCGACTTAATAGAGAACTCAGCGCCAGGCGTGCCGATAATTGGCCGGCTGAGCGAGAGCATGAAGTTGATGGCGTCAACCGGGCCAGAGCCGAGCGTCCTGTTGATCGGCCCAGCATCGCCTTCGAAGTCAGGGTCAAAGTTCTCGTAATCGTCAGTGACGGAGAAGATGAAGCGCGACTTGCCCGACCAACCCAGCCGGCCTTTGTCGAAGGCAACAGCGCCCGGCCAACCCTGCCGATCCGACCAGATGCCTTCCTGCCAATTGTCGGTGTACTCGGTGGTGTTGAAGCGATCCAGCACTTCAATTTCGACTTGGGTTGCCGAGGTGAACGCGATAACCCGGCAGATGCCGTATCCGCCGCCACCATCATAGTCGATGGTTACCGTTGCCGTGCCGGAGGTATAGTCACCATCCTCAAAGCCCAGCTTGTAGTAAACGATGGCGTTGTTGTCATCGTCATCATTCTGGGTTGAACCAAGATTGGTAGTGATAGGCACAGTGGAGGACGATTGCTCGTAGGGGAAATCCTTGAAGCCACTGTCCGGGCCGTCGAAAGACCGCTTCCACCTGAGCGTGCCGGACCAAACGCCGGAGACGGTATAGAACCAATTCCGATCATCGTAGTTGGACGTCACGACGCCGGTCACCCGAAGCGGATCGGTGAATGAGCCACCAGCACCCAGTTTGTAGGTCTGATCGACGCCTTCGTTGAACAGGCGAAACAGAGCCCCGACATGGGTGGCTTTGAAGAACGGCAGATCGGAAGTCAGCGAGGTATTACCGTTGGTGGCGGCTACCTTGAGCTTCACCTTGGCTGATCGCGTGCCGAAAAATGGCCCATTCTCGGGACGATAGAGCACGATCGACCAGCTATCGACCGCGCGGCGCTCGATGCGCCGCTGCTGAAAACCAGCGCACGCCAAAAAGAGAACGTCCGCTGATTGGTCCCAGCGAACAAATGGCAGGTCTGCGGCGGCGTAGGGGATATCCAGTTCCATCGTACCAGCCGAAGCGACTTGGCAGGATGCAACAATCTTGTCGATGTCCAGATCCGATTGAAACTGGACGTAGAAGTCGCCGGTCGGCGTGAACGCGAGACTATGGGCGCCAGTGCGCAGCGTCGTTTCGCCGATATACTCGTCGCCTCCCGAGGTAGAGCCGCAGCGGAAGGTAACCGGGCCACGCGTCACCGAGATGTTGAGCGCATGGCGAGCCCCGATGTTGCCGCCGGAAACTGTGATCTGCCGCCGGCAGACCGCCAGCCCGCCCACGTTGACCGCGTCCAGGACAAGGCCGCTGCCGCCGAACGTGAGCGTGCCGCCATTGGTCGACGCGTCCGTCCAACTCGCCGAGGTGGCGAAATTGCTGTTTGATATCGTAGTGGTGACCGACGCCCGAGAGACCAGCACATCATTGACGCGAACCCGCATCTTGCCGTCAGCCATTTCGATCAGAGCTGTGTCGGTTGTCGATGCAACGAACGGGATATCGATCCCGAAGGCGTTGTTTCGACTGGCGCCGAGATAGCCGAAGCCTGGACGGAGGAACATCGAGCCGGCCGTTTTCGGCAGCCAGTTTTCCATCACCTCCGCAGACAACCGGATGCGATCGACATCAACACGCGTCAGCGCAGAGCTAGAGACCAGCCCCCGGTTGAAGGCCAGCAGAGGCGCATTGGTTTTCGCCATCAGCGAAGCCCGTCAGGCCTACGGCGCGAGGAGGAGCCACGGCTTTGGACAAGCCGGCCAGGAGGTGGATACCGCGTCACGGCCTCGTTCATGGCGTCGGTGTTCGATGCCTTGTATTTGGCCTTATCCCGCGCCTTTTCGAGCTTGTCTTTTCGATCGGACGAGCCCGTCACTTCCTCGCATGTTGCCCAGGCAAGATAGGTCTCGACATAATCGACAAAGGTTTGCGGCCATAGGCCGAGATCCAGCCCATAGTCCTGATCATTCGAGACGTAGCGAAGGTAGATGACTGAATTGTCGGCGAGCAGATAGTTTGACCGGTCATCGTAATCGAGCAGCGGCACCTTGCCGTAGGGGTCAGTCGTCACCCCAGCCGTGCGCAGCCAATCATCCGGCTTGTCGAACACATACTGGTAGCCGAAGTCACCCGTCGCCGATGGCGTAGCCTCCATCTGGACGAACCGCATTGCGAAATTCCAGAAGGCCGCCTCGAGACAGCCCTTCACCGTCTTCGCGTATTCGGCATCGAGCGCACGGCGCGCTTTCCCCTCATCCGAGAGGGCGTTGAGGCGCGGCTGACCGAGTTTGATCAGCGCGCCGTTGTAAAGGGAAAGCTGGTCCGTCATGGACTAGGCCGCCTTGAGGTTTTCCGATATCCAGGCAAGGCCGGCTTCTTTCGAGTCCAGCATTTCAGCCAGAACGACCTTATCCTTCGTGCGGATGACCCGCCAGCCGCCGTTCGGGCCGCCCCAGCGCACTTCATGCTCCGAAGGCTTGGAAAGCGTCGCTTCGTTGGTGAGCTTCACAGGGCCGAGCGTATAGGCGACACGAGCCCCGCCGCTGGCACCCTTGCCAACTTCGAGGACCATGACTTCGCCGAACCACGCCTTGTCGAAGCCGACCACTTCAATTCGATCGTCAGCGCGGAGCTGTGGGCCGACATGGACCCAGAAGCTAGGGTCAAGAAGGTCTTCCGGTTTGGTGTTCGCGTAGAGCGCCACGCGGTAGACGTTGCGCTTGCTTTCGGCCAGCAGCAGGCCGTTGACGTTCAGGGGCATGTTCGTTCCTTTCGGGATCATCAGGCGTACATGATGGTCAGAGCAAGAACATCGCCGGCGGCGATGGCGGTGGTGTCGGCGTCCGTGGCAAGGGCGGTGATCGCCCACGCTATGCCGGTGCTGAAGTAGTACCCATCACCGAAATCGAAGTTGAAGGGCTGGGAAGCGATCAGGGGGAGCACGATCACCGGAGTGTCAGTCCCGACTGTGGGAGCGGTGGCCTTGTTGTAGATTTTGAGAAAGCAGTTGGCAGCGGTGGCTTTCAGCCCTGTAATCTTCTTCAAATCCCCCGCCGACGCTTTTCCAGCGGTGGCGTTCGTAGTGGCGGCCGAGGACATGAGCCGAGAGACGGCGTTGGCTTTACGCTGGCGATCCCACGAGGTGCCATTGAACTGGTAGGCGTAGCCAATGGTGGTGAGTTTGTTGACCGTGGCGGTGACGGCAATCGCATCGGCGTTATTGACCCCAGCCACGAGAGCAACGTTACTGGCGTAAAGGGCGGTTGCAACCTGGTGAGTGGCGTCGATCGGGTTGCCAAGAGCGTCAACAAGCAGGACGGGCTTGACTTTGGTCGAGCTCGGATCGCCGACCACAAGGGGAAGGGCTTCGGCCATCGCCGGTTCCTTTCGTTGAAAGAGAAAGGCGGGAGCCGAAGCCCCCGCCGTTGACGCCTCAGTCGGTGTCGGTAGTGCCGACAGCGAGACCGTCGGTCAGGTCGACGGCAGCGGCCGAAGCCAGGTTGACCGTGTGGATGGTCGTGGCGTTCGAGCTGTCCGTGTCAGTGACAAAGACGATGTCGTTGACGCGCATGCCGAGCTGCCAGCCGTTCGTGAAGTAGCCCGAGACGCGGACCAGCGTGGCCGCGTCGACGGATTCGTACTTCCAGATACGGAAGCCAGCGATGCCCTGAGTAATCAGGACCGGAGGGTTGGAGGTCGAGTAAGCCATTATGTCAGCCCTCCTTAGACGCCGACGATGGCAGAGCCATCATGGTTCATGACAACAACGCCGCTGTTCTGCAGCAGCTTCGAACCCATGAAGGCGGAGGCGCGAGCCCAGGAATAACCCTGCTCTTCGTCATAGCCGACCTTGGATTCGAGGGTTTCGGTATCGGTCGCTTGGCCGATAGCGGAGCGGTGGTAGAGGAACGCCTTTTCGGCGCTCGTGCCGACACCCGGAAGGGTGGGGTGCACCAGCCAGTTGACGCCCGCCCAGCGCATGACGCGCTTGATGGGACCGCCGGCAAGCGGCTGCACATCGACGTAATCGCGAGACGTGAAAGTCGCGTCGCGCATGAAGTACGTCAGCATTGCGGGAGTGATGAGCCCCCACATGTTTTCGATCTCCTGAATTGGCACGGATGCCAGACCCAGGATGCCGATTGCCTTGGTGACCAGGGTAAGCGAGCCGGTCACAGCGGCCCCGGTGTCAACGGTGCCGTTCGCCAGTTCGGTGATGATGTCCGCGTCAACCTTGCGGTTCATGACCTTGAGCGAAGTGTCCTGCATGATGCGCTTCTGGTCGCCCTGGGAAGCGAAGATGTTGAAGTCGGTCTTGCGCACCAGGTCGTGCCATTCCACCAGCGTAGCGGTGTTCTGGGTCAGGTTGTCGCCACGTGCCGTGATAAGGCCGTTGACGCCGCGCGTACGAGCTTCCGCGCCGCCACTGTCGGCCACGAGGAAGATTGCTTCGTTGCCCTTGCGCACGAACTCGGTCGTGACAGACATGCGCAGCGGGCTTTCACCGGCTTCGAAACCGGCGATGTATTCCTGTCGATACTGTTTCTGGAATGCCGTGTCGGCCATGGTCCAGATTCCTTCTAATGAGGGATCGGGAGCCGTAGGCAGGTTGTCCGCAGGCCAGGGTCGCGGGTTGTCCGGGTTGAACCGGAGCCGCTAGACCGCCCTTCGGCGCTGACTTCGTGCTGGTTTGGGTAGAGCCGCTATCGACGGAGCCGCGTGGCGGGTTGGCCGTCTTCGAGCGGGATATCAGGCCTTGAGCTTGTCGCGGGCCGTGATCAGTTGGCGATAGCGCTCTTGCGCTTTCGTGTCCTTGTGCCAGGCGGCGCGGTCTTCCTTCATCCGCTTTTCCATCGTGGCGATTTCGGTATGAAGGCCTTCAGCCGACGAGCCGCCGGCCGGAATAATCGTGGCCATCGGGTTTTCAGCGACCGCCTTTGCGGCGAAGAACCTCAGAATGTCCGGGTGATTGCCGATTTTCCGACCGTCAGCCATCCGGCCGCCCATCAGGTTGTTGAACAGCTCCGGGTTGACGGTCTCGAAATAGGGCCGCATCGCCGCGAAGTTGCCGGCATAGTCGCCGCCCCATTCCTTTTTCAGGTCTGCCTCAGCCTCTTTCTTGAAGGTGGCGTCGGCCGTCGCTTGCTGGAATTGCTGTTCTTCCTGCAGCGCATAGTATTCATCGACCATTTCGGCCATGTCGCCGGGCGCGATGCCCTTCTTGATGGCACGTTCGGCGAAGGCGGCGACAACCGGCTTGTCATCGTCGCCGATCACCCGCTTGTCAGGCAGGACAATGGCTTTGACGAATTCATCGACGGCTTCAGGAATGTTGTTCTGCTTGCGATAGGCCGCCCATTCTTCGGCCGTGGCCTTCTCGCCGGGCTTGCCCTTCGGCTTGAGCCCTTCGGAAATCTTCCGCTGTGCTTCCTCTTGCGCCACGAGCAGGGCTTCAGGCGACGCGAACCGCTTGAGCATGGCGAGTTTCTTTTCATCGCCCTTCGCCAGCTTGTCGCGCCAGTCCTTGCCCCAAGGCCCTTCCTCTTCGGCAGGCGGTTCCTTGCCGGCTTCAGGAGCCGCCGCTGGCGCCGCCGGAGCGGGAGCAGGGGAGGCGGCAGGAGCGGGTTTGCCAGCTTCGGCAGTCTCGGCAGCGGGAGCAGGTTTTCCCGCTTCAGCAGCACCCGGAGCGGGGTTTTCGGCCGAGGCCGCGCCCGCTGCTAGAGTGTCATCAGACATCAAGCTTTCCTTTCGGTTTCGTCAGCAAATGGATTGGTGTGTTGACCAGCTTCAGGATCTGGTTTCCGACGTTGCGCCGGCCGGTCAGGTGATGACCGACATCAGGTTGCCCAGGGACAAACACTTCTTCGTAGGTCATCGCCGCCTTGTGCACGATCCAGGCGATAGCCCGCTTCTGTTGACCCTCAGAGGCATTGCCGGCGGCTACAGCTTTGATGGCCTCGACATCAAGGTCATCGTAGATGGCAGGCGCCATCGGATTGAGCCGAGGAGCCGCGCCACGCACAGGGTGTTGCGTCATGCGGCTTGCGCGCCCTGAAGAGCCCGAACCATGGGAGCGGCCTTGCCAGCGGCTTCAGCAGCCCCGCCAACGGTCGCCGCGACGTTTTCAGCCTGTGCCGCCGCTGCCATCTGTTCGGCCGCAGCCTGCAGCATCTTGTCGTTGTTGATCCACTCTTCAGGCCAGCCGGTCCGGCGCAGAAGGTCTTTCGCAATGGCCATCGCGTTGGGCAGCTTGGCAACGGTCGGGTCGAGCGCAGCGGCTTCCTTGATGACGCCCATGCCTTCGATGAGCTTCTGTTGCATGCCTTCGTCTTCGAGATCCTTGATAGGCGACTTGAAGGAGAATTCGACACCGGAGCCGCGCAGCGAATCCGGGATTTCATTGGCAGGGAAGGCGCCAAGCGAGCGCATCACCTTGAACGTCTCGGAGCAGAGTGGTTCCGAATATTCGATTTCCACCGGCTCAAACATCGGGATGTGAGCCCGCATCTGTTGTTCGATGACCTTGCGCACCTGGTAGGCGGTCATGTTCGACGTGTCTGGGATCGCCACCTTGTCCGTCATCATGCCCATGCGGATGGTCATATCGAGCCGATCCGACATGTTCTGCCCGGCAGGGAGGCCGGAATAGTCCATCTGCAAAGGCCGCAGCGCTTCGCCGAGGCGTTCGTCATACTCTTTGTCCAGCCAGGTAATGCCCCCGGCGCCGAGGCCGATATCGGACCGGACGACATCCATGGTGGCAATCATCGGCGGGTCGATCGCCTTTTCACCGGCTTCGAGCAGGATGCGTTCGATTGCCTGTTGCGTCCGGCTGTCGGGGAGAATTATCGAGGTGAAGACCGAGCGGGCGTATTGCGAGCCTGAGACAGTAGGACCGCGAGGCACGATGTAGCCGCGATAGGTGCGGCCGATGTTTTCGAGGACTTCGCCTTCGCAGTCCGGCAGCACCCACAGGGAAATGAACTCCTGTTCGGAGCGGACCTTGATGCCGGTATCGTAGGAGGCTGCGGGCACGACGACATGACGCGCCGAGATTTTCTTGTACGGGTCTTTCTCAGCGTCCCTGGTTAGAGCCTCAGGCACCTTGCCAGGGAAGAGCTGCATGAGCTGGGTTATCGTCGGCTTGCAGTTGCGATGCACGTCCGACACCGAGCCGGCATAGTCTTCCGACCACGCACAGTCGCGAAGGTGCCAGTTGCGATAGAACAGGTTGCGCCTGTCAGTCGTCGGAGCGACTTCGATGACAGCCTGTCCAAACGTCAGGTGATCATGATCCCCGGCTTCCGTTGCCCGCGTGAAGCCGGCGCCGTTCCGGTACATGACCGCCCGCTGCATAGTTGTGGCGTATTCCAGCCAAGAACGAGCATCAGGCATCTTGTTGCGGGCATCATCGAGTGATTTTACCTCAAAGAAGTCTGATGGCCGGAGCATCGTCCGATAGAGGTCCGCCATATCGCGACGGTAGATTGCCGCCCGAGACGAGAACGAGCCGGCCGCATAGTCCGAGCCGATGTTGAGCGCTCCGGTGAAGTCGGCGCGGTCGTAATAGAAATGCTCCGCCAGCTCCTGCCAGTGCGAATGCAGCGGCGTCTTCTCGCTGAAGAGGCGGTTGCCGTTGTCGACAATGGTTTGAACGGCGGCCGAAGGCTGCATCTGGCTTACGCCCCGAGCTTGCCGACAGAGCCGGTGAGATTGTCGGACATGATGGTCGAATCCCGACCGCCACGAGCCCGCATCTCTGCCATCTGGCGACGCTTCTCAGCCAGGACAGCCGGGTCTTGATCGTCAGGCATGCGTGTGGGCGATTCGACCTTCGGCGTTTTGGGCTTGAACAGGTTTGCCATCGTAGGTTCTCCTAATTGTTCAACTCGTAGGCCAAGGCCTTGGCATCGAGAGCCCGCCCCTTGAGGCCGTACAGCACCGAGACAGTTCCGGCGCCACGTTCAGACCGCAGCACGCCGAATGCCGCCCCATCGAATGCCTTGGCCGCCAGGGAGAGGGAGCTTTCCGCCTGCTTTTCGGTGATCAGGCCGCGCGTCGTCCCCTTCGCTGGCTTCGGAACCTTGATCGAGTCTTCAAACGTCATCGCCTGCCTACCTTCTGTTTCGAGTAGCCGACCTTGACTTGCGGCAGCCGGCCGCCGAGTGCCGCGTCATGCATCTTGCGGATTGCGAGCTTCGAGCCTTCCGACCAAGACATGATGGTCGCGTCGCCACGGTCAGGAGAGCGGCCGAGCCGGACCTTGATTGCTTCCTTCTCTTCGATCTGGACCTTGGCCGTTCCCACCGGCTTCCAGCGGACAGCGATCAGATCGGCAAGCAGCAGCGGGTCAGGCGGCAGAGCGATAGGCGATCCGCCTTCTTGCGACGGGTCCAGCGCCTCACGGAACCGCCAATGCGCTTCGGCTCGCTTGTTGATGAACGACCACTGCCCATCGGCAGACTTGGCCGTTGAAGTGTGGGAGGCATTGTAGCCGGAGACAGCGACGCCGTTGTCCTTCAGGAAGGTAACAGAACCGCCGCCATATCCGCCGCCGACATCGACAATGACGCCGGCACCGTCCCGACGAACGCCGAAGACCATGGCGCCGATGCTTGGACCGTCTGGCGTTTCCTTGCCCGGCTTCACCACCAGCGGTGCGAACCATGTCCCGTATCGTGGCGCTATGGTCGAATCGTCAGCGCCACCTTGCGCCACGTCGACACCAAGCGCCGTCATCTGCAGGCCCTTGAACCCGTCAGGCTTCCATCGGGATTGAGCAGCCTTGACCCATTCACCCGGCAGCAGTTGCCATTCGTCATCAGCGCGGCCGGCTTGGAAATCGCCATAGAGCAGTTGCGAGCGGAGCGGTTCGGGCAGGCTTTGCAGCTTCGCCTTGTAGTCAGTGTCCCGCAGGTATGGATTGTCATCGAGGCTCGCCGGGATGAAGGTCCGCGACATCGCTTCGTATTCTTCGCCGCCACGCTCATAGACGCCAGCAGCGTCGACCCATTCAGTGACGCCGCCGACCACGATGGCCCAGCGCAGTTCACCAGGCATCGCCCGGTTGGGGTAGTTCGGATCAAGCCAGGGCGCGAACTCTTCAATGAGCCAGAGACCATCGCCACCACGAGGCGGGTTCGATCCGAGGATGACGCGGCACCGCTGGCCTTCTCTTGTCGATCGAAGCCAGCCAATCAGCGAGAAGACTTGTTCCCGCAGGAACTCGCCGGCCTCATCGAACGCGAGGTAATCCCGTGCGTTGCCGGCATACTTGCGCCAGTCGTCTGGCTGCTTGAGGCCTGCGAACTTGAGCCGGCCGCCATTCTTGAGGCGCCAGACGTTTTCATTGCCACCAATGAAATCGCCATGACCGGCCAGGATCTCCCGCGAGAACTCAATCAGGCCATCGAGCTGGGTTGCCTCACGGCGCAGGATCAGGCTGGAATGGTGTTCGTTTGCCGCAGCGCCGACTTCGAGAGCAGACTTGCCGCCGCCGGCTTGCCCACCATAGAGCAGGATATCAGCAAGGCTTTGGAGCGCAGCGGTTTGTGGTCCGGGATTGGGGAGGAAGGGCTTGTCCAGTTCGGCAGCGACTTCCGAAACCAGTTCGGCCCGGTCTTCCGGCGACAGCTTGGCAATGATGGCTTCGAGCGACCGAAGATCAAGGGCCGCGTCCATCGACCTCTTTCATGCCCTTGGCCAGGATCAGCGCCACAGCCTTGGCGAGCTTGCGCGGCGAATGGTCAGCAGGCATCAGGTCTTTGCCGTCCTTGCCGGTCAGTTCCGCCTTGTCGACCAGCAGGCCGTGAAGCTTTGCCTTGCCCATGGTGGCGGACACAGCAGCCGAGGCGCCCTTTTCGTCCTTCATGGCCTTGAGGCGCGCCTGTTCCAACTCATCCGTGAGCGTGCCGACCGAGACCATGAGCAGGTCGCGGGCTTCGGCCTGTAGCTCTCTCACCCTTGCTGAAACCTTGCTGTCAGCCAGCAGGCGCGAAGCGTTCGACCAAACCGTCTCTGGCTTCGTGTCGACCCCTACTTCGTGGGACAGGCGATAGGCCTTGGAGCCGTTCCCTGTCTCGACATACGCGACCGCGAAAGCTTCCTGCTTTTGTGTCAGGTCAGGCATCTGCCGCCTTCGATTTCACCACGGCCAGGGCTTCGAGGATTTCAGCTTGCACTTCGGCCCTCGCTTCCTGCTTGGCGATCGACACAGCCATTGCGATTTGTCGGCGCGTCTCGGCTTCAGCGGCCTTGATGACAGCAGGCGGGAGCTTTGCGCGGCGCTTGTTCAGAAAGCCCATAGGTGCGCCTCCCGGCTGAAACGTTCCGTAACGCCGAGTAACGTTACATCACGTGACACGTTGACGGTCACGTGACCAACGTTTGTAAACGGCAGCTAACGTTTGTGGATATGTTCCGGAGGGCAGGGGAGGCGAACTAAGCCCCTGCATCGGCCCGGCGAGTGATCCGAAGATCCCGCACAGTCAGCCGCAAATCGCCTGTATGTGGTATTATGCTACCTTCGCTAGATTTTCAAGGTCTACCGATGTCGGCACCGATCGACCGAAGATCGAGACCAGCACCTTGGCCTTCCGGCTATCCTTCACCGCGTCGACCAGCCCTTCCAGGCCGATAAACTGCCCTTCGGCGATCCGCACCTTGTCGCCGGCATGGAGCCGGAAGCCATCGGCCCGCGTCTCATCGAATGCGCCGCTGTCCACCGCCCGGCGAATCCGCTCGATTGTCTTGTCGTCAACCGGCACGGGAAAGCCTTGGACGCGCAGCACCTTGTCGACGCCATCGACATCATCGAGCTCGGAACACAGGTCAGGCGTCGCCAGTTGCACAAACATGTAGCGGCAGAATAACGGAAACTCCCGCATCAGCCATTTCTTCGTCCGATGGTGCCTGATCTCTTTGCGCCACACCGGCCAGAAAACTTCGTAGCCGGTGCGCTTCAACTCTTCCGCCGCCTTGCGCTCCGATGACACGGCAGATTGAACGACATACCAAGGTTTGGATTGAGTGCGTCGGTTCATGCTGCGGCCCTCTAAATGGAATATTTGAGTTGTTGCTGGATCAGGTCCAGCGCCGTCTCCGGCATCGCCTCTTCACGCCCTTGCCCAGCCAGTTCGTCGGCCCGTTCATTGCCAACAGTACCGACATGGCCTTTCACCCATTTCACCTTGACGAACTGCAGCTCGTCCTTGGCCTTGTCGATGGCCTGCCATAAGGCGAGGTTCGCGATTGTCTGGTTCTTTTCGCTGGCGTTTTCGCCCTTACGTTTCCAACCTTTGGCCTTCCAGCCAGGCACCCACTCGTTCAAGCCTTTGACGACGTATTGGCTATCGCAGTAGATCACCACGGGTTCGGCCGGCGCAGTTGCCGCCACCCACGCCAGCGCCATCAGCAAGCCGGTCAATTCCATAGTGTTGTTCGTGGCAATGGCCGTGCCGCCGCAGCTGGCATCAATCTCAGCGCCGTTCTTGTGGACCGCGAAACCCCAGCCGCCGACACCCGGATTCGGTTCGCAGCATCCATCGCAGTATATCACCAGCGTGTCGGCCGGGATCTCGTGCTCTTCGTTATGAGCAGGCTTCGCCTTGCCCTTCTTCTTCGGCACGAAGGGTTGGCCCCGTGTCGGAACCGGCCGCGACGTTGCCGCACCTGTGCAGATGATATCCTGCAGCTTCTTCAGAAGCGGGAAGTGCGAGGCCGAACGATCTGCCGGGAACTTCAGGCGCTGGTTGCTAAGGTTCTGGACGAAATAGGCTGCTTGGCGCTCGCTCACAATCGACTTTGTGTCGACACCTTGAGCTTTGAGCCATATGCGCAGCGACTCGAGGCCTGCCGGCCATTCGTAGAATTTACCCGCCATTTTTGTTGTGATCCTTCATCTCCTCGATAACCTTTTCCATGGCCTTCAGGACTTTGTAGGCAGAGCTGGTTGTGGTCAGGATTATGATATCGTCCTCGTTCTCGACGTTTGGGTCTCGCTCTTGCCGGATCACCATCCCGCCATAAGGGTTCATGTAGACGGCCACGGCCTTTTGCTCACGGATCACCAGCGCCTCGCTATCTTCGTCCCAAATGTCGTCCTGCTTCTTCTTCGTCATGCCGCATCACCATCTTGTTGCGCCGCCGACGACCGCAGCGCGTCGAAGACAACCAGGGCGAACTTTTCGATTTGATCCTTGATGACCGCATCGTCACGCAGGCCGCAGACCTGCATCCGGCCTATCTGCTGCCGAACAGTCGTCCGCCAGAACCGATCAGCGGCGCTGCCGTGGCGCTTTTGCAAAATGCCAATGGTTTCCCGCACCAGCCGTGCATTGCGATGCAGCGGAAAGGGAACGACCGATGCCGTTTTGTCCAGGTTCTGTTCCATTTAGCTCGCAACTCCCATCTGCTGGAGTTCTTCTTCAACGTCGCACTGTTCGGCGCCACCGTTGGCGTTTACGGCGCCGGTTCTGCTTTGGAGGGAAGAGGGCTGTTTTGACGGCAGCGCCACGACCACCACCGCCCCGCCAACCATGCCGAAAGATTTTTTTGCGAGCGTGAGCGAGCTTGGACCCCGTGAGGGGGCCTCTTGCGACTTTGACGCAAGTGCGTCGCCAACCGCATATATCTCTACTCGCGACAGACCTGCGACAGCACGGCGCTCCCAGGTGCGACGAGAAATGCCCTCTGCCACCCAAGGCTTGAGCCTTGAAAGAGAATTGGCCTCATAGGACGCGCGATTTTGGCAGCCGTCTGCCTCGCGTTTTGCGGCTTGCCGAGCGCGGTCACGTTTGCGCTTGCGATTTTTGGCGATGCCCTTGCGGGTCCGCTCGGAAATGTCGCAGGCACCGATAGTGAACAGCCCTAGTTGTTCGCGCTCTAGAAAACCGACCCGCAGCAGATGCGCCACGACCTGCGCTTTCATGTCGTATTTGCGCCGAACCAGCTCATTCAGGATTGGCCGGATAATTGTGCCTGCCTTGGGCAAGGCCCAGGGCGCGAAGCGCGCGCACCAGCCTTCTGCCGATTTTTCAAAATCGGCGTCGACCTGATGGCAATGGGCATTGAGCGCGAAAAACGCGGCTCGGATGAAAACGTCAGCGTCGTCCGTCTCGGGCACGATTTTGCCGTACCGCGCCTTGATGAGCTTTTCGATTTCCCGCAAGCGGGCGAGCGGCAGCGAAAACGACCCGCTACCCTTCCGGCGGCTGGCCCGGCCGTGACCGAGTGCCAGTCTCTCAGTCGCCGACAAGTCGTAGAGCGCTGATGTCGATCGGCTGGCATAGGTTGCGCGGGCCTCGTCGGAGATCCATTCCGATATCCACGCGTCACTAAAGGCTGAAGCAGAGCGGCGGGCCATCAATGTGCCCTCGCCAGCATCAGGTTGCTTTCACGGATCGCTTGAACGGCCTGCAAGGCCGAGAGGCCGAAGCGCTCACGGACTTGGGGTATCGTCGCCTTGCTTCTGTCGGCGCCGCCGGTCGCCAGCCATGTGGCAGCTAGGTCGACCGGGCTTTCGGACTTAATGGCGTCGGCGCTCATGCGGTCACCATGTCGGCGACGATGGTGACCGGGGTTTCAAGCCGATATCTCGAATGTCTGCCAGGAAAATCCCCGCCGTGGGTTTCATGTTGCGACGAGACGATGAACCCGTCGCGACGCAGTAGGTACACGTAATGTGAAACCCTGACCCCCGTAGGCAAGTCGAGCGTCGTCACGCCACGTTTGCCGGCTTCCACCAGCTTGGTCATCATCCAGGCGGCGCGACCGTCGAGACGCTTGGTGCGTCCATCGGGTTCGATCCTGACTGTGACTGTGGATTTCTTCGGCGCCGAGGCCGGAATTGATTTCGCTTGGGAGATATCAACTGCTATGGCTTCCAATGTTCTGGTCCTTTCGGAATCTCAGGGGAGGTTACGTTTTCGGTCCGGATCGGCTTGAGCGGCTTTGGTTTGGCGACCGCCGCTCAAGCTTCCCCTGCTAGCGCAGGTTTCAGTTTCCCTTTCGGGAGGTTATCCAGCCAGGCATCGGCATCGACCTTGCGGACAAGAACCTTGCGGGGTCCTGCCTTACGAGTCTCCAGCCGGCCGGCTTTGATCTCTTCGTAAACGAAGGTTCGGCCGACACCGTAGGCAGCGCAGAGCCGCTTTATGGTGAAGGCGTTGGGCATCACTTCCATCCTGTTAAATCTCCTTGTCGGTTTACTGCGAATTGGTCCGAACCAGTACGAACATATTACCACTTGCGATGACTCGGTGTCGAACACCGTAAATTCAATACACAATTATTTTCATTCGGTCCTTTCTCTCTGTTTTTTCAAATACTTAAGTCGAAAAACAGGCACGTTTTCCCCACTATCCACAGGGCTTTTTGTTCCCTTTTGGTTCCGACCATGGCGCAAGGTAAAGCGCCAGCGCCAAAACCCTGATTTTGCCCCTCGCAGTAATGCACGGAAATAGAGGGTTGACCGTCCCGCCCCACGCAGTATCGCGGCCGGCTCAGAACAAGCCGCGAATGGTCCTCAAACCGAAACCCTCACACGCCGAAAACATGCTGTTATTCGATTCACTCGTCAAGCATCAGCGGATGCTAACGAACGGTTATCAGCGATTTCCCCCAACAAGGCGCAAGTTTCCCCTTGCCGCGGGCGAGTTCAGGAAGTTCGACCAGGCCGCCATCAACTTCCTGCGCTTGTCCAATGCGTCCGACCGCCGATAGGCAATCTCGACAGAATCACCAAGCTTGTGGGCGAGGGCAGCTTCGGCGACCTCGCGCGGAAAGCTGGTTTGATCGCCGGTCCAATCTCGGAACGCCGACCGAAAACCGTGTGGCGTGAAGTGGCCGACTTCCATCCGGCGCATCTGCATCGTCATCGCCATCACAGAAAGCGGCGCCTCGGGACCGCGCTTCGTTTCGCCGGGGAAGACGTAGTCGGAAACGCGGGCCTCAGAGAGTGGCTTCACGATAGCTAGCGCGGCATCAGTCAGCGGAACTCGGTGGACCTTGCGGGCCTTCATCCTGGATGCCGGCACCGTCCAGACCTTTTCGTCCAGATCCAGCTCAGGCCATTTCATACCGAGAACTTCGCCCGAGCGCGCCGCCGTCAAGATGAGGAAATCCAGAGCCTTCGCAGACAGGGCTTCGGAGGCTCGCAGGCGCTGCACGAACGCCGGCACGTCGACATAAGGCATGGCGCTGTGATGGCCACGCGAAAGCTTCTTCCCCTTCGCCAGCAGGTGTTGAAGGTGGCCGCGCCATAGAGCTGGGTTTTCGCCAGAGCGATGGTTAGATGCCTTGGCGTAGTCCAGCACCCGCTCAATCCGGCCGCGCAGCCGTTGCGCCGTTTCCGGCTTCGTTTGCCAGACTGGTTTGAGAATGGCTAGGACATCGGCCGTGGTGACTTCCGACACCGGCTTCTTGCGGATGGATTTGCAGTAGGCGTCGCCGAGGGTCATTTCCCATTGCGCTTTGTGCTTGGGATTGCTCCAAGCCTTGCCGACTTCGGCGATGAAGTCTTCCGCGCACTTGGCAAAGGTTGGCACTTCCGCCTTGGCTTCCATGTCGATCGGTTCGAGCCCACGGCGCAGACGGTCGCGGCAGTCACTGGCGTCGATGCGCGCCTGCTTGAGCGAGATGGAGGGATAGGAGCCGAGGCCGGTTTCCTTCCACACACGGGCGCCGCCGGAGCCTTTGAAGTGGATAAAGGACCAGGACTTGGTCCCCTCTTTCTTCACGCGCAGGTAGAGCCCGCCGCCGTCGCTATATCGGCCCGCCTTCAGGTCTTTCTTCCTGATGGTCGTTTCGGCGAGCAAATTCAGCGAGCGGACCATATTCCAGCAACTCCGTGCCTAACTTCGAAGCACGATGTTAGCGGATTTTGGCGGACGACACCAACCGAAGAATGCCGAAAACCCAAGGGATTCAATGGTTTTTTCGTATATTAGCGGACCATGGCGGACGCTGGTTTAGAAGACACTCCCTCCGCCAAGTCACTAGCAAATCGTGCGTTTTTTCATTTTTTTCGCGCTAGATGGCCAAACGACCAGCCAATCGATGTACTGGATGAGCATAGCGACACGGTAGGGGCTTAGGGGAGTTACATGATCCCGACTGACTTTCTTCGCTACGAAAACATACTTGCTCCGGAAGACTTCCAAAAAATAGGTTTGCTTACGCTTCGGTGGTCGCTGATTGATCATACTGTCGGCAATTGCCTTCGTGTCCTTTTGCGCCTTACTCCGGCAGAAGCTGTCCCCATCGTCTTTAGGCTGGGCGCGGCGGAGCGCCGGGAGAGAATTCGGGAATTGATCGCTATCAACCCCGTTTCATGGGAGGCAGATTTCTTATTCAAGGAATTTGACTCGGTGATGCGGGCAATACAGCCTGTCCGGAACAGCCTTGTTCACTCAATTCTATTTTGGACGAATGACAGAAAAAACACCTTCTTTCACCTCAGATCGAAGGACAAGGATTTGACTAGAGAGGAGGTCTTTTCAACCGAAGACCTCACCACCTATGGCCTTATCGCTGTTTCTAATCTCAGATACGCGGTGGGGCCGAAAGATCATGATCCGGACGAGATTCCGCCGCCGCTGCCGGAAAGACCCGAAGTACCGGAGTTCCTTCGCCCATCGCTCCGATGGCCGGAAAAGCCAAGCATGCCAACGGAGGGGTCCTAAGTTGGAAATCTTGCGCCAAGCGAGTGAAATCGCCTTTGTCGTGGTTCCAATCTTGATTCTGGCGTTTGCGGCAATCCTATTTCGCAAGCGAAAATGGAAGGAAGCTTTCGGCCTCTTGATCGGAGGCGCATTGGCGGCATTCGACTCGGCCTCTCGGTTCGGGTGGCTTGGGTAGCGGCACGCGCGGACAACTATTGTTCTTCCCGAAAATCCCGTCGATGCCTGCTATGTATCGGTAGCCGCCGCGCTCCCACTCGTCACGCCTCTGGCTGTACGATTCGGACCAGCCGAGACTATATTCAGTGTCGTGGCCGTCCTCGTCGTCGCTGGCGTCTCCCTCTCGGTCATCGGTGCCGACGACTTCGGCACCACCAGCCAGATACGGTTCGAGATCCGGGTCAGGCTCTACGAAGTCGAGCAGTGTAATCAGCCGCTCAATCTCATCTTCGATCGAGCGGCGGACGGTTGGGCCCGAAAGGCGAGGGTGCGCATTCATGACAGCACCGCCTTCCGGTTCGCCTTGCGCCCCGCCTGTTGGCGCCCGACGACCAGCGCGAGGCATCGGCGCTCCAATCTATCGGTTGGAGGCATGATCGGTACGAGGTGCGCGAAATCATAAGCCCCTTGTGGATAGGGACCTTGGTGCTAGGCTGCTAACTATTCAGCCCGGCTCAAACGTGCTCTCTTTTCTTTAACTTGGGAGGCAACCGTTGAACCGCATTTTGATTACACTCGCCGCAGGAATTTGCTTTGCATCGTCTGCTGCTTCGGCCGGACAGGGAGGACAGGACAACATCAACTTCCTGGCTCGGATGCCCGATGCCAAGTTATATTTGGCCGCTACAATGGCAGGCAACGTCAACGGCGTTATGCAAAGGTGCCGGCTGAGGCCAACAGAAGATGGAAAAGCTATCATTGCTGTCCCAGTGCTTTTGTACGAAGGGCTAGAAAAACACCTGACGCCTAATCCTCCTAAGTTCAAGAAGGCCATCCGTACCTATGAAAGAGCTTACGCCATGGCGGTCCAGAGAGCGGGAAATTGCCAGACCGAGAAGGCCAAATACCCAAGACTCTACCGGTAGATGGCTGCCAAACGGTTTGCTGACCTTCTTGGGCCCTTGTCAGGAGAACTTGCGAAACCGAGCGATACTCATTCTCGCTGTCACCGCCACAGTTCCTTTGGCGATGGTTGCCGATCAGACAGTAGGGAAGGATAACAGCAAACGGAGAATGCCAGAAACCCAAGGGAATCAACGGCTTTCTGCTACGTCAGCCAATGCGTTTAGAAGGCACTCCCTCCGCCAGATTTTGCCGATAAGCGCTTGAAATCGTTAGAAAATTTATCGGAGGAGCGTTGCCTCTCAATCTTCCTAACCGGTGTAAACGGCTACCACTTCCTAATTGCCGGCCATCAACACAAGTGTCGTCCGCGTTTTGCCTGCTTCGGCTTGCTTGCGGCAATGTTCCGGGATGTTCGGCCAAATGGCCACGTCGCACTGCACCACGGGTTTGCCAGTCATCTCGACGTTGGCGGCCTCGCTGGTGGATGACGCGAACAGCAGCGTCTCGGTCACGAGCCCGGCAACGGCGGCGACCTGTGTCAGTACGATAGCGAAAGCGACATTTTTAAGCATCCGGCGACAACGCGCCGAGCGGGCTCCGGTTCCATGGTGCGCCACGCGCCAATCCGCAGGCGAGGGCGCGCCACAATCTCGCCCGGTTCCGACCATAATCGGTTAACACCGTGATAAACAATTCCTGCGCACAAGGGGATTGGGGATCAGGGTGTCGCTGGCATGTTTCGTGCGGGTTGCTTTGGCTTCACGGAATTCAGCTGGCAGCAAGACTGTAGGGGACATCAGGAAAAATGCAGACTTCGGCGCGCCCGCGTCTTCGTCGCGCTCCCGCTTTCGTGCTGTTCGCCGTCTCGGCGGCGTTGCTGGCTGCCTGCGCGGCGCCGCAGCCGAAGGCGATGGTCGACACCAGGAAGCCGCGCTCCAAGGAGTATTTCTCCGAAACCGAATATGGCGTGAAGGCAAGCCCGCGCGTCAGGTTCAACATGGCTTCCATCCCTCGTGGCGGCGGCCGCGACCAGCTCGGCAAACCCTACCAGGTGCGCGGCAAGTGGTATTATCCGAAGGAAGACAGGCGCTACGCCAAGGTGGGTCTCGCCTCCTGGTATGGTGATGCATTCCACGGCCGGCTGACCGCCAATGGCGAAATCTACGACATGAAGCATCTGACGGCGGCGCATCCGACCATGCCGCTGCCGAGCTATGCCCGCGTCACCAATCTCAAGACCGGCAGCTCGGTCATCGTGCGCGTCAACGATCGCGGTCCCTATCACGAGGGGCGTATCATCGACGTGTCGCAGCGAGCCGCCGAAATGCTCGACTACGCCAATATCGGCACCGCCAAGGTGAAGGTCGAATATGTCGGCCGCGCCCCGCTCGACGGCAATGACGACCAGTATCTGATGGCTTCCTACCATCCCGGCAACAGGGCGCCGGACCCGTCCGATGGCCTGCCGACCGGCGTCATGGTGGCCATGAATGGCCCGTCGCCGAGCCTGCCGGCGAGCGCCGCCGCCGTGCCGTTTCCCGGTCAGCTGACCGATTCAGGCCAGCAGCCCGAAGCGCAGGCGGTCATGTCCTTGCAGGCCCCGTCCTCCAGCGATGTCACGCTGCCCGATTTCGGCCCGATCGTGCCTGAGCGCCCGGCAATCAACCTGCCGCCGCAATCGCCCTTTGCCTTGGCCTCGCTGTCCTATGCGGATGAGCGTGTCGAGCGCGCCGACGTCTTTGCCGCTTTGGGTGGCCAGGGCATGTCGCCTGCCGATGTCCTGCAGTCATGGAAGCGGACCAACCCGCCGCTGGCCACCACCGACTACGTCGCCGCCGGTTCGTTCGAGGATGCTGCCGAAGCCAGGCGCGTGGCGGCCGGGCTCTCGGGTTTCGGCAGGACCGAGATCCAGCGCTCCGACCTCGATGGCAAGGACTGGTATTCGGTCAACCTCTATCCGGACGGCCATGGCAGCCTGGACGAGATGCTGCAGGCGGCGTGGTCGCATGGCGCGCCCGACGCGCTTGTTGTGCGCAACTGATCAATTTTGCGCTCGCGGTTGATCCGCCGGGAAAAAGCCTGATAGCTTTGCGGGCATGACGCACGCCGGCTAACGGGTCGAGATTCCTTATGCAATTTCGCTTTTTCTCGCCTGTCGCGGGGCTTCTGGGACTTGGCCTGCTGCTGCTCTCGCTCGCTTCTGCGAGTGCGCAGCTTTTCGAGACCAAGGCCGCGCAGGCCTTCATGATCGACGCCGAAACCGGCACTGTCCTGTTCGCCAAGGACGCCGACAAGCCGATCCCTCCCGCATCGATGGCCAAGCTGATGACGATGGAGGTGGTTTTCAACGCCATCAAGTCCGGCCGCATGACGCTCGACGACACCTTCGTGGTTAGCGAGAACGCCTGGCGCACGGGCGGGGCGCCGTCGGGAACGTCGACCATGTTCGCCAAGCTCAAGTCGGCGGTCAGCGTCGGAGACCTGATCCAGGGTGTGACCGTGCAGGCCGCCAATGACGGTTGCATCGTGCTGGCCGAAGGCATGGCCGGATCGGAGGCGAACTTTGCCGCGCAGATGACCGAACGCGCGCGTCAGCTCGGCCTGCAGAAATCGACTTTCGTCAACGCGACCGGACTGCCGGCCGACGGGCAGCAGACGACGGTCAGGGAACTCGCGCTGCTGGCGCTGCATCTCTGGCGCGACTACCCCGAGTTCTTCCGCTATTACGGCCAGCCGGAATTCACCTGGAACAAGATCACGCAGAGGAACCGCAATCCGCTGCTCGCCATGGGCATCGAGGCCGATGGCTTCGTGGCCGGCACGAGCGAGGCGGCGGGCTTCGGCATCGTCGGCACGGTCAGCCATAACGGCACGCGGGTGATCGCGGCGATGAGCGGGCTGGCCAGCGACCGCGAGCGATCCGAGGAAGCGCGCAAGCTGCTCGACTGGGGCTCGCGGTCGTTCGAAAAGACCGAGATCTTCGCCAAGGACGAAGTGGTCGGCGAAGCGGCAGTCTTCGGCGGCGCCAAGTCCGGCGTGGCGCTGAAAGCCAAGGGGCCGGTGGACATTTTCCTGCCGATCGCCAACCGTGACAAACTGACCGCGAAGATCGTCTATGACGGGCCGGTTTCCGCACCGGTGGAAGCGGGGCAGCCGGTCGGCGCGCTGCGTGTCTGGATCGGCGACACGCTGAGCCAGGAGACGCCGCTCTTCGCAGCCGAGTCGGTCGGCGTCGGTACTCTGCCGCAGCGCGCGCTCGATGCCGCGAAGGAACTGGCTGTCGGCTGGCTGCGTTAGAGCAATTCCAGGAAAAGCGCAGCGGTTTTCCGTCTCGGAATTGCGCCAAAACGATAAGTGGCTTCTGGCCTCAGGTCGTGGACCTTTTTTCAAGCCGGGACTAAGAGAACATCCAGACCAGGGCGGCACGGCAAGGGCAGTTTCGAGTGGCGAGCGGATTTTTCATCACCTTCGAAGGCGGCGAGGGCGCCGGCAAGTCGACGCAGATCGAGCGCCTGGCAAGGAAGATGCGTGCCAAGAAATACGATGTCCTCGTCACCCGCGAGCCCGGCGGCTCGCCGGGCGCTGAAGCGGTCAGGCATGTGCTGCTTTCAGGCGCCGCCGAACCGTTCGGCCCCAAGATGGAGGCGCTGCTTTTCGCGGCCGCGCGCTCCGACCATGTCGAGCAGGTCATCCGGCCGGCGGTCGAGCGCGGCACGATCGTGCTTTGCGACCGCTTCATGGATTCCTCGCGGGTCTACCAGGGCGTCACCGGCGGCCTCGATCCGGCCTTCATGGAGGCACTGGAGGAGGTCGCCATCAACGGCATGGTGCCCGACATCACGCTGATCTTCGACATCGACCCGGCCGAAGGCCTACGGCGCGCCACGGCACGGCGCGGCGCCGACGCCGGCCCGGACCGTTTCGAAAAGGAGACGCTTGATATCCACCAGCGCCGCCGCGAGGCTTTCCTGGCAATCGCCGCGGCGGAGCCGCAGCGCTGCATCGTCGTCGACGCTTCCGCCGACCCCGATACGGTCGAGCATGTCGTCACCGCCGCCGTGTTCGCCGCCCTGGAGACCATGACGCCGGCGCACAAGCGGCAGGCAACACCCGCATGATCTTCGAACGCATCGCCCCCGAACAGCACGACACGCTGGACGGCGTGCCGGAGCCATCCGAAACGCCGCGCCTGGTCGGCCATGCGCAGGCGGCCAACATGCTGGCATCGGCCTATCGCTCCGGCAAGCTGCCGCATGCGCTGATCCTTGCCGGGCCGGTCGGCATCGGCAAGGCGACTTTGGCCTTCCACCTGGCGCACCATCTCTTGAAGCATCCGGCCTTCGAAAAGGCTCCGGACGCGCTAGCCGTTCCCGATCCGGCCTCATCGCTGTTTCGCCAGATCGCCACCGGGGCGCATCCTTCGGTGCTGCATCTGACCCGTCCGGCCAACGACAAGACCAAGAGCTTCAAGACGGTCGTCACCGTCGACGAGATCCGCAAGGTCAGCCGCTTCCTGTCGCTGACCTCGCACGACGGCAGTTACCGGATCGTCATCGTCGACCCGGCCGACGACATGAACATCAATGCTGCCAATGCCTTGCTGAAGAATCTTGAGGAGCCGCCGACGCGCACGCTGTTCATCCTCATCGTCCATGCGCCGGGCAGCCTGCTGCCGACGATCCGCTCGCGCTGCCAGATGGTGCGGCTGACGCCGCTCGACGCCGAGGATCTGATGACCGTCCTCCAGGGCATCGAACCACCGCCGCCGGAAGAGCCGGCGGCACGCGCAGCACTAGCCGAGCGGGCAGGGGGCAGCGCCCGCAACGCGATCCTTTTGACGCAATATGGCGGTCTGGAGATCGCCGCCGCCCTGGACGCCCTGGTCGGCGCCAGAAAGAGCGATGTCAGCGGCGCCTACCGGCTTGCGGAGGCTGTCGGCGGCCGCGACCAGGCGATCCAGTTCGACATCTTCAATCGCCATGCGTTGGGCCTGCTCTCGAACGGCGCAAGCGAGGCCGCACGTGCCGGTGATCTGGCGCGGGCCAAAACGCTGTCCGACACTTGGCACGAGGCGCTGAACGCTATATCTGAGACCGACACCTACAATCTCGACAAGAAGCAGCACGCCTTGACCATGATCGACCGCCTGAATTCTGCAATGCGAATGTGAACGCGGCCCTGGCTCGGGATGGAAATCGCCGTTCCGATGCGATATCCACCGCCACACTCCCATTCAGACATTCATGACGGCTTCATCCATGGCACGCGAAAAATATTACCTGACCACTCCGATCTTTTACCCGAACGGCAAGCCGCATATCGGCCATGCCTATACGGTCATTGCCAGCGACGCGCTGGCCCGCTTCCAGCGCCTCGACGGCAAGGATGTGCTGTTCCTCACGGGCACCGACGAGCACGGCCTCAAGATGCAGCAGACGGCCGAGAAGGAAGGCATCGCGCCGATCGCGCTTGCCGACCGCAATTCGGCGATCTTCCGCTCGATGACCGAAACGGTCGGCGGCTCGAACGACGAATTCATCCGCACCACCGAACCGCGCCACTACGCATCCTGCCAGGCGATCTGGAAGGCGATGGCCGCCAATGGCGACATCTATCTGGACCGCTACAGCGGCTGGTATTCGGTGCGGCAGGAGGCCTATTTCGACGAGGGCGAAACCACGCTCGGCGAGGATGGCGTGCGCCGCGAGCCGCTTGGCTCGCCAGTCGAATGGAACGAGGAGGAAAGCTATTTCTTCCGGCTGTCCGCCTATCAGGACAAATTGCTGGCGCTGTATGAAAACCAGCCGGATTTCGTCGGTCCGGCCGAGCGCCGCAACGAGGTGCTAAGCTTCGTCAAGTCCGGCCTCAGGGATATCTCGATCTCGCGCTCCACCTTCGATTGGGGCGTCCCGGTACCGGGCGACAACAAGCATGTGATGTATGTCTGGGTCGATGCGTTGACCAATTACCTCACCGCCGCCGGCTATCCCGACACCAAGTCCGAGAAATGGAACTTTTGGCCGGCCACGCACATCATCGGCAAGGATATCGTCCGCTTCCACGCGGTGTATTGGCCGGCTTTCCTGATGTCGGCCGGGATCGAACTGCCGAAGCGGGTCTTTGCCCACGGCTTCCTGTTCAACCGCGGCGAGAAGATGTCGAAATCGGTCGGCAATGTCGTCGACCCATTCACCATGGTCGAACATTATGGGCTCGACCAGGTGCGCTATTTCTTCCTGCGCGAGGTGCCGTTCGGCCAGGACGGCAGCTACAGCCACGATGCGATCGTCAACCGCACCAATGCCGACCTTGCCAACGACCTCGGCAATCTGGCGCAGCGCTCGCTGTCGATGATCGCCAAGAACTGCGATGGCGTGGTGCCGAAGCGCGGCGAACTGACCGACGCCGACAAGGCGATCCTCGACCAGGCGACCGCCGCCCTTGCCACGGCGCGCAAGGCCATGGCCGAGCAGGGCATCCATCTGGCGCTGACGGCGATCTTTGCCGTGGTGGCGGAAGCCAACCGCTATTTCGCCGGCCAGGAACCGTGGGCGCTGAAGAAGACCGATCCGGCGCGCATGGAGACGGTGCTGTGGACCACGGCCGAGGTGATCCGGCGGGTAGGGCTGATGTGCCAGCCTTTCATCCCGGGCTCGGCGGCAAAGCTGCTCGATACGCTGGCCGTCCCGGCAGACGGCCGTGACCTTGCCCATGTCGACGAACGTCACGCGCTGGTTCCAGGCACGGCACTGCCGGCGCCGCAGCCGGTGTTTCCGCGTTATGTCGAGCAGCCGGACGCGAACGCCTGATGCTGGTCGACAGTCACTGCCATCTCGATTTTCCGGATTTCGCCGAAGAGCGGGCGGCCATTGTCGCCCGCGCCCTGGCGGCTGGCATTGGTCGCATGGTCACGATCTCGACGCGGGTGAAGCGGTTCAATCAAATACTTGAAATCGCGGAGTCTTTTGACGACGTCTATTGCTCCGTCGGCACCCATCCGCACAATGCGGCCGAAGAGCTTGATGTGACGACCGACGAACTTGTGCGGCTATCGGCCCATCCCAAGGTGGTGGCGATCGGCGAGGCGGGGCTCGACTACTTTTACGACCACGCCCCGCGCCAGGCGCAGGCGCAAGGCTTTCGCACCCATATCGCCGCCGCGCGCGAGACCGGCCTGCCGCTGGTCATCCATTCGCGCGACGCCGATGACGACATGGCAGCGATCCTCGAGGACGAAACAGGGAAGGGCGCCTTCCCCTTCATTCTGCACTGTTTTTCGTCCGGGCGGCGGCTGGCCGAAGTCGGCGTTGCGCTTGGCGGCTACGTGTCCTTCTCCGGCATCCTGACCTTCAAGAATTCAGCCGAGCTGCGCGCCATCGCCGCCGACGTACCGCATGACCGCCTGCTGGTCGAAACCGACGCGCCATATCTCGCGCCGATCCCGTTTCGCGGCAAGCGCAACGAGCCCGCCTATGTCGCGCACACGGCCAAGGTGCTGGCCGAGACGATCGGCGTAAGCGAGGCCGAGATCGCTGCTATCACCACGGACAACGTCTTCCGGCTTTTCGGGAAAATGCCGCGTCCGGGCGCGCCGGGCGCCTGAGCATGAGCGACCGGCTGCGCCTTACCGTTCTCGGCTGCGGCTCGTCGCCAGGCACGCCACGCATCACCGGCGACTGGGGCAATTGCGACCCGGCCAATCCAAAAAACCGGCGCATGCGCACGGCGGCACTCGTCGAGCGCATCGCGGCAAACGGCGCCCGGACCACGGTCGTCATCGACACCGGCCCGGATTTCCACGAGCAGATGCTCTTGGCATCGGTCAAACGTATCGACGCGGTCATCTACACGCACCCGCATGCCGACCACATCCACGGCATCGACGATCTGCGCGGCTTCGTGCTCGAACAGCGCCATTTGATCGATGTCCACGCCGATCAGCCGACGATGCAGCGCCTGCGGCAGGCGTTCGGCTATTGCTTCGAAACGCCGCCGGGCAGTTCCTATCCGCCGATCGTGCGCGCCCACATCATCGATCACGCCACGCCGGTGGTGATCGAAGGCGAGGGCGGTGCCCTCACCCTCGAGCCGCTGCCGCAGATCCATGGCGACATCATCTCGCTCGGCTTTCGCATCGGCGGGCTCGCTTATTGCCCTGATATCAGTGACTTTCCGGAGGCTACGGCGGAAAAGCTGCGCAGCCTCGACACGCTGGTCGTCGACGCGCTGCAGTACAACCCGCATCCGAGCCATCTGTCGCTTGGCCAGGCGCTTGGCTGGATCGAGAAACTGGCGCCGAAGAACGCCGTGCTGACCCACATGCACGTGCCGCTCGATTACGCCGCGGTGATGGCCGAGACGCCGGACAACGTCGTGCCGGCCTATGACGGCATGGCAATCGAAATCCCTTATGAGTCAGTGCGATAAGAATAGCCCTTCATGAGGGCGTTTGGCTCTTTGGCCCGAATATCAGCAGCGTTCCGATCCGCTTGTAGCCCCATGCGGGGATAAAGCAGCGCCCCGGCGTGGGTCGCGGCCAGTACCGAGCACCGCGACCCTTGTGCCCGATCGTCGTGCAGCATTTTCGACATCAGAGCCTGGCCGAGGCCGCGACGCCGGTGCGAAGGCTCGACATACATATCCGTGCACCACGTGGCGCCCCCGGCGTCCACGCTACGCACGCGCCCAACGATAGCGTCGCCATCGACCGCCACATACTGGCGGAACGGCGCGCCGTCGCCGAGCAGATTGTCGGCGATCGGGCGCCTGCGCATGATCTTTCCCAACTGCGCCGCCCGTTCGGCTGTGCGCACGCGTTCAACCGAAGCAACCGCCGGCGGGCTTGGAATCTGGCGCAACCGCGTCGGCCCATCCGGTTCGTCGCTCGCGATCACGACGGAAATGGCAAAGCCCGGCCGCGCATGCTGCCGCACGATAGCATCGGCTTCCTGAGCGGCAACGTCATGGACGACCCATTCCTCGCTGCGGTAGTCGCGAGAATTCTTGCGCTCGGCATCGCGCATCAGCCACAATGGCCCGACGCGGCTGGACTCGTAAGGAAAGGTGCGGCCCTTGCCGGTGCTGTAGCCATGCACGAACACCTCGATTGCCGATTCAATCTCACGCTTTGCTGTCGTCATCCGGGCAGCGTAGCGTTGGCCATCTGCCCAAGGCAACACACATCGATCGCGCCAAGCCTATGAAAATCAGCAGCAATTCCCAGGTATCGGCCAAAGCACAAGTTCCATAATCTATCTTATGCGACTTTCCGACTGTAACTGTAGCAGCCTTATTGAGATGCGACAGTTGAGCGATTTAGAGGGGCGGCAGTCCCCGGCTTTCACGGTAGCCGGGCGGATCTTCAACCACTACCATTGCTATTTTTTGCTGGACAACGACGAAGCGCAATACGTTTGATGCCAGCATGAACTCTGTTGGCTTGGCGCATTTCCATTCAACTTTAACAACCTCGGCATCAACACCTGTGGTGCTAGTGACTTTTCTTTCTGTTTGAATCAGAGGCTTCGAACAATCCGATTCAGGAAGATGTTTTACAAACTCTGGAAAAACCTCTGCCAAGTCCCCACCGGTGTCAAATATGATCCAGGCTGCATCAGGCGCCAGGAACGTTTTGGCCTTGTCCGGATTTTCGATCGAGAGGCTAATGTAGCTCCTAACGAGTTGGGCAGGCGCGACGTCAGAAGCACCCGCAGCGGCGATGGAAAGGCAAGTAGCGATCGCCACCACGATGCAGCTTAACTTCGTGGCGGGCGTCAGCGGTCCTTCTGCTCCAACAGTTTCCTTGGCCCGGTCATCGCTCAAATCTGTCAGTCCCAACTGGAGTGGACACAATATGCCTACGCTCACTGACATAAGGCAATATCTCTAGGACCAATCGACATTCAGGATTCAAAATTGCGTTGATGCATGATTCATAGGCTTCCAGATTCGATCTGGAGGACAATGGATGGTGTCGCGCTACGAACTGAGCCAGCGGCAATGGCAGCGCATCGAAGGTCTTTTGCCCGGAAA
>NZ_JBWLUZ010000015.1:0-126870 GCF_057784325.1 Mesorhizobium sp. CNPSo 4689
TTCAAAGCCTTCTATGCTGCACTCGCGGCTCGCTCCGGATCAAAGAAACTCGCCATCGTCGCTGTCGCCAGAAAACTTCTGATCACTCTCAACGCCATCATTCGAGACAAAACCGCATTCGCATGAACACAGTTGCCATGCCGTGACGTTGACGTGTCGCAACGGTGGAGACGCAGCTCCTGCGCGACCCCCTTGGTAACTATCGGGCAACTCGCCGCGATGTTGTCCTGAACCGCAGCATTCTTCGGCTAATGTTACGGCATGGATCCCAGGGTCTCCGCGACGGAGCTTCGCTCCTGCTCTGCCCAGGGATGACAAAGTTGGGGAGGCTTCGGCCAATCTCGAAGGTTTGCGACAGCGCCGTACAGCCGCGGATGGATTGATCTTACCGCCTCTTGTTATCGGCTCGGGCGTCGGCGTCCCGATGTCCCGCAATGCTCCCCAAGCAAGCTGATTTGCCTGCCGTGTGGACCTCCTCTCCTGATCTGAATCCTGCAGCATCCGTCGAAATGCTGGTTGAAATATTTTTCAAATGGAAATAGGAATGTTCAAAGGATGATTGCGACGCAGCGGCGCGTCAGGAACTGGAGGAAGCGACATGTCCCATCCGCAATTCGCAGCGGAACTCTTGCAGCGCGCTGAGAAGCAGGGGCCGATCACCATCGGCCTGGCCGGCGCCGGGCAGATGGGCACCGACATCGTCGTCCAGGTCGCGTTGATGCCGGGGATGCGCATCGGCGCCATCTCCGAAGTCCGGCCGCAGGCGGCGATCGACGCGGCACTGCTTGCCGGCCATGACCGTTCCGACATCGTCCAGGCGCCCAATGCCGCGGCCATCGACCGCGCCATCGAGGCCGGCAAGATCGCGGTGACCGAGGACCTGCATGCGCTGGCCGCCGCCGGCCGCATCGACGTCATCATCGACGCCACCGGCAATCCCAATATCGGCACGCTGTTCGCGCTCGAAGTGATGAAGAACGGCAAGCATATCGTCATGCTCAATGTCGAGGCCGACATCACAATCGGGCGCTTCCTGAAAGAGGAAGCGCGCAAGGCCGGCGTCGTCTACACCGGTGCGGCCGGCGACGAACCAGCCTGCACGCTGGAGATCATCGGCTTTGCCAAAAGCCTCGGCTTCAACATCATCGCCGCCGGCAAGGGCAAGAACAACCCGCTGAAGATCGACGCCATGCCCGCCGACTACGAGAAGGAGGCCAGCGAGCGCAACATGAATGCGCGCATGCTGGTCGAGTTCGTCGACGGTTCGAAGACGGCGATCGAGATGGTGGCGATCGCCAACGCCACCGGCCTGGTGCCCGACGTGCCGGGCATGCACGGCCCGACGGCGACGCTCGAGGAACTGGCCAGCGTGCTCTGCCCACGCGAGGATGGCGGCGTGCTGCACCGCAAGGGCGTGGTCGACTATTCGATCGGCAAGGGCGTGGCGCCCGGCGTGTTCTGCATCATCGAGACGAAGCATCCGCGCGTGCTGGAGCGCATGGTCGACCTCAAGGTCGGCAAGGGTCCCTATTTCACGATCTTCCGGCCCTACCACCTGACCAGCCTTGAAGTGCCGCTCTCGGCGGCGCGCGCCGTGGTCTACAAGCGCGCCGACATGGAGCCACTCGACCATCCGGTGGCCGAAGCGGTGGCGGTGGCCAAGAGCGACCTCGGCACCGGCCAGTCGCTCGGCATGATCGGCGAGAACGACTATCGCGGCTTCGCCATGACCTGGGAGGGCGCGCGCGCCAAGGGAGCGCTGCCGCTCGGCCTCGCCGAACGCGCCAAGGTGGTGAAGCCTGTGAAAACCGGTGAGTTCCTGACCTATGAAAATTGTGTACCCGACGATTCGATGGTGATAACCCAGATCCGCCGTCGTCTCGACCAGTCGGACGGACGGTTCGTTACCAACGCCGCCTGATCTCCACCGGATTCTCGCCTGATGGACGATGTCGTAATCGGGATCGACGCCTCGACGACGGCCGTGAAGGCGATCGCCTTTGCGCGTGACGGCGCTGAGCTTTTTCAGGCGCGCGAGATCTATCCGCTTTCCAATCCGAAGCCCGGCCATTTCGAGCAGGATGCGGAGCACTGGTGGACAGCGCTTGTCACTGCGCTGAAGCAGGTCGCCGACAAGGTCGGCGCCGAGCGCGTGGCGGCGATTTCGATCGCCCATCAGCGCGAGACCTTCACGCTGATCGACGGCCCCGGCAAGCCGCTCATACCGGCGATCCTGTGGCTGGACGAACGCGCCCGCCCGCAGGTGGCGCGGCTTTCAGCGGAGCTTGGCCGCGAGGCGATCCGCGACTGGAGCGGCAAGCCGCCGGACCCGACGCCGGCGCTCTACGCCGTCGCCTGGCTCGCCGAGCACCAGCCCGAGGTCTTGGCCAAGGCGGCGGCACTTGTCGACGTGCATGGCTTCTTCGTGCACCGGCTGACCGGTCGGCTGGTCACCAGCACGGCAAGTGCCGATCCGCTCGGGCTGCTCGACGTCGCGACAGGCGCCTGGCATCCCAAGCTCATCGAAGCCGCCGGGCTTCAGCCGGATCAGTTGCCGGAGTTGATCGGACCGGGCGAAATCTGCGGCGGACTGGCCGAGAGCGTTGCCGGGCTGACCGGCATGAGGGCCGGGACGCCCATCGTCGCCGGCGCCGGCGATGGCCAGGCGATGGGCCTGGGCATGGGCGTCTACGGTGCAGGCAAGAGCTATCTCTCGCTTGGCTCCGGCGTCGTCAGCGGCTGCTATTCCGGCGCCGTCACCACGTCGGACGCGTTCCGCACCCTGGTCTCGCCGACCGGATCCGGCTTCATGCTGGAGACGGTGCTGCGCTCGGGCATGCAGCTGGTCGACTGGATCGTGCGCACCACCGGTTCGGCCTCGGCGGCGGTGCTGGAGAAAGCGGCGGTCGATGTTACTGCCGGCAGCGACGGGCTGCTGGTCATGCCCTATTGGGCGGGCGTCATGAGCCCCTACTGGGACGGCGCTGCGCGTGGCGCCATCGTCGGCCTGTCGCTTGACCATGAGCCCAAGCATCTTTTCCGCGCGGTGCTGGAAGGCATTGCCTTCGAGCAGGCCATCGCCAGCGAGGCGATGGAAGGCCAGACCGGCGGCAAGCCGGTGGCAATGATCGCGGCCGGCGGCGGCACCAATTCGGCGCTGCTGATGCGGATCATGGCCAGCGTGCTCGAGCGGCCACTCTCCGTGTCGCCGGTCAACGAAGCGGCGGCGCTAGGTGCCGCGATGCTGGCGGCGTCGGCCGTCGGATGGTTTGCCTCGCCCGAGGCCGCGGACGAGGTGATGACCGCGGCGCCGACCAGACATGTCGATCCCGTCGACAAACTGGTCCCGGGCTACCGCGCCCGCAAAGCGATCTATCGCGACCTCTATCACGCGACGCGTGACATCCACGCACGGCTCGCCAACGCTTCGGCGTAGAGTCGACGGCGCTAGTTTTCCAGATCCAGAACTTCCGGTGTTCTGTCTGCCAGCGGAGCCACTTTTGCGTCTTGTCCGGCCAATGCTAGATTTGCGGCCATGAAGACTGCATCTCATCTCGCGGCCCTGTCCTGGATTGTCGCCTTTGCCACAATCCCGATGTCCGCGTTGGCCGAGAGCGAACCTACCGAACCGCCATTCGAGGCTGCGCTCGACATCGACTCTGACGGCCAAATGGATCGAGCCGTGATCGCGCAGGATGCCGACAACGGGCAAGCGGAGCTCTCCATCTATCTGGCTGCGGGCGACGGAAAGCTCGACCCTTCGCGCAAGCCGAGCTTCGTCAAGAAGTCGCTTACGGAGGACCGGATTCTCGCGCTCGAAAGCAAGGGCAAGGGATCGCTTGTCATCACCTCCTGCTTCGGCTGCGGCGCCAACAAATCGACGGAAGCCACGCTGACGATCGTCTATCGCCAAGGCAAATTCCTGGTCGCCGGCTACAGCCGCAACTGGGACTGGAACGTGCAGAAATCCGATGGCACGGTCGAGACGACGCTCGGCGGTTGCGACATCAATTTTCTCACCGGCAAGGGTGTCGCCTCGCAGGATCTGAACGACGGCAAGCCGGTCGAAGGAACGTTCGCGCCGATCGCCCTCGCGGACTGGTCCGACGACAGCCGCCCCAAACCCTGCGAGTTTTGACCGGCTGAGCCACTTGCCGAGACCTAAATCAGTGCCAGACCTCAGCGACCAAGCAGGCCCTTGGCCGCGTCCTCATCGGTGATCAGTACCGATATCTTGGTGTTGGCGAGCGCAGCTCGCATGATGGCCACCTTCTCCTGCCCACCCGAAACCAGGATGATGTTCGGAATGTCCGACAGCTCCTGCAGCGGATAGGCGCAGACGCGGCGGTTGACCTCATGGTCGACCGGGCGACCCTCGGCGTCGATGAAATGGCAAAGAATATCGCCGACGGCGCCGGCCGCCTGCAACTCCTCGAGCTCGCTCGGCTTGATGAAGCCGTAATTGGCGATCGGGCTGTCGTTGGAGAACGAGCCGACGCTGAGCACGGCGATGTTGGCGCGGCGCGCCCGGAAGACGACGTCCTGGACGCTGCGCTGGCTCATGAAGGCGTCGCGCTGCTCCGGCTTGTCGGCATAGACCGGCACCGGCAGCAGGAAACATTCGGCGCCGATCTTTTCGGCGAACTCCCAGGCGCTTTCGGTCGGATTGAGCGGCTGGGCATGGGTGAGGCCGCCAAGCATGGAGACCACCGTGGTCCTGGCGATCGGCCGCCTGGGCAGTTCCTTGATGGCGAATTTCAGCGTGCGGCCCCAGCCGAGCGCAATGACATCGCCGATGTTCACATTGTCGGCCAGGTAGGTAGCGGCGGCATGGCCGATCATCAGCGGCGCATTGCTCCTGTCGGCGGCCGAGGGCACGACCACGGCCTGGCTGAGGCCGAAGCGCTGCTTCAGGCTCTCCTCGAGTTGCACGCATTCGACGACGCTGTCGCGGATGCGGAACTGGACGACCCCCTCCTCGCGGGCGGCGGAGAGGATGCGATGCACCTTGATGCGGCCGATGCCGAGGATCTCGGAGATCCGCTCCTGCGTCAGGCCCTCGACATAATAGTGCCAGGCGGCGCGGGCCTTCAGTTCGGCGTCCGGAAAGCGCGATGCCCTCTCGTTCTCCATGGTCGCCATGTTTCTTGCCCTCCCGCAACAAGCTTCCCGTAAGGCAAACCGCATTGCCGCGCAAACCGCTGTCGAATGCGTTCGCGGCACTTGACAATTTTCTGATGAACAGTTTAGCTGAACAAAATTGCATATCAAAGATAAATTGTTCACAGGGAGGTGCCTGGTGAACAAGGGCGAACGGCAAGCCATCGCCGGTTCGCTGACGGAGGAGACGAAGTGACCGTGAGCAACGATGCAAGCGATCTGAAAGCCACGACCGGCGCTCAAGGCGCGACCGGCGCGAAGCTTTCGGCGCTGTTCGCCGGAACCATGGGACCGCTGATCGGCCTGGTGCTGCTCTGCCTGGCGCTGACGCTGACCACCGACACCTTCCTGACGGTGCGCAACATCCTCAACGTGCTCGACCAGATCACGGTGCTGGGCATCATGGCGATCGGCATGACGCTGGTCATCCTGATCGGCGGCATCGACCTGTCGGTCGGCTCGGTGCTGGCGCTGGCTTCCATGGTGATGGGTTTTGTCGCCCATCCCGACTATCTCAATCTCGGCCTGCCCGCCGGCATCGCCGCAGCACTCGTCGTCGCCGGCTTGTGCGGCCTGGTCTCGGGCCTGCTGGTGACGCTCACCAAGCTGCCGCCGTTTATCGCGACGCTGGCGATGATGTCGGTGGCGCGCGGCCTCGCCAACATGATCACCGACGGCTCGCAGATCGTCGGCTTTTCCGACTGGTTCACCAACCTGTCGATCGTCCGCCATTTCGGCTTCCTGTCGGTCACCGTCGGGTTGATGATCGTGCTGGCGATCATCTTCGCCATCTTCCTCAACTACCGCGCCACCGGCCGCAGCCTCTATGCGATCGGCGGCAGCGCCGAGGTCGCGCGGCTGTCGGGCATTCCGGTGAAGTCGCTGACCAACTGGGTCTATGCGATCTGCGGCGTGCTGGCCGGTCTCGCCGGCATCGTGCTCGCCGCACGGCTCGATTCCGTGCAGCCGAGCTCGGGCCTCGGCTACGAGCTGGATACGATCGCGGCGGTGGTGATCGGCGGCGCCAGTCTCTCGGGCGGCGTCGGTTCGATCGGCGGCACCGCCGTCGGCGTGCTCATCATCGGCGTGCTGCGCAATGGGCTGAACCTGCTCGGCGTCTCGCCCTTCATCCAGCAGGTGGTGATCGGCGTGGTGATCGCGCTGGCGGTCGCCACCGACACCTGGCGGCGGCGAGCGCAGTGAAGAGTGGGGCGCAATGAGATTCGCCCGGCATCCGGGCGGAAACGGATCGGTCGATCCGAAACTGGGAATGTTCGGCCAAGGGGCGCTGAGCTGCGCAGGCGGGACAGATTGAATATCAACGGAGGAAAACCATGCTGACCAAACGTTCACTCTTGCTTGCCGCAGCCGCCGTCATTCCGCTGCTCGGCCTCACCGACATGGCTTCGGCCAAGGAGGCCAAGAAGCTCGGCCTCGCGGTGGCCAATCTGCAGGCCGACTTCTTCAACCAGATCAAGCAGTCCGTCGAAGCCTATGGCAAGGAGAAGGGCATCGAAGTCGTCACCGTCGACGCCAAGGGCGACTCGGCAACGCAGGTCAGCCAGGTGCAGGACCTGATCACGCAGAACATCGACGCGCTGATCTACATCCCGGCCGGCGCCACTGCCGCCACCGTGCCGACCAAGACGGCCAAGGCCGCCGGCATCCCGGTGGTCAATGTCGACCGCAACGCCGACGGCGCGCCGGGCGACACCTTCATCGCCACCAACAGCGTCGCCTCGGCCCAGGCAGTGTGCGACTACATCGCCAAGCAGGCCGGCGGCAAAGGCGAGCTGATCATCATCCACGGCCAGAAGGGCACGACGCCGGAAGTCGACCGCTCGAAGGGCTGCGGCGAAGCGCTCAAGGGCTACCCTGATATCAAGGTGGTCGGCGAGCTGTGGAGCGAAGGCTGGCACCAGGACGAAGGTTTCAAGCTGACGCAGGACCTCTTGCAGTCGCATCCCGACGTGTCGATCGTCATCGGCCAGGCCGATGCGCTGGCGTTGGGTGCCGCGCAGGCGGTCAAGGTCGCCAATCCCGGCCACAAGGTCTGGGTTGCCGGCTTCGACGGCGACGTGGCAGCGCTCAAGGCGCTGAAGGACGGTGTCTTCGACGTCACCGCGACGCAGCAGACGCAAGGCATGGGCCGGCTCGCCGTCGATGCGGCGATCAAGCTGGTGGCCGGCGAGACAATTCCCGCCGAGCAGCTGCAGGACGCGACGCTGACCACCAAGGACAATGTCGAGCAGTTCATCGCCAAGCATCCCTGAAACCCGGCATATCTGAGAGTTGACGAGCGCAACGATGTCGCCTGATCCCCGCCAAAGCGAAAGCCCCCACAACGGGCTGTTCGTCAACGGCCTCTGCAAGAGCTACGGACCGGTCCAGGTCCTGGCCGATGCGAGCTTCGAGGTGCGGCCGGGCGAGGTCGTCGCGCTGCTCGGCGAGAACGGCGCCGGCAAGTCGACCGTCTCGAACATCATCGCCGGCGCGACCAAGTCCGATGCCGGCTCCATCGTCTGGCGGGGGAGGCCTTATTCCCCCGCCAATCCCGCCGCGGCCATCGAGGCCGGCGTCGGCATGATCCATCAGGAATTGAAGCTGCTGCCGGACCTGTCGGTGGCAGAGAATGTCTATGTCGGGCGCCTGCCGATGCGCGGCGGCCGCATCGACCGCGCGACCATGAATGCAAAGGCCTCGGCGCAATTGAAGCGACTCGGCCTCGACGTCTCGCCGGAGCGCAAGGTGCGCACACTTCGCATCGCTGCCCAGCAGCAGGTCGAGATCGCCAAGGCGCTGACGCTGAATGCCGAATTGCTGATCTTCGACGAACCGACGGCAGCTCTCGGCGGCGAAGAGACGGAACTGTTGTTCCAGCAGATCCGCAAGCTCAAGGCCGAAGGCATGTCCTTCATCTATATCAGCCACCGCCTCGACGAGATCGCGCAGATCGCCGACCGCGTGGTGGTGATGCGCGACGGGCGCATCGTCGCCCGGCACGAGCGCGCCGACATCCCGGTGCGCACCGTGGTCGAACAGATGGTCGGCCGCAGCGTCGAGCGGATGTTCCCGACGCTGTCGCCGCCGGGCACCGACACCTTGCTCGAGGTCGAGAACCTGTCCTCGCCGGAGCGCAGTTTCAATGATGTCAGCTTCTCGGTGAAATCGGGCGAAATCCTCGGCATTGCCGGGCTGATCGGCGCCGGCCGCACGGAACTGGTGCGGGCGATCGCCGGCGCCGATCCGATCTCGTCGGGCTCAGTGCGTGTCGCCGGCAAGACGGTGCATCTCAGCGGCCCGGCAGCGGCGATCAAGGCCGGTGTCGTGCTGGTGCCGGAAGACCGCAAGGCGCAAGGCGTGGTGCTCGACCAGACCATCGGCGAGAACCTGGCGTTCGGCAATTTCGACCATGTCGCGCCGAAGGGCTGGGTGTTTCCCAAGGCGGTGCAGAAATTCGCCGAGGCCGGCATTTCCAGGCTTGGCGTCAAGGGCCGGCCGAACCAGGCGGTCTCAAAACTTTCCGGTGGCAACCAGCAGAAGGTGATCATCGCCAAATGGGTGTCGCGTCCGCCCAAGGTGTTCATCCTCGACGAGCCGACGCGCGGCATCGATGTCGGCGCTCGCGCGGCGATCTACGATGTGATCGCCGACCTCGCCCGCTCCGGCATGGCGGTGGTGGTGGTGAGCTCCGACCTCGAGGAGGTGCTCGGCCTCTCGCATCGCGTGCTGGTGCTGAGCCGTGGCCGCCAGCGCGGCATCCTCGAGCGGAGCGAAGCCAGCAATGTCGCGGTGATGGAGCTCGCGACGAGCTAGAAAGCAATCGGAACAAAGCGCAGCAGGTGATACCCTCCCAGGCACCGGACCGCGCGGGGCGCCAGCAGACTGGCGCCCCTTCACTTCGAGGAATTCCGGCGGTTGGAGGAGAGGAACCGACGATGACACTATTCGATCTTCGTGGCGATGTGGCGCTGGTGACCGGCGCCGGCAGCGGCATCGGCCAAGCGATCGCCATCGGGCTTGCGGAAGCCGGTGCCGATATCGCCTGCTTCGGCCACACCTCCAAGGGTGGGCTGGACGAAACGGCGCAAAGGATCACCGCACTCGGCCGCAAGGCGCTGGTGCTGACCGGCACGGTGACCTCGGAAGACGATCTTGCGGCGGCGGTCGAGCGTACCGAAAACGAACTCGGGGCACTGACGATCGCCGTCAACAATGCCGGCATCGCTGGCGCCGAACCGGCCGAGACGCTGCCGCTGGAGACATGGCAGAAAATCTACGACGTCAATGTCAGCGGCGTGTTCCTGTCCTGCCAGGCCGAGGCGCGCACGATGCTCAAGCGGCGCAAGGGCTCGATCATCAACATCGCCTCGATGTCGGGGTCGATCGTCAATCGCGGCCTGACCCAGGCGCACTACAATTCCTCGAAGGCCGCCGTCATCCACATGTCGAAGAGCCTCGCCATGGAATGGGCGGATCGCGGCCTGCGCGTCAATGTGGTGAGCCCCGGCTACACGCTGACGCCGATGAACAAGCGGCCGGAAGTCGCCGACCAGGTCAAGATCTTCGAGCGCGACACACCGATGGGGCGCATGGCGATGCCGGAGGAGATGGTCGGCCCGACCGTGTTCCTGGCCAGCCGCGCTTCGAGTTTCGTAACCGGCATCGACCTGATCGTCGATGGCGGCTTCGTCTGCTGGTAGGAGAACAAGAAGTGCAGCGTTTTGAAGGAAAGACGGCGGTCATCACGGGCGCCAGCGGCGGCATTGGCGCGGCCATGGCCAAGCGTTTCGCGGCCGAAGGTGCGGCGGTCGTCGTCAGTGCCATCGACCCGCGCGTCGACGAAGTCGCGGCCAGCCTGAAGGCGGCGGGCGCGAAGGTCGCTTCGATGCGGATGGACGTGACGAAGAAGGACGAAGTCGCCGCACTTTACGATCTCGCCGAGCAGCAATTCGGCCGCGTCGACATCTCGGTGCAGAATGCCGGCGTCATCACCATCGCCCGGATCGAGGCGATGACCGAGGCCGAGTGGGACAAGGTGATGGCGGTGAACACCAAGGGCGTGTTCCTGTGCTGCCAGGAAGCGATCGCCCGCATACGCAAGCATGGCGACGGCGGCCGGCTGATCAACACGGCGTCGGGCCAGGCGCGGCAGGGTTTTATCTACACGCCGCATTATGCGGCATCGAAATTCGGCGTCGTCGGCATCACCCAGAGCCTGGCCAAGGAGGTGGCCAAGGAGAAGATCACCGTCAACGCCATCTGCCCCGGCATCATCGACACCGACATGTGGGCCTACAACGATGCCGCCTGGGGCAGGCTGATGGGCGACTACAAGCCGGGCGAGTTGATGGCGGAATGGGTGAAGAACATCCCGATGGGCCGCGCCGGCAGCGGCGAGGACGTCTCCGGCCTGGTAAGCTTCCTGGCAAGCGACGATGCGACCTACATCACCGGCCAGACCATCAATGTCGATGGCGGCCTGATTATGTCGTGAGCAGGCTGATCGTGCCTTGAGCAACCGCCGGTCGGCAAGCCAGTGACGGGTCGCCAATCGCACCCCTAGCTTTTGTTTATCTCTGCCGCCATCATCGTGGCATGCGCATCGAGGACGACATCGCCAGGGTCGAGCAGTACATCCGCGAGCTCGAACAGCGGATAGAGCATCAGCAAGAGGTAATCGCCCAGGCAGAGGCGAGCGGCCTGTCAACAGACAGGGCGCGCGTGTTCCTATTGTTTCTCAAGCAAACGTTGGGCATGAGCCGCGACCATCTTGCGAGGCTTCTGACGGATGAGATTCTGGCGAGCAGATCGCGGGACGGCGGCACCGACCTGGGTCAGTGAATTTCAAACCGAGACACTACCGAGGGGCTTTATGCGTTGCGCGGCATGAACGTTGGTATATATAATTTCATCCTATGAAACTGGTGCGGCAAGCCGGACGGCGTGCGGTGCTGGTGGCTGGGGATTGTGGGACCATCTCGATGGTTGGGACGTTTCGGAGCGCCGCGGGAGTGGCGATCGACCCGTTGATGACTGCTTCGGCAGCAGCCCGCCGGCAGTCATGACGGCGTCCCTCGGCATGCTCCGGAATCCAATTTTCACCAATCCCCGCGCCTGCCCGACAATCGATGCATCGGTGCCTTGCGCGCCTGCCGCTTTTGCCAACACAATGAAATCAAAACACAAGAAGACGGGAACGAGCGATAATTTCCACACGGCTTGACAGGAGAACGAGCATGTTACTTCGCAGCGTGATTTCGAAATTCTCAATGGGAGCACTTGCGCTTGCCGCGGCAAGCGCGCTGACACCACCGGCCCAGGCAGCGGCGCCGGAATCCAACGACCCGATCAAGATCGCGCTGTTCGACTGGACCAGCGTCAACCTCAACGCCAAGATCCTTGGCGGCATCCTCGAAAAGCTCGGCTACACGGTCGAATATCCGACCGCCGACTACCTCTCCAGCCTGACCACCGGCCTGACCAATGGCGATCTCGATGTCGGCCTGGAATTCTGGGACACGACCGCCGGCGAGGCCATGAAGGCCTCCGACGCCACCGGCCAGACCGAACGCCTCGGCGCGCTCGGCCCCAAGGCCAAGGAAGAGTGGTGGTTCCCCGAATACATGAAGGAGAAATGCCCGGGCCTGCCGAACTGGGAAGCGCTGAAGGACCCGAAATGCGCCGAGGCCTTTTCGACAGCCGAGACGACGCCGAAGGGGCGCTATCTCGGCGGCCCGGTGACCTGGGAAGGCTTTGACGACGAACGCGTCGAGGCGCTGAAACTGCCCTTCACCGTCATCCATGCCGGTACCGATGCGGCGATGTTCGCCGAGCTGGACTCGGCCTACCAGCGCAAGGCGCCGATCATGCTGTGGATCTATTCGCCGCACTGGGCGCCGGCCAAGTACAAGGGCGAATGGGTGCAATTCCCCGAAAACACGCCGGAGTGCTACACCGACCCGAAATGGGGCACGAACCCGGACGCCAAATATGATTGCGGCAAGCCGCATGGCGAGATCTGGAAATATTCCTGGGCCGGCATGAAGGACAAATGGCCGGTCGCCTACAAGGTGGCCAAGGCCTACACGGTCGACACCGACGAACTCAACAAGATGAGCGGCGAGATCGATCTCGGCGGCAAGACGCCGGAAGAGGTCGCCGCTGCCTGGATCGCCGCCCACGAAGCCGACTGGAAAGCCTGGGCGCAGTGATCGTTCCAACTGGAAGCCACGGGACCCGGCCCTAGCGGCCGGGTCTCTGTCCCATTTTCCAGAAGGACCATTGGATGACGGAAGCGACTGAACCGCAGGCGGTTGGCGTGCCGAAGGATGCCCGTCCAATAAAACTTGCCTGCCGCAATGTCTGGAAGCTGTTCGGGTCGAACGCGGCCGATTTCATTCGCCAGCGCGACGGCAAGGCCAGCCCTGCCGACATTGCAGCGGCCGGCCTGGTCGGCGCTGTGCGCGCCGTCGATCTCGAAATACGCCAGGGCGAGATCTTCATCATCATGGGGCTTTCGGGGTCGGGCAAGTCGACGCTGGTGCGCTGCATGTCGCGGCTGGTCGAGCCGACCCATGGCAAGGTCGAATTCGAAGGCAAGGATCTGCTGAAGATTTCGGACGCGGCGCTGATCGAGCTCAGGCGCCACCGCATGGGCATGGTGTTCCAGAATTTCGCGCTGCTGCCGCATCTCAATGTGCTCGACAACATCGCCTTTCCCTTGAGCATTCAGGGTCAGGATCGACCGACGCGCGAGAAACGGGCGCAGGAAGTCATCGAGCTTGTCGGTTTGCGCGGCCGCGAACATTTCTATCCACGCGAACTCTCCGGCGGCCAGCAGCAGCGTGTCGGCATCGCCCGCAGCCTCGCCACCAAGCCGGAGATCTGGTTCCTCGACGAGCCGTTCTCGGCGCTCGATCCGCTGATCCGCCGCGAGATGCAGGACGAGCTGATGCGGCTGCAGACGATGCTGCACAAGACCATCGTCTTCATCACCCATGATTTCGACGAGGCGATAAGGCTCGCCGATCGCATTGCCATCATGAAAGACGGCGAGGTCATCCAGATCGGCACGCCTGAGGAGCTGGTGGTCAATCCGGCGACCGACTATGTCGCCGAATTCACCCGCGACGTCGACCGCGCCAAGGTGATCTCGGCGCGAAGCCTCATGCGCGCCTGCGATGGTAGCGAGCACGGCGGCACGGTTTCGCCCGAGGCCAAGATATCGAGCTTTTCGGCAAGCATCGTTTCCGCCGGCAAGCCGTTCGCGGTGGTCAACGGCACCGGCAAGCCGATCGGCGAAGTGACGCCGCAAGCGGTGATCGATCTGCTGGCCGGCATCGAGCACAAGAGAGCCGGCGCATGACGGTGACGGCAAGCGCCAGCGCCGCTAGGCCGCCGGTCCAACGCTGGCTGGCGATCTGGGCGCTCGCGCTGATCGCCGTGCTTGTGGTGTTCCTGCTGCAGGACAGAATGCCCTGGGCCGTCAACTATCCAACCGAAGCGGTTGTCCCGGTCGCCGACTGGGTCAGCGCGCTGATGCGCTGGATAAAGTCGAACCTGTCCTGGTTGACGCGCTCGATCACCGCGGTGCTCGGCGTACCGCTCGATTTCGCGCTCAATCTTCTGGCCAAGAATTTCAAGATCGGCCACGGCGCGGAAGCTTTTGCGCTGCCCCGCCTGTCGTGGGTCGGCGTCTGCGCCGCCGCATACCTGGCCGGGCGCGCCGCCGGCGGCTGGAAGCTTGGCGTGCTGGTCGGCGGCTGCTTTGCCTACATCGCGCTGTTCGGCCAATGGACCAGCGCCATGCTGACGCTCGGGCTGATCTCGATCGCGGTACCGTTCTGCATCGTCACCGGCCTGTTCGTCGGCATTTGGGCCTGGCGCAAGCCTTGGGCCGAGCGGCTCATCGTCTCCCCTGCCCTCGACCTCATGCAGACCATCCCGACCTTCGCCTATTTGATCCCGATGCTGCTTCTGTTCGGCAACAGCCCGGTGTCGGCGATGATCGCCACCGCCATCTTCGCCACGCCGCCGATGGTGCGGGCGACGATGCTGGGGCTGGCGCGCGTGCCGTCGGAGATCGACGATTTCAGCGAGATGGCCGGCTGCACGGCGCGGCAGAAACTGTGGCGGGTGCTGCTGCCCTCGGCGCGGCCGACGCTGATGGTCGGCGTCAACCAGGTCATCATGCTGGCGCTGAACATGGTGATCATCGCGTCGATGATCGGCGCCGGCGGCCTCGGCTATGACGTGCTCCTGGCGCTGCGCGCGCTGAAGGTCGGCGAGGCGATGGAAGCGGGCCTTGCCATCGTGGCGCTGGCGATCGCGCTCGACCGGCTGAGCCAGGCCATCGCCCACAATCATGCGCAGGGCCAGATCTATCAGGCGGCAAGCCCGGACTTCTGGCGCCGCTATCCCAATCTGACGCTGGCCGTCGCCATCCTTGCCGCGACCACCTTGCTCAGCCTGTTCGTGCCGGCGTTCGCCGCGGTGCCGAAGGCGATCACCTTCACCACCGCGCCTTTGTGGAAGGCGGCGGTGAGCTGGGTGACGATCAACTTCTTCGACACGATCGAAGCGTTTCGCGTGGCGCTGATCCTCAACGTGCTGAATCCGGTGCGCGCCTTCTGCGAGGGCTTTCCGTGGCTGGGCGCCGTATTCCTGCTCGGCCTTGCCGGCTACCAGCTGTCCGGCCTGCGCCTGGCCTTCCTGGTTGCGGCGCTGACCGCCTTCTGCGCCATCACCGGGCTGTGGGAAAAGACCATGGCGACGGTCTATCTCTGCGGCCTCTCGGCCTTCATCTCGTGCCTGATCGGCATTCCGATCGGGCTGATGGCGTCACGCAGCGATCGTTTCGAAAAGACCGTGACGCCAATCATCGACACGCTGCAGGTGCTGCCGTCATTCTGCTTCATCATTCCGGTGGTGATGCTGTTCCGGGTCGGCGACGTCACCGCCATGATCGCCACTGTCGCCTTCGCCGTGGTGCCGGCCATCCGCTACACCAATCACGGCATCCGCCAGGTGCCGCCGGCACTGATCGAGGCGGCCAAGGTTTCGGGCTGCACGCCGCGCCAGACCTTCTTTCGCGTGCAACTGCCGCTGGCGCTGCCCGAGATCATGCTCGGCGTCAACCAGACCATATTGATGGCGCTGGCGATGATCATCATCTGCGCCATGGTCGGCACGCGCGATCTCGGCCAGGAGGTGTTCATCGCCCTGTCCAAGGCCGATTCCGGCCGCGGCATAGTCGCCGGTCTCGCCATCGCCTTCATCGGCATCGTCGCCGACCGGCTGTTCAGCGCCTGGACGGCAAAGGCCAGGGCAAGGCTGGGATAGGCCGCTGGGCGCGACGGCTATTCCGCCGCCACGCCCTTCACCTCGAGATAGCTTTCCATCGAATCGTCCAGCGCCTGCAGCCAGGGCGTATGGTGCAGCGGCGCCATCGTGCCGGTCATCAGCGAGCGGTAGGCGTGGTCGCGGAAGCTCATAATGTCTTCCATCTTGTGGTGCTCCCACTCCATGAAGGTGTGGTTGACCGCCTCGACGTCGAAGCCGGGATAGTCGGTCTGGTCCATCAATTCCTTGGTGTAGTCGCCCTGGAACCAGATCATCTGCTCGGCGTCTTCGAGCGTTTCCTCGCGAGCGCGCCATTTCGCGCCATGCGCCGCCATCGCCTCGGCCGAGGGCAATTTGATGCGGCCCATGATCACGTCACGCGCGAACCAGGCCTGCGCGTCGAACATGTTGAAGGTGTAGAACTGGTCCTGCATGCCGATGTAGGAGAGCTTCGGGTTCTTCTCCCAGACGACACCCTCATAGATACCGTCCGGCCACATGCGGTTGGCGGTCTTGAGTTTCAGATCGTCCGTGAGGAACGGGAAGGAATGCAGATAGCCGGTGCACAGGATGATGGCATCGACATCCTTGGTGGTGCCGTCCTTGAAGTGGGCCGTCTTGCCGACGACCTTCTGCAGCAGCGGCACTTCCTTCCAGTTCTCCGGCCATTTGAAGCCCATCGGCTTGGAGCGGTAGCTGGAGGTGATCGATTTGGCGCCGTATTTGTAGCACTGCGAGCCGATGTCCTCGGCCGAGTACGAACGGCCGATGATCAGTATGTCCTTGCCCTTGAATTCCATGGCGTCGCGGAAATCGTGGCTGTGCAGGATGCGGCCGTTGAAGGTCGAAAAGCCTTCGAAATAGGGAACGTTGGGAACGGAGAAGTGTCCTGAGGCGACGACGACGTTGTCGAACTCTTCCGAGTAGGTGACGTCGTTGGTGCGGTCATGCGCGGTGACGGTGAATTTCTTGGTTTCGTCCGAGAAGGTGACCATGCGCACCGGGCTGTTGAAGCGCACCCATTGGCGCAGGCCTGACTTCTCGACGCGGCCCTTGATGTAGTCCCACAGCACGGCGCGCGGCGGGTAGGAGCCGATCGGCCGGCCGAAATGCTCCTCAAACGTGTAGTCGGCGAATTCGAGGCATTCCTTCGGCCCGTTCGACCAGAGGTAACGGTACATCGAGCCATGCACCGGATCGCCATGCTCGTCGAGGCCGGTACGCCAGGTGTAGTTCCACAGGCCGCCCCAGTCGGACTGTTTTTCGAAACAGACGACTTCGGGGATCTCGGCGCCCTTGTCGGCGGCCGACTTGAAGGCCCTGAGCTGCGCCAGGCCGGACGGCCCTGCTCCGATGACGGCAACGCGACTTTTCATGGCGGACCTCCCGTTCCTGATTTCGACTTTTGTCTGACGCAATTCCGGACGGAAAACCGTTTCACACTTTTCCTGGAATTGCTCTTACGAAACAAATTTCACTCACAGGACAGTAATTGGCCCTTCGGTGCTGTCAACAGGCCTTGTGTGGAAAGCGCGTCCGCACAGGCAAGTTCCGGTGAAAAGGCTATCGGTCGAGCGGCAGGCCGGCAACGCACAATTCGGCCGTGGATGGCTTGCCGTGGTGGTTGCTCTTCCATATCGGCAGCGAATATGTTCACCTTGAGTGAAATAAATCCGCGAGGGGCGACATGGCGAAGAAGAGTTCCGATCCCAAGCCTCGTGTCGCGGCGGCCAAGCCGGTGCCGAAGGCCGGCGACGGGCGCGCGATCCGCACGCCGCTGACCCAGAACCCGCACGCCATTCGCGACACACGCGAAAAGGTGCTGGAAGTGGCGATCGGCCGCGAGGTGCGGGCGTTCCGCAAGAAGCTCGGCATCACCGTTGCCGATCTGGCGGTCGCCACCGACATTTCGCTGGGCATGCTGTCGAAGATCGAGAACGGCATCACCTCGCCGTCGCTGACGACGCTGCAGGCGCTGTCCAGGGCGCTCGGGGTTCCCGTCACAGCGTTCTTCCGCCGCTTCGAGGAGGAGCGCAGCGCCGTCTTCGTCAAGGCCGGCGAAGGGCTCGATGTCGAGCGCCGCGGCACGCGCGCCGGCCACCAGTACAATCTGCTGGGACATATCGGTTCCAACACCAGCGGCGTCGTGGTCGAGCCCTATCTGATCACGCTGACCGAGGATTCCGACGTGTTCCCGACCTTCCAGCATGAAGGCATGGAGTTCCTCTACATGCTCGAGGGCGAGGTGGTTTACCGGCATGGCAGCAACCTCTACCCGATGAAGCCGGGCGACAGCCTGTTCTTCGACGCCGACGCGCCGCACGGGCCGGAACAGTTGACGCGGCTGCCGATGCGCTATCTGTCGATCATCTGCTATCCGCAGAGCAGCGCGGGTTAGAGGTTTCTTCCGAACGCTTGCGCCGCCCCTCATCCGCCTGCCGGCACCTTCTCCCCGTAAGAACGGGGCGAAGGGATAAGCTCCAGCGCTGGCGCCCCCCTCTCCCCGTTCTTACGGGGAGAGGGTAAGGGTGAGGGGCAGCGCAAACATCAGTAGGAAAACTCAGTCCGGCCCAAACCCCGGCGACGTCGCACTGCCGTCATCCAGCTTCGACAGCCATTCGACCAGCGTCGGTCGATAGCGCGTCAGGCCCTTGTAGGTGGCGAGTTCCTCGGGCAGGTCGCGGATGACGCGGTGCAGGCGCCGTGCCCATTTCGGCTGCGTCACCAGTTCGTCCATCTTGATCAGATAGCAGCGGATCGGGAAGACGATGCCGTTCGAACGCGGCAGCCTCCAGAAGCTCTGCAGTTCGACGCGCAGATGGACCTTGTCGCCGACATTTTCCGACGTCACCGTGGTCCGGTCCGGACCCCATTTGTGGTAATTCTCCGGGCTGGTGTCGAGACGCGGATTGATGGTCATCGTCCAGTTGAGGCGCCTGGCCGGCTTGCCCTGCTGGATGTTGGTGAGGAACTTCAGCGCACGGATAAAGATCCCCTTCTCATGCGCCAGCGGCACCGGCGCGTGCCATTCGAAGAAGTTCATGCCGATGTCGAAATCGAGCGACCAGTCGGCCTGGGTGGTGACCATGCCGGCATCCATCCACAGATTGCCGTCGCGCTGGTCGAGGATGCAGAAATCGCCCTGGCTCTGGCGGGTGATGTATTCCATCGGGCCGTAAGGCAGCGTGGAGGTGTCGCCGAAGGTGAAGGTGTCGTCGATGCCGAGCGGCCGGTTGATCCAGCGCCAGCGGTCGCCGTCGCGGGTCAGCGTGAAATGCTCGGGATAGCCGAGCGCCTGCTGCTCCATCAAAAGCTCGAGCAGATCCCAGCCGGCCAGCGTCATGTGCGGCAGCGACTGGCAGCGCAGCGGGTCTTCGACCAGCACCAGAGCGCGGTCCTGCATCTCGGCGACATAGTGCTCGTCGACGTCGATCAGGTTTTCGAGCACGCTGCCCTTCGGCCCGACGACATGCGGCTCGATGTTGACGGCGTACATGTAGCTGTCTTCGTGGAACGGGAACGGAAACCGCCTGATGTGCTCCGGGCTGTTCCTGAAGGTGAAATCGTCGCGGAAGGTTTCCTTGCGAAAGGTGATGCCCAAGCTCGCCTCCTATCTTTCCAAGACCAGCGATTTGCCCTCGAAGCGCGACACGCAGGGCATGATCTTGCAGCCGGAGCGGTGGTCTTCCTCGCTCAGCCAGTGGTCGTTGTGGATGAACTTGCCGTCATGGGAGACGACATTGGTCTCGCACTGGCCGCAGACGCCGCCGCGGCAGAGATAGGGTGGATCGACGCCGGCCGCCTCGATCGCCTCCAGGAGGCTCTGCTGCGAGCCGACGCGGATCGTCTTGCCGGTGACGGCCAGCGTCACGTCGAATGGGGCGCCGGGCTGAGGGGCCGCGAAATGCTCGAAATGCACGGTCTCAGACGGCCAGCCAAGTGCGGCCGCGCGGTCGCGCACCCAGTTGATCATGCCGGCCGGGCCGCAGACATAGAGATGCGTGCCGAGCGGCTGCGAGGACAACAGCCGGTCGAGATCGATGCGCTCGTCAAGGTCGTCGTGGTAGAGCCTGACCCTGCGGTCGTAGCGCTGCTGCAGCACATCGGCGTAAGTGCCGAGCGAGGCGGTGCGGCAGGTGTAGTGCAGCTCGAAATTGCCGCCCGACCCCGCAAGCTGCGAGGTCTGCGCCATGAACGGCGTGATGCCGATGCCACCAGCCAGCATCAGATGTTTCCTGGCGCGCAGGTCGAGCGAGAAAAGATTGACCGGATAGCTGATCACCATCTCCAGGCCGGGCTTGACGCTCCGGTGCATGAACAGCGAGCCGCCGCGCCCGACATCGTCGCGGCGCACCGAGATCGTGTATTCGCGCGTGTCGAGCGGCGAGCCCATAAGCGAATAGGGATTGAGCCTGGTGCGCTCGCCGTCGCGCATCTCGACCACGACATGGGCGCCGCCGGAGAAAGTCGGCAGCAGCTCGCCGTCGCGCCGGCGGAAATGGAAACGGGTGACCAGTTCGTTGACCGAGACGACGTCGCTGACCACGACATCGAGTTTTGTTGTGCCGGTGCTCATCGAAAAATCTCCTCCATCGGAGGAATCTCGCTGCGGTCCTCGGCGTTGATGCAGACGCCCTGGAAGGCGGCGAGGCGCCGTGAATAGTGGTCGCGCACCAGAAGCAGCAGGCCGCAATGCGAACAGGTCGCCGGCTGCGTCGTCACGTTCTCGGTGATGCCTTTACAGTGCACGCACTGCATGCGCCGCGCCAGCGAGCCACGATGCTCGGTCTGCATCGAGGTGTGGTCGATGCCGGCTTCCAGCGCCACCTGCATGGCCTGGCCGATCAATCCTTCGGTGCCGGAGAGATAGAGGCGCAGGCCCATATGCGCATTGGTCAGCGTCTGCTTGAGCCTCGGCAGCAGGCTGGCGAAGGACGGGGCCAGATGGAATTGCGCCGGCTTCAGCGCTTCGAGGCCGCCGACATGTTTGCCATCAGGGCCAGGAATGAAGACTATTTCCGCTCCGTCGAAAAAGCCGGCCGGAGCGTTCTTGGCCATCCCAACTATCGCGAGCGCGCCTTCCGCATCCGCCACGAAAAGATGATGCTTGCCGGCCTGTGGAGACAGGGTTCCGTAAACCGGCCGGCTGATGATGCTTTTGGCTGCCATTCTGTCTTTATGCCTCGAGCCCCTCGCTGTTGATCGTGCCTCAGCCTTTGGCGGTGCGCTTGGTCTTCTTGGGGTCGTCGAACGGAAGCGGCTGCGCTGTGGCCTTGATCGAGCCGCTCTTGTTGCGGATCTCGAGCTTGGTGTCCTTGACGGCGCAATCCACGTCGAGCCGGGCAATGCCCATCGATTTCTTGACCAGCGGAGAATACATGGCGCAGGTCACCACGCCAACCTTCTTGCCGTCACGGTAGACCGGCGCACCCTCGTCGGCCGGCTCCTTGCCGTCCAGCAAAACGCCGTAGATCTTGAAGCGCTCCTTGCCCTTCAGGCGGTAGTGCTCCTCGGCGCCGCGGAAGCCGGTCTTGCCGGGGCTGACGGTGAAGTCGAGGCCGAGTTCCCACAGCGTATCGCCGGGGCCTTCATTGTCGAACGGATATTTTTGGGAATTGTCGTAAGGATAGAAAAGCAGGTAGCTTTCGACGCGCAACATATCGAGCGTGGTGAAACGGCAGGGAATGATGCCGGCGCCCTTGCCCTCGTCGAGGATCCTGTCCCAGATCGTGCCGGCATCCTGGCCGCGGCAGAAGATCTCGTAGCCGCGCTCGCCGGTGTAGCCGGTGCGCGAGATCATCACCGGAAGACCGAACAGCTGCGTCTGCATGTGGTGGAAATAGTTGAGGTCGCGAATGCCCGGCACATGCTTGGCCAGATAGTCGACTGCGGTCGGACCCTGCAGCGACAAATCGTGCAGATTGTCGTCGAAGCGCAGCGACACGTCGCGCCCAACCGAGGCACGCTGCAACTCCTCATGGCCGGTGCCAGAGCCGTGCACGACCATCCAGCTATTGGGGCTGATGCGGTAGATGATGCAGTCGTCGGTGAATTTTCCCGCCTCGTTCAGCATGCAGGCATAGGCCGACTTGCCGGGATAGATCTTTTCGACATCGCGCGTCGTGGCGAGGTCGATCAGATGCGCGGCGTGCGGCCCGGTGATGTGTACCTTTTTCAGGCCGGAGACATCCATCAGCCCGGCCTTGGTGCGGATGGCGACGTATTCCTCGTCGGCGTCCTTGTCGTAGGTCCAGGCGGTTCCCATGCCGCTCCAGTCCTCGAGCTTCGAGCCGAGCGCGCGATGGCGATCAGCCAAGGTCGAAAATCTCCAGGATGCCGTCATCCGCTCGTCCTCCGTTCAAAAGTCATTGATGTTCCCTGCTCCTTGCGCGGTGGCCGGAGCTTTGGCCGAATATTGATCGCAAACGCCCGAGCCCTGCAATACCCGCAAGCAAATAATTTCATTGTCAGGCAAAATTCGGAGCACCAAACTAGCGGTTAACCAAACGTAAAACCGTCTTGACAATTCGGCAAATCGGACAGAACTTATGAAAAAAATTTCACTCTCTTGAAAGAACGAAAAGCGCGGCCGATTCGGAAGCCGGCGTGAAAAAAGGGAGAAACCGATGTCCGACCTGCAGCAGCGCATCGAAGCGCTGTACCGTTCCGACGTGCGTGGTTCCGTGCTCCTGATCGTCTGCCTGTGGGCGACGATCCTCTTCGTCCTCGTGATGACATGGCCATACATCCCCCACGGCGGGATCAAGCTCGTCGTCGCGGTCGCCGCCGCCGCGGTGCTGATCTTCAACACGGCTGCCATCCTGGCGATGGTCAACCATTACAAGGAAGACAAGGACTTCATCTACGGGCTCGATATCAAGAACGCCGACGCGTACCGCAACCGCAAGTCCTGAGGGGTAGAAGAGATGTCCCGCTATAGACCGCCGGAGCAAAGCAAGGCCGGACAGGTTTTCGATATCGTCGTGGTGGTGGTCGCCATCTTCGTGGCGCTATGGCTGCCGCTCAAGCTCGGCCTGGCCGGCGCGGCAAAATCCATCGACGCGCTCGACGCCAAGACCTGGGAAGCGTTGGGCCAGAACCCGACCATGGCGTCGATCTGGGAGAAACTCGGCTACACGCCCGAGACCGCGCACGACATCATCCAGAACCGCTTCCACTATATCATCGACTGGCCGACGCTGATCATCATGGCGGCCGTCCTGATCGGCTATTTCGTCTTCCTGTTCCGCGCATCCGACCGCGAATACCGCGACGTCATCAACGAAAAGTTCGACGACAAATAACGAAAAGTTCGACGACAAATAACCGGGGAAGCACGCTCATGTGGATGGCAATCTCTTACGCATGCTGGGGCATCTCGATCGTGCTCGCGCTGTGGATGCTCTACGACTGGTTCAAGGTCGACACGACCTTCTCCGAGGATGTGCTGACCTCATCGCGCGAAGGCGAGCTTGAAGCCGTCTCCGAAAAACACCGGATCTGAGTGTGAGGATTGAACGATGACGGTCGCGGTTGAAACGGCGGAAACGGCAATCCACGGAGACAGGGTTTCGCTGCTTAGGGTGCTCGGGCCCGCCCATGTCTGGGCGCTCGGTGTCGGCATCGTTCTGGTCGGCGAATTCACCGGCTGGAATTTCTCGGCGGACAAGGGCGGTGCGCTGGCAGCGCTGATCGTCTGCTGGATCGTCGGGCTGCTCTACACCTCGGTGGCGATGATCGATTCCGAGGTGACGTCGACGGTTGCCGCCGCCGGCGGCCAGTATGCGCAGGCCAAGCACATTGTCGGGCCGCTGATGGCCTTCAACGTCGCGCTGTTCCTGGTGTTTGCCTACACGATGCTGGAGGTTTCCGATGCCATCCTGCTCGGCGACACGATCGTCGCCAAGGCAGGCGTCGAGGGACTCACCCACAATTCCTTCATTGCCGCCACCATAGTTGTGCTGGCGTGGCTGAATTACCGCGGCGTGCTGATGACGCTCAACGTCAACTTCATCATCACCGCTATCGCCTATATCTCGATCGTCATCCTGTTCTTCTCCGTCAGCCCGTGGACCCAAGGGGCGGTGCTGAAACTCAACGAGCTGGTCACACCCGGCAATGCGCTGCCCTATGGCTGGATCGGCGTGATCGCCGCCTTCCAGTTCGGCATCTGGTATTATCTCGGCATTGAGGGCACGACGCAGGCCGCCGAGGAAGTGCGCTCGCCGGCCCGTTCACTGCCCTACGGCACGATGGCCGGCATGATCACACTTCTGATCGCCGCCGCCATGACCTGGTATGTCTGCGCCTCGATGATGCCGTGGGAATATCTGGGGATTACCTATTATCCGCTGTGGGACGCGGGCAAACTGACCGGCAGCCCGCTGCTCGAGAACCTGCTGTTCATCGCGACGCTGCTGGCCGCACTCGCCTCGGCCAATGGCTGCATCAACGACGCGGCGCGGGCCTGGTTCTCGCTGGGACGCGACCGCTATCTGCCGAGTTGGTTCTCGGCGGTGCATCCGAAATACCGCACGCCCTACCGCTCGATCCTGTTCCTGCTGCCGATCGCGCTGGCCTTCGCCTTCATAGCCGACCTCAACCAGGCGATCACCTTCTCGATCCTGTCGGGCGTGCTGCAGTACACTTTCATGAGCATCAACATCGTTATGTTCAGGAAGAAGTGGCCGTTGGGCTCGATCCGCCGCGGCTACACGCACCCTTTCCACCCGCTGCCGGCGATCGTGCTGTTCTGCCTGTGCGTGGTGACGTTTTTTGCGATCTTCCTCGGCTTCGGCTCGCAGTTGATCGCCATGGTCGCCTTCTATTTCCTGATCTCACTGTGGTTCCACTTCTACCGCTACAAATTCGTGCGCCGCGGCGACCAGTTCACCATGCCGTGGCCGAAGCCGCAGGGCTATTGATCGAGACAGGACAGGCTCGCCCCAAGGCAGGGCGAGCCTTTGCATGACGGGATGTCTGAAGTGACGTCAGCATGGCTCGCCGGGGTGCTCGCCCTGGCTCTCGTTGTTCACATCGCCTGGCTTGCGCGCGCCAGCCGCAACAGGGCCTCGGCAGCACTTGCCGCCGACACAGTCAGCATCCGCACAATCGTCACCGATGCCGTCGACGTGTCGGACGGCACGGCCGGGGTCATCACCTGGGCGGGTTCGTGGACTGGCCAACGGGTGCAGATCCGCACCATCGTCGACACGCTGGCAACGCGAAAACTTCCGGCGCGCTGGCTGAGTGTCTCGATCACCGAGCCGGTCGCGGTACCTGCTACTTTCGACATGATGATGCGGCCGGGATCGCCGACGACATTCTCCAATTTCGATCATCTCGACCATACATTGCCCAAGGTCGCCGGATTTCCCGCCGAGGCGGTGCTGCGGACGGACCGCAAGGGTGTGTCCTTCCCGCAGGATATTATTGCCGGCCATCTCGAACTCTTCGCCGAGGGCCGCGCCAAGGAGTTGCTGATCACGCCGAAAGGCGTGCGCATCGTCTGGCTGCTGGCCGAGGCCGAGCGGGCACGCTACGGCGTGTTCCGGCAGGCCGAATTCGGCGCGACCGGCATTGATCCCAATCTGATCGCGAGACTGCTTACAGCCGCGTCGGCGCTTCGGGATGCCATCAACCAGAGTGAACGGCAGGCCGCATGACCAGTTCGACGACTTCAGCCGCGCCTGCAAATCCGTATCTCGTGCTCGGCGCGGCGATCGTTTTGCCGGCAAGCGGTCATGTCATTCTGGGCGTGCCGGTGCGCGGCCTGCAGTTCCTGTTCTTCTTGATCATCCTGGCCTGGGTGACGGCCAAGATTGCACCAGCCGACGCCAGCTTCATCGGCCGCCATGCCGGCGGCTTCCTGATCTATGCGCTGTCGATCCTGGATGCCTACAAATTGGCGCGCATCCCCCATGCGCAATGGCTTCACAGTACCCGCCGCGACGGCGATGATGCGCAGAGCGGCATTGAGCCGCATACGTAACTAGAGGAAAATTTTTTTCATATGATTGAATTTCGGCAACGCATTCGGTACATCATCTTCTAGCTGCAAACGTCGGAGGCTGACATGTGCGGAATCGTCGGACTTTTCCTTAAGGACAAGGCGCTGGAACCGAAGCTCGGCGCGATGCTGTCGGAGATGCTGATCTCGCTCAGCGACCGCGGTCCCGATAGCGCCGGCATCGCCATCTATGGCGCGCCGTCCGGCAACGAGGCCAAGATCACCATCCAGTCGGCCAAGCCCGAGCGCGATTTCCGCGGCCTCGACGCCGAAGTCGCCAAGGCCATCGGTGCGCCGGTAAGCATCGCGGTGAAGTCGACGCACGCCGTCATCAGGACCACGCCGGCCAAAATCGACGAGGCGCGCGAGACCATCCAGACGCTGCGCCCCGACATCCGCATCATGGGCGCCGGCGACGTGGTCGAGATCTACAAGGAAGTCGGCCTGCCGGAAGCCGTCGTCGATCGCTTCGACGTGCGCTCGATGACCGGCACGCACGGCATCGGCCATACCCGCATGGCGACGGAATCGGCGGTGACGACGATGGGCGCGCATCCGTTCTCGACCGGCGCCGATCAGTGCCTGGTGCACAATGGCTCGCTGTCCAACCACAACAATGTCCGCCGCGAATTGATCCGCGACGGCATGAAGTTCGAGACCGAGAACGACACCGAGGTGGCAGCCGCCTATCTCTCCTCCAAGATGGCGCATGGCAAGAATCTGGGCGAAGCGCTGGAAGGCACGCTCTCCGACCTCGACGGCTTCTTCACCTTCGTCGTCGGCACCAAGAACGGTTTTGGCGTGGTGCGCGACCCGATCGCCTGCAAGCCTGCCGTGATGGCCGAGACCGACCAATATGTCGCCTTCGGCTCCGAATATCGTGCGCTCACCAAACTGCCCGGCATAGACAATGCAAGGGTCTGGGAACCGGAGCCCGCAACCGTCTATTTCTGGGAGCATTGAGCTGATGCCGGCAACCAACGTGTCCAAGGCAACACGCGACCAAAGCCATGCGAGGGTGTTCGACCTCGCCGAACTGTCGCTGCGCGAGCTCAACCAGGCGCTCCACCAGCTGACCCCAGGCTCGAACGAAACGGCCTGGGAAGTGCTCAATCCGAAAGGCAGCCATTCGGTCGCCGTCGGCGTCGACCAGCCGGTCGCCATCGATGTGCGCGGCAGCGTCGGCTATTATTGCGGCGGCATGAATGCCGGCGGCGCCATCACCGTGCACGGCTCGGCCGGTCCCGGCGTGGGCGAGAACATGATGTCGGGCTCGATCACCATCAAAGGCGACGCCAGCCAATATGCCGGCGCTACCGGCCGCGGCGGACTGCTGGTCATCGAAGGCAACGCCTCGTCGCGCTGCGGCATCTCGATGAAAGGCATCGACATCGTCGTGCACGGCAATATCGGCCACATGTCGGCCTTCATGGCGCAGTCCGGCAATCTGGTGGTGCTGGGCGATGCCGGCGATGCGCTCGGAGATTCCATCTACGAGGCGCGGCTGTTCGTGCGCGGCAAGGTCGAGAGCCTAGGTGCGGACTGCATCGCCAAGGAGATGCGGCCCGAGCATATCGAGCTGCTGCAAGGCCTGCTCGACCGCGCCGGCGTCACTGGCGTCAAGCCGTCAGAGTTCAAGCGCTACGGCTCGGCGCGCACGCTCTACAATTTCAATATCGACAACGCCGACGCGTATTGAGGCAAGATGACCTATCGCAACCCGCCGACGACGCCGCGCAAATCCGCGACCTTCGACGACTACACGCTTTCCGAAATCCGCCGCGCCGCGGCGACCGGCATCTATGACATCCGCGGCGCCGGCGCCAAGCGCAAGCTGCCGCATTTCGACGACCTGCTGTTCCTCGGCGCTTCGATCTCGCGCTATCCGCTGGAAGGCTATCGCGAACGCTGCGACACCAGCGTGGTGCTCGGCTCGCGCCATGCCAAGAAGCCGATCGAGCTGAAGATCCCGATCACTATTGCCGGCATGAGTTTTGGCTCGCTCTCCGGTCCGGCCAAGGAGGCGCTCGGCCGAGGTGCTACGCTTTCCGGCACCTCGACCACCACTGGCGACGGCGGCATGACCGAGGAAGAGCGCGGCCATTCGAAGCAACTGGTCTATCAATATCTGCCGTCGCGCTACGGCATGAATCCGCGCGATTTGCGCCGGGCAGACGCGATCGAGGTGGTCGTCGGCCAGGGCGCCAAGCCCGGCGGCGGCGGCATGCTGCTCGGCCAAAAAATCTCCGATCGCGTCGCCGAGATGCGCACGCTGCCGAAAGGCATCGACCAACGCTCGGCTTCGCGCCATCCCGACTGGACCGGACCAGACGATCTCGAGATCAAGATCCTCGAACTGCGCGAGATCACCGACTGGGAAAAGCCGATCTACGTCAAGGTTGGCGGCGCCCGCCCCTATTACGATACCGCCCTTGCGGTGAAGGCCGGCGCCGATGTCGTCGTCGTCGACGGCATGCAGGGCGGCACCGCGGCGACGCAGGAAGTGTTCATCGAAAATGTCGGCCAGCCGACGCTTGCCTGTATCCGACCGGCGGTGCAGGCTCTGCAGGACCTCGGCATGCACCGCAAGGTGCAGCTGATCGTCTCCGGCGGCATCCGCAACGGCGCCGACGTCGCCAAGGCGCTGGCGCTCGGCGTCGACGCGGTGTCGATCGGTACGGCAGCCCTTGTCGCGCTCGGCGACAACGACCCGCGCTGGGAGGCCGACTATAACGAGCTCGGCACCACCGCCGGCGCCTATGACGACTGGCATGAAGGCCGCGATCCGGCCGGCATCACCACGCAGGACCCCGAACTGATGAAGCGGGTCGACCCGATCGCCGCCGGGCGGCGCCTGGCCAATTACCTGAAGGTGATGACGCTGGAGGCGCAGACGATTGCCCGTGCGTGCGGCAAGAACAGCCTGCACAATCTCGAGCCCGAGGATCTCGTCGCGCTCACCATCGAAGCCGCCGCCATGGCCGGCGTGCCGCTCGCCGGCACCAATTGGATACCGGGGAAGAACGGCTTCTAGACACCATCCAAAAATACCATAAGCGAGGAACTATAATGGGGAACGATCTCGCCGCATTCGCCAAGAAGCACGGCGTCAAATATTTCATGATTTCCTACACCGACCTGTTCGGTGGGCAGCGTGCCAAGCTGGTGCCGGCGCAGGCGATCGCCGACATGCAGAAGGACGGCGCCGGCTTTGCCGGTTTCGCTACCTGGCTCGACCTGACGCCAGCGCATCCTGACATGCTGGCGGTGCCGGATCCGGATTCGGTCATCCAGCTGCCGTGGAAGCCGGAGGTGGCCTGGGTCGCCGCCAACTGCATCATGGACGACAAGGAGGTCGACCAGACGCCACGCAACACGCTGAGGCGGCTGATTGCCGAGGCCGCCGGCGACGGCATGCATGTCAAGACCGGCGTCGAGGCAGAATTCTTCCTGATCTCGCCGGACGGCAGCGTGATCTCCGACCAGTACGACACGGCCTCAAAACCCTGCTACGACCAGCAGGCAGTGATGCGCCGCTACGATGTCATCGCCGAGATCTGCGACCATATGCTGGCGCTCGGCTGGGGCCCCTACCAGAACGACCATGAGGACGCCAATGGCCAGTTCGAGATGAACTGGGCCTTCGATGATGCTTTAGCCACCGCCGACAAGCATTCGTTCTTCAAGTTCATGGTCAGGTCCGTGGCCGAAAAGCACGGGCTGCGCGCCACCTTCATGCCAAAGCCCTTCCAGGGCCTGACCGGCAATGGCTGCCATGCGCATATCTCGGTGTGGGACAAGGCCGGCAAGACCAATGTCTTCGCCGACAATGCGATGGAGCTCGGTCTCTCGGCCAAGGGCAAGAACTTTCTCGGCGGCATCATGAAGCATGCCTCGGCGCTGGCCGCGATCACCAACCCGACGGTCAATTCCTACAAGCGCATCAACGCGCCGCGCACCATTTCGGGCGCCACCTGGGCGCCCAACACGGTGACCTGGACCGGCAACAACCGCACCCATATGGTGCGCGTGCCTGGCCCCGGCCGCTTCGAGCTGCGCCTGCCGGATGGTGCGGCGAACCCCTATCTGCTGCAGGCGGTCATCATTGCCGCCGGCCTCGACGGCATCCGCTCGAAGGCCGATCCCGGCAAGCGCTACGACATCGACATGTACCAGTTCGGCCATACGGTGAAGGGCGCGCCGAAGCTGCCGCTCAACCTGCTTGACGCGCTGCGCGAGTTCGACAAGGACAAATCGCTCAAAGCGGCGCTGGGTGAGGAATTCTCGTCGGCCTATCTAAAGCTGAAGCACCAGGAATGGAATTCCTATGCTTCGCACTTCACGCAGTGGGAGCGCGACCACACGCTGGATATTTAGCAGTCCCAGCGGTGTGAGCGGCCTCGGAATGATTTTATGAAATACTCGATCTTCTCGCTCGCCCGCGCCGCCCTTTCCGGCCACAAGAACTGGCAGCGCACCTGGCGCGACGCCACACCGAAGGATCGCTACGACGTGGTGGTCATCGGCGGCGGCGGCCATGGGCTGGCGACCGCCTGGTTCCTCGCCAGTGAGTACGGCATCAAAAATGTCGCCGTGCTGGAAAAAGGCTGGATCGGCTCCGGCAATGCCGGCCGCAACACCACCATCATCCGCTCCAATTACGGCCTGCCCGGCAATACCGGCTTCTACGAATTGTCGATGAAGCTGTGGGAGCGGATGGAGCAGGATCTCAACTACAACACGATGGTCAGCCAGCGCGGCGTCATCAACCTCTATCATTCCGACGCCCAGCGCGACGCTTATGCGCGACGCGGCAACACCATGCGCATCAACGGCATCGACGCCGAACTGCTCGACCTCGCCGCGGTCAGGAAGATGATGCCGTTCCTGAACTTCGACAATGCGCGCTTTCCCGTGCAGGGCGGGCTTTTGCAGCGACGCGGCGGCACGGCGCGGCATGACGCAGTCGTCTGGGGCTATGCCCATGCGGCAAGCGCGCTCGGTGTCGACATCATCCAGAATTGCGAAGTCACAGGTTTCACGCGCGATGCCAACGGCAAGGTGACCGGCGTCGAGACCTCGCGCGGCAGGATCGGCGCCGGCAAGGTCGGCATGGCGGTGGCCGGCTCTTCATCCCGTGTCGCAGCGATGGCCGGCTTGCGTTTGCCGATCGAAAGCCACGTGCTGCAGGCCTTCGTCTCCGAGGCGATCAAGCCGCTGCTGCCCGGCGTCATGACCTTCGGCGCCGGACACTTCTATGTCAGCCAGTCCGACAAGGGCGGGCTGGTCTTCGGCGGCGACATTGACGGCTACAACTCCTATGCCCAGCGCGGCAATCTGCCGGTGATGGAAGACGTCTGCGAGGGTGGCATGGCGCTGATGCCGATGATCGGCCGCGTGCGGCTGCTGCGCCAATGGGGCGGCATCATGGACATGTCGATGGACGGCTCGCCGATCATCGACAAGAGCCCGGTCGACGGGCTCTATCTCAACGCCGGCTGGTGCTATGGCGGTTTCAAGGCGACGCCCGGCTCCGGCCTGGTCTTTGCTCATCTTCTCGCCCGCGACACGCCGCACAAGGAGGCGGAAAAATTCCGCCTCGACCGCTTCCAGCGTGGCGCGATGATCGACGAAAAGGGCCAGGGCGCCCAACCGAACCTGCATTGAAGGCGGCTGAGAGAGCATGCGTATTGTCTGTCCCTTCTGCGGCGAACGCGAACTCGGCGAGTTCAGCTATCTGGGTGATGCCAGGCCGGCGCGGCCGGCGGCAGATGCCGGCGAAGACGCCGTCTTCGACTACGTCTATCTGCGCGACAATGTTGCCGGCGCAATGAGCGAGCACTGGTATCATGGTGGCGGCTGCCGGGCCTGGCTGAAGGTCACCCGAAATACGCTGACGCATGAGATTTCGGCGGTCGAGCCGGCGGCCGGCGCCGGCGCCGCCAAGGTTGGTGCGTGATGGTCGGCGGCCCACAGACACATCGGCTGAGCGGCGGTGGACTGATCGACCGCTCGGCGCCGCTGAGCTTCCGTTTCGACGGCAAGACCTTCGTCGGCTACCAGGGCGATACGCTGGCTTCGGCGCTTGTCGCCAACGGCGTCAAGCTGGTCGGCCGCTCGTTCAAATATCATCGCCCGCGCGGCATCCTGACCGCGGGCTCGGAAGAACCCAACGCGCTGGTCGAGTTGCGCACAGGCGCCAGACGCGAGCCGAACACCAAGGCGACGACGGCCGAGCTCTATGACGGGCTTGAAGCCGCCAGCCAGAACCGCTGGCCGTCGCTGCGCCACGATTTCATGGCGGTCAACCAGCTGTTCGCGCCGATCTTCGTCGCCGGCTTCTACTACAAGACCTTCATGTGGCCGGCGAAATTCTGGGAGGCGATCTACGAGCCGGCGATCCGCCGCGCCGCCGGCCTTGGCCGCGCCGCCGGCATTGCCGACCCCGATCATTACGACAAGGCCTGGGCGCATTGCGATGTGCTGATCGCCGGCTCCGGCCCGGCCGGGCTGGCGGCGGCATTGGCCGCCGGCCGTTCAGGCGCTCGCGTCATCCTGTGCGAAGAGGATTTTGCTCTCGGCGGCCGGCTGCTTGCCGACGGCGGCACCATCGATGGCCTGCCGGCGGCCGACTGGATTTCGCGGACGCTGGCTGAACTCGCAGCCCTCCCCGATGTCCGCATCATGACCCGCACGACGCTGTTCGGCGTCTACGACGGTGGCACCTACGGCGCGATCGAGCGGGTCAACGATCATGTGCTCTCCCCGCCGGAGCATCAGGTGCGGCAGCGGCTGTGGCGCATCGTGGCCAAGCGCTGCGTGGTCGCCGCCGGAGCCATCGAGCGGCCGATCGTCTTTGCCGGCAACGACACGCCGGGCGTGATGATGGCGTCGGCCATGCGGACCTATGTCACGCGCTATGCGGCGACGCCGGCAAAGCGCTTGGCGCTGTTCACCAACAACGAGCATGGCTGGCGCACGGTCGAAACAGTGCTCGACGCCGGATTGCAGATCGCGGCCGTGATCGATGCCCGGGCGGAGGTCTCGCCCGCCCATCGTTCGCTTGCTTCCAGGAACGGCTTCACCGTGTTGCACGGTTCGGTCAGCAGCGTCGACGGTGGCAAGGATGGCGTCCGCAAAATCGCCGTGTCGCTGACCGGCGGCGCGCGCGCCGAAGTCGAAGCCGACGGGCTTGCGGTTTCCGGCGGCTGGAACCCGGCGGTCGGACTCACCTCTTACCATCGCGGCCGGCCGAAATGGCGCGAAGACATCGCCGCCTTTGTGCCGGATGGCGCGCCTCCGGGCATGGTGGCGGCGGGTGCGGCCAACGGCGACTTTGGCCTTGGCGCCTGCCTTCGCGAAGGTTTTGCAGCCGGCGCTTCGGCCGCACGCGATGCCGGGCGTACTGGCAATTCGGGTACGGCGCCGAGCGCTGACGACGAGGCCTTTTCGCTGACCCCGCTCTGGCATGTCGCCGGCAAGGGCAAAGCCTTCGTCGATTACCAGCATGACGTCACCGCTTCCGATGTCGAGCTGGCGCAGCGCGAGGGCTTTGAATCGGTCGAGCATCTGAAGCGCTACACGACGCTCGGCATGGCGACCGACCAGGGCAAGACTTCGAACGTTGCCGGTCTCGCCATCATGGCCGCGGTGTCAGGCAAATCCATTCCCGAGACCGGCACGACGATCTATCGGCCTCCTTACGTGCCGGTCGCCATCGGCGCCTTCGCCGGTCACCACCGTGACGAGACTTTTCATGCGACGCGGCTGACGCCGTCGCATCACTGGGCGGCCGAACTGGGCGCCATCTTCGTCGACACAGGGTTGTGGAAGCGGGCGCAATGGTATCCGCGCGCCGGCGAGAAGGACTGGCTGGAATCGGTGACCCGCGAGGTCAAGGCGGTGCGCGGCGGCGTGGGCTTCTGCGATGTCTCGACGCTCGGCAAGATCGATGTGCACGGACCGGACGCCGGCGCCTTCCTCGACCGCGTCTACATCAACACCTTCTCCAACCTTGCCGTCGGCAAGGCGCGCTACGGGCTGATGCTGCGCGAGGATGGCCTGGTCTATGACGACGGCACGACGTCGCGGTTGGCCGAGGACCGTTATTTCCTGACCACCACCACCGCCAAGGCCGGGCTGGTGATGCAGCATCTCGAATTCTGCCGCCAGGTGCTGTTCCCCGAGCTCGACGTGCAGCTGACCTCGGTCTCCGACCAGTGGGCGCAATTCTCCGTCGCCGGACCGAAGACCCGTGATCTGCTCAAGGAAATCGTCGATCCGGCCGAGGACCTGTCGAACGAAGGCTTCCCGTTCATGGGCGCACGCGAAGTGGCGCTGCGTGGCGGCATCAAAGCCAGGCTGTTCCGTATCTCCTTCTCCGGAGAGATGGCGTTTGAGATTTCGGTGCCGGCGCGTTACGGCGAGGCGCTGGTGCGCAATCTGATGCAGGCCGGAAAGCAATTCGGCGTGACCCCGTACGGCACCGAGGCGCTCGGTGTCATGCGCGTCGAAAAGGGCCATGTCGCGGGACCGGAACTGAACGGCACGACGACCGCCGCCGATCTCGGGCTCGGCAAGATGATGTCGACCAAGAAGGACTTTATTGGCCGCGTCATGGCCGGCCGCGAGGCGCTGATCGCGCCGGACCGGCAGGTCGTGGTCGGCATCAAGCCGACGGACAAGGCGCGCCGCCTGCGCTCCGGCGCGCATATCATTCCGAAGGGCCAGAAGCCTGGCCCGGACAACGACCAGGGCTATGTCACCTCGGTCTGCTTCTCGCCGATGCTCGACCAGTGGATCGGGCTCGGCCTGGTCGAACGCGGCCGCGAGCGCATCGGCGAAATCGTCCATGCGCATGATCCGCTGCGCGGCGAAGATTACGATGTCGAGCTCTGCAATCCCGTCTTCTACGATCCGGATGGAGGGCGCCAGCGTGGCTGAGTTTTCCTGGGAAGTCCGCAGCCCGCTCGAACGGGCGCTCGTCGCAGGGCCGTATGGCGTGCGCGGCGATGCCGGCGTGTCGCTGACCGAGATCCGCAAATTCGACCTCGTCCAGGTAATGGCGCGGCGCGGCAAGGCGGCTGACATGGCAGGGGCTGCGAGGGCCCGCTTTGGTGTCTCTGCCCCGGACAGGCCCAAGGCCGTCAGCGCGGCGGATGCAATGCTGATCTGGTCGGGACCCGACCAGATCCTCGCGCTGTCGAAAGGCGGCAAGCATGCGATGGACGCACTGGGGCAGGCATTCGTGGCCTCGACTTCGCTATCGGACCAGTCGCATGCGCGCGTGCTGATCAGTGTGTCGGGCGCCAAGGCGCGCGCCATGCTCGCCAAGCTGACGTCGATCGATCTTCACCCGGCGACATTCCCGATTGGCGCCGCAGCCGCGACCTCGATGGATCACACCAGCGTCACGCTCTGGCGCGGCGATGACCGTGACGGACAGGCAGTGTTCAACCTTCTGGTGTTCGCGACCTTCGCCGAGAGTCTGTGGCACACGATGCTGGATTCTGCTGCGGAGTATGGCGTCAACATCGGCCATTCCGATGAACTTTAGTTCGATAATTGCAGATCTCCGCGCCGCCCCTCATTGCCCTGCCGGGCATTTCTCCCCGTAAACGGGGAGAAAGACGCTGGCCGCGACGCCGCGCCATCTCTACGACGTTAGAGATTGGCGAAAGCCATGGCGACGTCGTCCTTCGCCCCGTTTACGGGGAGAAGATGGCGGCGGCCAGATGAGGGGCAGCGCCGACGATCGCGAAGCTGATTGGTGAAATTCAACCTGGCCGACCGCGTCCAAAAGGCCACCTCCACCTTGCCAAATCCAACCGCACTGCTATTCTTGCTGCTAAAATAATTTCACACACAGGCAAACTTGTTTCTCGAACCGCAAGGCTGAGATGAGCCAGTCGCCCTACCCTGCCGTGACCGCCGGACCGCCACGGCCGAGCCTGATCCTCAGGCCCGGCCAGATCGCGCTGCCGCCCGGCATGGAGCGCTATACGATCCATGGCAATGGCGCGGTGTTCATCGAGGTCGAGGCCGGCGACACGATCAGCGTGCGCAATGTCGAGGGCGGACAAGCCTGCGAGCTGCTGGCCTGGGACAGAACCGGCGCGACCGATCCCGCTATTCTCGGTGAAAAATCCAACAGCAATGCCGCCGGCATCAAGGCGTTGCTGGTCGACGGCGACGACAGTCTTTCGGCTGTGCGTCGCGGACTCGAGCGCCGTCAGGTGCAGCTCGACCAGGCGAAGGCGGTGCGTGTGTTCGGCGGCGCCACGCCGGCCGGCACCGAGCAGAGTTTTGCCGTCTCCCGCGATGGCGCGATGCTGATTGCCGCGCCCGGCGGGCCGATGCTGGTCGACGGCCATGACACCGCGACGCCGCTGACCGTGATTGTTCGCCGCGCTACGATCCGCCCGGCAGCGAAATCGCAACTGGCCGATCCGCTCGCCGATCCCGTGCTCGACCTGCGCGTCCATTCAGCGACGGCGGAATCCTATTTCGTCAAGGCCGGCGACTATCTGCAGATCATCGACGTCGACGGCCGCCAATGCACCGACTTCCAGTGCTTCTCGGCGCGCAAGCTCGACAAGGGCCGCGATCATCCGCTCGACGTGACGACGACCCGCACGCTAATGGGATCGAGCTATCCGATGCCCGGCCTGCATTCGAAATATTACGACCAGGACATGGACCCGCTGGTCGAGGTGGTGCAGGACACATGCGGCCGGCACGATGCCTTCGCGCTCGCATGTGCCGCCAAATATTACGACGACATCGGCTATCCCGGTCACACCAACTGCTCGGAGAATTTCAATCGCGCACTGTCGGACAAGGGCGTCACCCCACGCGCCGGCTGGATGGCGATCAACTTCTTCTTCAACACGGCGATCAACGCGCATGGCATGATGGTGTCCGACGAGCCATGGTCTCGCCCCGGCGACTATGTGCTGCTCAGAGCCCTGACCGACATCGTCTGCGTGTCCTCCGCCTGCCCCGACGACACGACGCCGGCCAATGGCTGGAACCTCACCGACATCCATGTGCGGACCTATTCCGGCCAGCACAAATTCTCGCGAGCGATCGCCAGACGGATGACGCCCGATTCGGAACCGAAAATGACCCGCGAGACATCCTTTCATTCGAGCTTTGCCAAACACACGCGCGACTTCGTCGAGTACAGGGGCTACTGGCTGGCCAATTCCTTCGCCAAGGAGGGGCCCATCGCCGAATACTGGGCCTGCCGGCAGGATGCCGTCATCATGGACCTGTCGCCGCTGCGCAAGTTCGAGGTCACCGGCCCGGATTCCGAGGCGCTGCTGCAATACACGTTGACCCGCGACGTGAAGAAACTCGGCGTCGGCCAGGTGGTCTATTCGGCGATGTGCTACGAGCATGGCGGCATGATCGACGACGGCACGCTGCTTCGGCTCGGCAAGGATAATTTCCGCTGGGTCGGCGGCGACGATCTCTCCGGCGAATGGCTGCGCGAGACGGCCGAAAAGCTTGGCCTCAATGTGCTGGTGCGCTCGTCGACCGACCAGATGCACAATGTCGCCGTGCAAGGGCCGAAGAGCCGCGACATTCTCCGCGAGGTCATCTGGACCTCGCCGCTGCAGCCGTCGATCGAAGAGCTCGAATGGTTCCGCTTCGCCGTCGCGCGCATCGGCGGCGGCAATGGCATTCCAGTTGTCGTCTCGCGCACCGGCTACACCGGCGAGCTCGGCTACGAGGTCTGGTGCCATCCGCGCGACGCCGAAAAAGTCTTCGACGCGATCTGGGAGGCCGGCCAGCCACATGGGCTGAAGCCGATGGGGCTGCAGGCACTCGACATGGTGCGTATCGAAGCCGGGCTGATCTTCGCCGGCTACGAGTTCTCCGACCAGACCGACCCGTTCGAGGCCGGCATCGGCTTCACCGTGCCGCTGAAGACCAAGACCGACGACTTCATCGGCCGCGAGGCGCTGATCCGCCGCAAGGAACACCCGCAGACGAAACTGGTCGGCCTCGACATCGACGCCAACGTTCCGGTCGGCCATGGCGATTGCGTCCATGTCGGCCGCGCCCAGATCGGCGTCGTCACTTCGGGCATGCGTTCGCCGGTGCTGAACAAGACCATCGCGCTGGCGCGGCTCGACGTCACGCATTCGGCTGTCGGCACCGAGGTCGAGATCGGCAAGCTCGACGGCCATGCCAAGCGGCTGCCGGCGCGAGTCGTGGCCTTTGCTCATTACGACCCGCAGAAGACCAAACCGCGCTCCTGACGGCTGCATCAGGCCCGGAAAATCAGCCCGCCATACGGGATCGCACCGGCGTCGAGGTGGGTGCATGCTCACAGTGATGTGCACATGTCCACAAAACGCTTGACGTGAAAGCGCGCCGGATCAATCTTCACTGTTAAGAAAAAAATACGACTGAGTGGAAACACTGACAGTCGTCGATATCATGTCGGGGGAAGCTTCGCGAAGCCGAGGCGTCGCCGGCGGGGACAACAAAAAGGGGAACACAGACACATGAGCACGGTAACCACTGCCCTGGTGCAGCCTGCCGAAGGGCAGCTGCACCGGAACATCGACTGGCGCGGCGCCTTCTGGGTGGCCAGCGGCGTTCCAGCCCTCGTCCTGTTTTCGATCGGCGGCATTGCCGGCACGACCGGAACGCTGGCCTTCGCGATCTGGACCGTGTCCATGATCATGGGCTTCCTGCAGTCCTTCACCTATGCGGAAATCGCCGGCCTGTTCCCGAACAAGTCCGGTGGCGCCTCGATCTACGGCGCCACCGCCTGGCTGCGCTATTCGAAGTTCATCGCGCCGCTGTCGGTGTGGTGCAACTGGTTCGCCTGGTCGCCGGTGCTGTCGCTCGGCTGCTCGATCGCTGCCGCCTACATCCTCAATGCGCTGGCGCCATTGCCGGTGTTCAGCGAGACCTCGCCGGAAGTCGTCGCCTATATCGCGGCGCATGTTGGAACAGCTCCCGCCGACGCCATCGCGGCGGTGACCGCTGCCGCAACACCGGCGATCCGCACCTGGTCGCTGTGGAGCCACACGCTGGGCCCGGTCTCCTTCACCTTCAATTCAACCTTCTTCATCGGCGCGGTGCTGATGCTGATCATCTTCTCGATCCAGCATCGCGGCATTCTCGGCACGGCCAATGTGCAGAAATATATCGGGCTGCTGGTCATCATCCCGATGCTGATCGTCGGCGTTGTGCCGATCTTCACCGGCCAGATCAACTGGGCGAATTTCTCGCCGCTGGTGCCTTTGGCCGCCGCCTACGCCCCCGAGCCCGGCGCGTGGAACATTGCCGGCTGGACGCTGGTGCTTGGCGGCATGTTCATCGCGGCATGGTCGACCTACGGCTTCGAGACCGCCGTCTGCTACACGTCGGAGTTCAAGAACCCCGGCACCGACACCTTCAAGGCGATCTTCTATTCCGGCCTGCTCTGCATGCTTTTGTTCATCCTGGTGCCCTTCACCTTCCAGGGCGTGCTTGGCTTGAACGGCATGCTGGCGACCCCGATCGTCGACGGCTCCGGCGTTGCCGATGCGCTGGCCGGCATGGTCGGCGGCGGACAGCTGATCCACAGCCTGCTCGTCATGCTGATGATCCTGGCGCTGGTGCTCTGCATCATGACGGCGATGGCCGGCTCCTCGCGCACGCTCTACCAGGGCTCGGTCGATGGCTGGCTGCCGCGCTATCTCAGCCACGTCAACGAACATGGCGCGCCGACGCGGGCGATGTGGACCGACCTCATCTTCAACCTGATCGTGCTGGCGATCGCCTCGGCCGACGCGACGAGCTTCTTCTTCATCCTCGCCGTGTCGAACTGTGGCTACATCATCTTCAACTTCCTCAACCTCAATGCCGGCTGGATCCACCGCATCGACAACGGCCATATCGCACGGCCGTGGAAGGCACCGAGCTGGCTGCTCGGCGTTGGCGCGATCTTCGCCTATGTCAATGCGATCTTCATGGGCGCCGGCGCCAAGGTCTGGAACCCGATGGCGCTGTGGGCCGGACTGATCACGGCGGCGCTGATCATCCCGGTGTTCTGCTTCCGCCACTACATCCAGGACGGCGGCAAGTTCCCGGACCACATGCTGGCCGATCTCGGCATGTCGTCAGCCGATCTCAAGGTCAAAAAGGCGGGGATGCTGCCCTATTTGACGCTGGTCGCCGGCGTTGCGGTGATGCTGCTGGCCAACTGGCTGTTCGTCATCTGACCTCAGCCTCCGACCGGGCGCTGGTCGCAGCGCCCGACTGACCCAAAAGAGATTGCCGGCCGGTCGAGACATCGACCGGCCGGCATTTTTTTCATTCCGCCGCCAGCGCCAGCGCCAACTGCGGCTGTTCGGTGTTTTCCGGCACGGCGTCGGCCGGTTGCTCCTCGGCTCCACGCTTCTTGGGCTCGCGGCCGAAGAACAGAGCGTAGGCTGCCGGCAGCACGAGGATGGTGAGCACAGTCGCGACGAGGATGCCGCCCATCATGGCGTAGGCGAGCGGCCCCCAGAACACGGCGCGCGAGATCGGGATCAGCGCCAGCACCGCCGTCATCGCCGTCAGCACGATCGGCCTGAAGCGGCGCACGGCCGAGCCGATGATGGCCTCCGAGCGTTCCATGCCTCTGGCTATGTCCTGGTCGATCTGGTCGACCAGGATGATCGAGTTGCGCATGATGATGCCGAGCAGGGCGATGACGCCAAGAATGGCGACGAAGCCGAACGGCGCGCCGCTGATCAAAAGCGCCGCCGCCGCACCGATGATGCCCAGTGGGCCGGTGGCCAGCACCAGCATCGCCTTTCCGAAATGCTGCAGCTGGATCATCAAGAGCACGACGATGACGGCCAGCATGATCGGCGCCTTGGCGGCGATCGAAGCCTGGCTCTCGGCCGAATCCTCGGCGCCGCCCTGGATCTCGATCTTGTAGCCGGGCGCGAGGCCATCGCGCAGGCCCTTGATGTCGTTGTACATCTTGGTGACGACATCGTTGGACTGCACGCCGTCCGGCAGCGTGCCGCGCACCGAGATGGTCGGCAAGCGGTCGCGGCGCCATTCGACGCCCTGCTCGAGTACCGGAACGACCTTGGCCACCTGCGACAGCGGCACGAAGCCACCGAAGTCGGTCGGGATATAGACCGAGTCGACTGAGGACAGCAGCTTGCGGCCCGCCTCCGGCTCACGGGCGACGATGGAGACGGTCTCCTCGCCGTCGCGGAAGTCGTCGAGCGGCGCGCCGGACATGGTCGCCTGCAGCATCTGGCGGATGCGCTGCGAGCTGACGCCGAGTGCACGGGCGCGGTCCTGGTCGATGACCAGCTTCATTGCCGGCACCGGCTCCAGCCAGTCGTCGTGGACGGCGCCGAGCAGCGGATTGGCCTGGAATTTCGCCTTCACCTCATCGGCAATGCGACGCACCTCCTGGCGATCCGGACCCATGACGCGCATCTGCACCGGCCAGCCGGTCGGCGGGCCGAGGAACAGGCGGTCGACCTTGGAACGGATCGAAGGGAAATCCTGCGCCAATATGGTACGCAGCTTGACGATCAGCCTCTCGCGGGCCGGCTCGTCCTTGGCCATCACCAGAAGCTGGGCGAAGTTCGGATTGCGCAGTTGCTGGTCGAGCGGCAGGAAGAAGCGCGGCGCGCCCTCGCCGATATAGGTGGCGATGAAGCGCTTGTCCTGGTCGTCCATCATCCTGGATTCCAGCGCCTTGGCCTGCGTCTCGACCTCCTTGATGCTGGTGCCTTCCGGCAGCCAGAGATCGACGAGGATTTCCGGACGCGAGGACTGCGGGAAGAAATTCTGCGGGATGAACTGGAACGCCCACAGGCTGCCGGCAAAGGTCATCAGCGTCATTGCCAGCACGATGATGCGGTGGCGCACGGCCCAGCCGACGGTGGCGCGCAGCCGCCGGTAGAAGCTGGTGTCGAAGGCATCGTGATGATTGCCGGCATGCTTGCGCTGCTTGAGGATCATGTGGCCGAGCCACGGCGTGAAGTAGACCGCGACGAACCAGGACACGACCAGCGCGATGCCGACGACGTAGAACAGGGTGCGCACATATTCGCCGGCCGTCGAGGCGGCGAAGCCGACCGGGATGAAACCGGCGGTGGTGATCAGCGTGCCGGTCAGCATCGGGAAGGCGGTCGAGGAGTAGGCAAAGCTCGCCGCCTCGATCTTGACCAGCCCTTCCTCGAGCTTTCGTTCCATCATCTCGACGACGATCATGGCGTCGTCGACGAGCAGTCCGAGCGCGATGATCAGCGCGCCGAGCGAAATGCGCTGCAGGTCGATGCCGATCTCGTACATGATGGCGAAGGTGGCGGCGAGCACCAGCGGAATGGCGATCGCGATCACCAGACCGGAGCGCCAGCCGATCGACAGGAACGAAACGACGAGCACGATCAGCAGCGCCTCGCCAAGCGCCTCCATGAACTCGTTGACGGCGTCCTTGACGACCTCAGGCTGGTCGGAAATCTGGTCGACCGCAACGCCATAAGGCAGCCCTTCCTCGAAGCGCTGATAGGTCGCCTCGACGTCCTTGCCGACGTCCTTGACGTTGAAGCCCTTGGCCATGACGACGCCGACCTGGACGCTCTCGTGGCCGTTGAAGCGATATTTGCGCTGGTAGGGGTCCTCGAGACCGGAGGTCACGGTGGCGATGTCGCCCAGCCGCGTCACCTGGTTGCCGGCGCGCAGGCGAAGCTCGCGGATGTCGGCAGCCTTGGTCACGTCGCCCTCGACCGAGATGCGCACCGAACGCAGACCGGTGTCGACCGAACCCGCCGGATCGACATTGTTCTGGCCCTTGATGGCGTTCTGCAGGTCGGTGAGCGTCAGGCCGCGCTCGGCGAGCGCCTTGGACGAGACGTCGATATAGAGTTTTTCCGGCTGGTCGCCGATGATGACTGCCTTCTCGACGCCGGGCGTCGTCAAGAGCATGTCGCGCGCCTGGATGGCGAATTTCTTCAGCTCGGGATAGCTGTAACCGTCGCCGCTGATCGAATGCAGCGTGATGAAGGTGTCGCCGAACTCGTCGTTGAAATAGGGACCGAGCAAGCCTTGCGGCAGATCGCCGGCGATATCGCCGACCTTCTTGCGCACCTGGTAGAAGGCATCCTTCACCTGGTCGGCGTTGGTGTCGCCCTTGATCTGGACGGTGATGATGGCACTGCCGGCACGGGTGTAGGAGCGCACGAAATCGAGGTGCGGCGTTTCCTGCAGCTTGCGCTCAATCTTGTTGACGACCTGATCTTCCATCTCCTTGATCGAGGAGCCTGGCCAGACCGCCTGGACGACCATGACGCGGAAGGTGAAATCCGGATCTTCCTTCTGGCCCATGCGCATCAGGCCGAGCGCGCCGGCGATGATGATCAGGCCAAACAGGAAGCGCGCAATGCTCGGGTGTCCGATCGCCCAGCGCGAAAGGTTGAACGGCTTTTTTTCATTCGTGTCGGTGGTCATCGGCGTCAGTCCAATCCAATTGATTGTCGGCGCATGCGCGCGGCATGCTCACGGAATTTCCGATGCTGGCTTCCGGGCGACGAGGCTTTCCGAGCGGAGAGACACTCGTCGCGGTGGGACGCGAGGACGGATGTGGGGGTTACATCGACCTGACGTCTCGACAATCGGGCACTCGTCGCCCGGAAACCGTGACCCACTAAACCCTGAGGCTTTCCGCCTAAGGTGATGACAAGTGGGTTTTCATTTTGCCTGGGCTTCAGCGCAGGCTGCTGGTGGTCTCGCCATCATTCTGCGCCGATGCGGCCTGCTGCGCTGCATCGCCGGAGAGCTTGACCTTCAGGTTCTCGGTCATGAACTGGGTGCCAGCGGCAACCACGACGTCACCCTGCTTCAGACCGTCGGCGACATTGACGCCGTCGGCGGTGAAGTCGCCGACCTTGACCGGGCGTGGATGAACCGTCTCGCTGCTGCGGTCGACGGTCCAGACGATCTTCTGGCCGTCCTTCTCGGCGAGCGCGCTGAGCGGGACCGACACCATCTGCTGCCGGCTCGCCACCGAGGCTTCGATATTGGCGGTCATGCCAAGCAGCACGCGCGGGTCGTTGGGCAGCGAGACGCGAACGGCAAAGGTACGCGACTGCGGATCGGCGCTGCCGGCAACCTCCCGGACCTTGCCGGCAAGCGTCAGCGCATCGTCCGACCAGAAGCTCGCCTTGACGTCCTTGCCCGGCTTGAATTCAGCGATATCCATTTCCGGAACGGCGATCAGCACTTCCTTCTCGCCGTCGACGGCGACCGTCATGACAGGCGTGCCGGCGCCGACCACCTGGCCGACATCGGCAGTGACGGCCGTGACGATGCCGTCCTGGCTTGCCTTGAGATCGGTGTAACCGACCTGGTTGCGGGCCTGGGCAAGGGTCGAGCGAGCCGCATCGCGCGTCGCCACCGCCTGGTTGTAGGTCAGCGTCGCCTGCTCAAGCTGCGACTTGGACGCGAAGTTCTTGGCGTAGAGCTGCTCGGCGCGCTTCTTGGTCAGATCGACTGTCTCGACCTGCCGCTCGGCGGCATCAAGGCTCGCCGCCGCACTCTTGACCGACAAGTCGTAATCGGAGGGGTCGATGCGGGCCAGCACGTCGCCAGAAGTCACATGCTGGCCGATGTCGACGAGGCGCTCGGTAACCTTGCCGGCGACCCGGAAGCCGAGGTTCATCTCGGTGCGGGCGCGCACCGAGCCGGAATAGTCGAGCTCGCGGGTGGTCCGCGCCTGACCGATCTCGACCACCTTGACCGGCCGGATGATATCCTTGACTTCGGCCTTCTCCTGGCTGCAGCCGGCAAGCCCGAGCACCGCGACGACGAGCACGGCCGGACCGACTGCCGGAAGCCTGCTCATGATGGAATTGGACAAAGACACCTTAGTACTCCCAAACTGGAGATGAACTGTCTTCCGGCGCCCGGCGGGCGGCGGTTATTTCTTCAAGGCCTTGATCGCGTAATCGATGAGGTCGTCGGGCATCGCCCGGTTGGTCTTGGCAAGACATTGCGCCACCATCTGCGGATGGCACAGAATGACGGTGGCGGCGCCGAAGCAGCGCGACGCGATCACCGGATCCTGCTCGGCAAACTCGCCGGCTTTGATGCCGTCGCGGATCACCTCGGCGAACAGATCGTGGATGCTGTCGATATGCTTGTCGATGACGCCCCAGTCGCGTTCGAGGGCGACGATGACCATCTCATGCACCTTCTGGTCGTCGAGCATGACCTCCATTGTCATCTTGTATTGTGCATGCACGTAGCGACGCAGCCGCTCCTCGGCGCTGATCGGCAGGCGGGAAATCTCGTAGGCCATCTGGTAGCTGGCGCCGAGCATCCGGCCGCAGACAGCCTGGTGGATTTCGACCTTGGAGGCGAAGAAGCGGTAGATGTTGGCCGGCGACATGCCGAGCTCGCGCGCAATGTCGGCGACATTGGTCTTGCCGTAGCCATAGTGGCGGAACAGGCGTTCGGCGCAGTCGAGAATGCGGGTGACATTCTCCTGGCGGGTCGGGTCGGCCACGATATTTGCGATCTCGGGCATGGCTCTCTGTCAAATTACGAGTGACGAATTTCAATTTTCATCAGTCGTAAATCGAAATTCGTGAGATGTCAACGCGGATTCGACGTACACGTATAATTGGTGACAAATGGTGACAGAGGGAGCGGCCGGCCCAGCCAGGCGCTTCGTCATCCTAGGGTGGAGCAGTCGAGAAGCGACGTCGCGGAAACCCTAGGATGACGAAGTTCCGAAGGCCCGCGGCAAATTGTCGAGGCCAGAGCGGCAGTACAGCTAAGCCTCCTTCGCCATCTCGCGCAGCCGGAACTTCTGGATCTTCCCGGTCGACGTTTTCGGAATCTCAGCGAAGATCACCGCCTTCGGCACCTTGAAGCGGGCAAGCAGCGCGCGGCAGTGCTCGATGATTTCGGCCTCGGTTGCCGTCCTGCCAGGCTTCAGTTCGACATAGGCGACCGGCACCTCGCCCCATTTGTCGTCGGCCCGGGCGACGACGCCGCAGGACGCGACGGCGAGATGCTTGTAGAGCGCGTCCTCGACCTCGATCGAGGAGATGTTCTCGCCGCCGGAGATGATGATGTCCTTGGAGCGGTCCTTGAGCTGGATGTAGCCGTCGGCGTGCATGACGCCGAGGTCGCCGGAGTGGAACCAGCCACCGGCGAAGGCCTCGTCGGTCGCCTTGCGGTTCCTCAGATAGCCCTTCATGACGATGTTGCCGCGGAACATGACCTCGCCGATGGTCTCGCCGTCGGCCGGCGTTTCCATCATCGTCTCGGGGTTCATCACGGTCAGGCCTTCGAGCGCTGCATAGCGAACGCCCTGCCGCGCTTTCTTGGCCGTCCTCGGCCCCTTCTCCAGCCCATCCCACTCATTGTGCCATTCGTTGACGACCGCCGGGCCGTAGGTCTCGGTCAGGCCGTAGAGATGGGTGACGGCAAAGCCGGCATCGGCCATGCCCGACAGCACGGCTTCCGGCGGCGGTGCGGCGGCGGTGTTGAAGGTGACCGTCTGCGGGAATTGCCGCTTGTCCTCGTCCTTCGCGTTGATCAGCACCGACATGACGATCGGCGCGCCGCAGAGATGGGTGACGCCATGGTCGGCAATTGCGTCGTAGATCGGCTTCGGCCGCACCCAGCGCAGGCAGACATGGGTGCCGGCCTGCACGGCGAGCGTCCAGGGAAAGCACCAGCCATTGCAATGGAACATAGGCAGCGTCCACAGATAGACCGCGTGCTTGGCCATGCCGGCATGGATAGTGTTGGTGTAGGCCATCAAGGCCGCACCACGATGGTGATAGACGACACCCTTCGGGTTGCCGGTCGTGCCGGAGGTGTAGTTCAGCGAGATGGCGTCCCATTCGTCATCGGGCATCGACCAGCCAAAATCCTCGTCGCCGCCGGCGACGAAATCCTCGTAGTCGAGCGTGCCGACGCGCTCGCCCTTCGGATAGGGAGCATCCGTGGCATACTCCGGATCGTCATAGTCGATGATCAGCGGCCTGGCCTTGGCCTGCGCCAGAGCCTCCTTCAGGACACCCGAAAATTCGCGGTCGACGATGAGGACTTTCGTCTCGGCATGGTCGATCTGGAAGGCGATCACCGCCGCATCGAGGCGGGTATTGAGCGAGTGCAGCACCGCTTTGGTCATCGGCACACCAAAATGCGCTTCCAGCATCGGCGGCGTGTTGGAGAGCATCACGGTCACGGTATCGCCCTTGCCTATGCCGCGCTTCGAGAGCGCCGAGGCGAGCTTCAGCGAGCGCCGCCAGAAATCGCGATAGGCGATGCGCTGGCTGCCATGGATGATGGCGACATGGTCGGGATAGGTTCTGGCCGCGCGCTCCAGATAGGTCAGCGGCGTCAGTGGCTGGTGGTTGGCGGCGTTCCTGTCGAGATCCTGTTCGTAGGGATTGCCCATCCCGTCCTCCCCAATGTCTATTATTACCGACTTTCTAATCACAGGCCTCGCGCCGCGTCACCAACAACGATGCCACGACATGGTGCATTTGGCACAATGATGATCCAGATTCAGCGGGCGAGCGAGCATCGCATGCCTCCGCTCAATTTGACTTTTGTCGAGAGCCGTGAATAATGTCAGCCGAGGAGATGGCATGGCGATCCGACCGGCAGAACAGCTTATCCACAAGGCCGCCTGGCTCTATTATGCCCATGGCCTGCGGCAGGACCAGGTGGCAAGCCAGCTCAACATTTCCCGCGCCTCGGTCGCCATGTATCTGCGCAAGGCGCGCGAGACCGGCATCGTCAACATCTCGACCTCGACCCAGCTTTTCACCGACGATGTCATGGCGCGCCGGCTCGAAGACGCCTTGAGCCTCGACGCCGTCTGGATCGCGCCGGAAAACGACTATGTCATCGACGCATCGACCGACATCGCCGTGCTCGCGGCGAGCGTCTTTCTCGAACTGGTCAGGAAGGGCGACCGCATCGGCGTCGCCTGGGGCCGAACCATCTACACCATCGCCGACATCATGTCCTACGCCGATCTGCAGGACGTCACCGTGGTGCAGCTCTGCGGCAATCTCGGTGCGCCCTATTCCTACCGGCCGGACCAGTGCACGATGGAAATCGCGCGCCGGCTCAACGCCAAGGGGCTGAATTTCTACGCGCCGCTGGTGCTGACGACGGAAGCGCTGGCGCATGGCTTGCGCGCCGAGCCGGTGATCCGCGAGCAATTGTCCGGGATAAGCGACTGCGATCTCGCGCTCTATTCGGTCGGCACGGTCGATGCCGACAGCCATGTCGTCAAATGCGGCGCGCTGAGCGTCGGAGAGATGGCTTTACTGCGCGAGGCGGGTGCGGCCGGCGTCATCGCCGGGCAGATCATCGACGCCAGCGGCAAGGCGCTCGACTGCAGCTACAATCGCCGCGTCATCTCGGCGGCGCTGTCGTCGCTGCGCCAGATCGAAAAGCGCCTGATGGTGGTGCAGGAGGACAGCAAGTTCGAACCGCTGCTCGCAGCGCTTGCCGGTGGACTGTGCACGCATCTGGTGGTCGGCGCGCGCATGGCGCGGCGGCTGCTGGAGCACGCGGGAGCGGCGACCGAAAAGGCCTCCTAGACAGACACAATCCTTGCCGCCGGCGCGTTGTCATCAAAGCGTCGCGGCATTCCTGTTCACAGCAACCAAAGACAGCAAAGCGGACGAAGCGAAATGAAGAATTTGTGGAATGACGGCGACGCCGAAAAGATGGTTGCCGACTATGCGAAGAAGGGCGTCGACCGCGATCTGGCGCTGCGCGTCTACACGACGCGCCTGCTCGGCGGCGAGCCACGCCTGGTGCTGCATGGCGGCGGCAACACCTCCTGCAAGACCAAGGCCACCGATCTCGTCGGCGACGAGTGGGACGTGCTCTGCGTCAAGGGCAGCGGTTGGGACATGGCCGTCATCGAGCCGCAGGGCCTGCCGGCGGTCAAGATGGGCGCGCTCCTCAAGGCGCGTGCGCTGGACAAGCTCGGCGACGAGGACATGGTGGCGTTGCAGCGCGCAAACCTCATCGACCCCGCCTCGCCCAACCCGTCGGTCGAGACGCTGCTGCACGCCTTCCTGCCGCACAAATTCGTCGACCACACGCATTCGACCGCCATCCTTGCCATCGTCGACCAGGCGGACAGCGAGCCGCTGGTGCGGAAGGTGTTCGGCGAGAAGATGGGCTACGTGCCGTACATCATGCCGGGCTTCGACCTGGCAAAGGCGGCGGGCGACGTCTTCGACGCCGACCCGAGCGTCGAAGGCCTGATCCTCGACAAGCACGGCATCTTCACCTTCGGCGACGACGCCAGGCAGGCCTACGACCGGATGATCCATTATGTGAATGTCGCCGAGGATTATGTTGCGAAGCACGGCAAGCCACGCAGCGAAAAAGCGGCGCTGCCGGCAAAGCTGGCAACGCCCGCCGACATCGCGCCGATGCTGCGCGGCGCGGTGGCGGTCTCACGCGGCGAAGGTCGCTTCGACCGCATGATCAGCGATTTCCGCACTTCGGATGCGATCGTCGATTTCATCAACTCGGCTGAGATCGCCGACTATGCCGGGCGCGGCGTGTCGACGCCGGACCTGTCGATCCGCATCAAGACCGGGCCGATGGCGGTGCCGGCGCCGGACGCCGACAAGATCGGCGACTACAAATCCGTCATCCGCAGCCATGTCGAGACCTTCGCCAGGGATTATCGCGCCTATTTCGAGACCAATGACGTGCTCGACGACGTTAAGCGCACCATGCTCGACCCGATGCCGCGGCTTACGCTGGTGCCCGGCCTCGGCATGTTCGGCCATGGCCGCACGCTGAAGGACGCCAGGATCGCTTCCGATGTCGGCGAGATGTGGATCGAGGCGGTGCGCGGCGCCGAAGCCGTCGGCCATTTCCATCCGCTGTCGAAGGCCGATCTGTTCCCGCTCGAATATTGGTCGCTGGAGCAGGCCAAGCTTGCCTCGAACAAGCCGAAGCCGCTGACCGGCCAGGTGCTGCTGGTCACCGGCGGCGCCGGCGCGATCGGTGCGGCCACGGCCAAGCTGTTCGCCGACAATGGAGCGCACGCCGTCATCGTCGATCTCGATCCGGCCAAGGCCGCGGAAGCGGCCAAGAAGGCCGGCAACGGCTCGATCGGCGTCGGCGCCGACATCACCAATCCGGCCGAGCTGCGCGCAGCCTTCGACAGAGCGGTCGCCGTCTTCGGCGGCCTCGACATATTGGTCTCCAATGCCGGCGCTGCCTGGGAGGGCCGGATCGGCGAGCTTGACGACGCCCTGCTGCGCAAGAGTTTCGAGCTCAACTTCTTCGCCCATCAGTCGGCGGCGCAAAACGCCGTGCGCATCATGCTGGAACAGGGCACCGGCGGCGTGCTCCTGTTCAACACCTCCAAGCAGGCGGTCAACCCGGGACCGAAGTTCGGCGCCTATGGCATTCCCAAGGCGGCGACGCTGTTCCTGTCCAGGCAATATGCGCTCGACTACGGCGCGCAGGGCATCCGCTCCAACGCGGTCAATGCCGACCGCATCCGCTCGGGGCTGTTGACCGACGCCATGATCGCCAGCCGCTCGGGCGCGCGCGGCGTGTCGGAGAAGGAATACATGTCCGGCAATCTGCTCGGACAGGAGGTGACGGCCGAGGACGTCGCCCAGGCCTTCCTGCACCAGGCGCTGGCCGAGCGAACCACCGCCGACGTGACGACGGTGGATGGCGGCAATATCGCCGCCGCGATGCGGTAGGGAAAGGACATCAGAACATCAAAAGAGCGGCCTGCGGGCCGCTTTTCTTTTTGCCAATGTGGCAAGCTGCCTTGCTCCCGCCAATCCTGCCATTGAATCCTCATACGAACGAATCCTTGGGAGACACCATGGCCGACCCCTCAAAGAGACTACTGCGTATCGCCGTGCTGTTTGGCGGGCGCTCTGCCGAACATGATGTCTCCGTGCTCTCGGCGACCAATGTCATGCGCGCGCTGGAGCCGGCGAAATACGATGCCGTTCCGGTCTTTGTCACCCGCGACGGGCAATGGCTGCTGAGCAGTTTCGAGGACGGCGAACTGGCGACACCGTCACACGGCACGGAGGTCTGCCTGGTGCCGGGCGGGCATGGACGGATGCTGGCGATCCCCGCCGGTGGCTCGCCGAACGACCTGCCTCGCATCGACATCTTGTTTCCCGTTCTGCACGGCCTGCATGGCGAGGACGGCGCAGTGCAGGGGCTGGCCGAGGTGGCGCGCGTGCCGCTGGCCGGCTGCGGCATCCTTGGTTCCGCGGCCGCGCTCGACAAGGACATCGCCAAGCGGCTGCTGAAGGCGGCAGGGCTGCCTGTCGCGCGCTCGGTGACGTTCGATGAGAGTGCAGCACCTTCCCTCGCCGAATTGGAAAAAAAACTCGGCCTGCCGCTGTTCATCAAGCCGGCGCGGCAAGGGTCGTCGGTCGGCGTCAGAAAGGTCTCGGCCAGCCAGGAATTCGCCGGGGCGCTCGCCGAAGGTTTTCAGCACGACCGCAAGCTTTTGGCCGAAGAGTTCATCCGTGGCCGCGAGATCGAATGCAGCGTGCTGGAGGACACGGAAGGCAGCCTGTTCGTCTCGCGGCCCGGCGAAATCGTGCCGGCCGAAAGCCACGGCTTCTACAGCTACGATGCCAAGTACATCGACAAGGACGGCGCGGCGCTGAAGGTGCCCGCCGAACTGCCTCAGGAGATCGAAGCCAGGATCCGCGAGACGGCGGCGAAGGCGTTCCGCGCGGTCGGCTGCGACGGCATGGCCCGGGTCGATTTCTTCGTCACGCCGGACATGGATTTCGTCATCAACGAGCTCAACACCATTCCTGGTTTCACCGACATCAGCATGTATGCCAAGGCGATGGCGGCAAGCGGCGTCAGCTACGCAGAGGTCATCGACCGGCTGGTGGCGCACGGGCTGGCGCGCGCCGGCCGATCGGGCTGAAGGCGAAGCTTCGGCTGCAAACAAAAAGAGCGGCCCGCGAGCCGCTCTTTTCCTCTGCCGATAGGCCAAAGATTACTTGGCGTTCGGGTTCGGCATCCAGGCCGGCATGGCGACATCGGCATGGGCGAACTGCGGCAGCTTGGCCGACAGGTCCTCCATGTTCTTGATGTCCTTGTCGACCAGATCCTTCTGGGTGATCAGCGTCGGCGGCACGATGACGTTGTGGCCGGGGTCTTCGCCGGCCAGAAGCTGCGCCAGCGCGCGCACCGAGACCTGGCCGACGACGGCCGGGTTGGTGGCGGCGGTGGCAGCCCAGGCGCTGTCAGGCTCGCGCATCGCGGCGATGTCGGAGGTCGAGATGTCGGCCGAATAGATCTTGATGTCCTTGTTCATGCCGGCTTCGTCGACGGCGATCTTCACGCCCTTGGCGAACTCGTCATAGGGCGCGAACATCACCTTGATGTCGGGATGCGCCGACAGCACCGAGCGCGCCTGGTTGGCGACGGAATTGGCGATCGGGTTGTCGAGCGTGCCGAACATCGCGACTTCGTTGATGCCGGAAAACTTCTTCTTGACGTCGACCCATGTCTCGTTGCGGCGGTCGAGCGGTGCGATGCCGGCGACATAGACATAGCCGGCCTTCCAGCTCTCGCCATTGTCCTTGACCGCCTGCTCGAGCGCCAGTCGCGCCAGGTCGCGGTCGGACTGTTCGATCTGCGGGATCTTGGGATTTTCGACATTGACGTCGAAGGCGACGACCTTGATGCCGGCATCGACGGCGCGCTGGGCGGCGTCCTTCATCGATTCCGTCAGCCCGTGCTGGATGATGATGCCTTGCACGCCGAGCGCGATGGCCTGGTCGACCATGTCGGCCTGCAGGGCCGCATCCTGGCGGCTGTCGAGCACGCGCAGGTCGACGCCGAGCGCCTTTGACTGCGCCTCGACCCCGGAGAGATAGGCCTGGAAGAAGTCGCCGGTCGAGAGGTAGCGCACCAGCGCGATCTTGACGCCGGGCTTGTCGAACGGCGCCGGCTTGTCCGCGGCAAGAGCCGGCGCCTGCATCAGCATCGTGGCGCCGGCAAGCCCGAGCGCCAGCTTTCCTAGAAGTCTTCTTGTGATGTTCATGTCGTTTTCCTCCACTGTTTTGACCGGTCGAAATCCTATTTCCTGCCCCTGCCGGAAAGGGCGAAGGTGAAGACAAGGGCGACGACGAGAACCACGCCCTTGACGAAATCCTGCGTGTAGTAAGGCGCGTTCATCATCGTCAGCCCCTGCAGCAGCACGCCGACGAACACGGCGCCGACGGCCGTGCCGAAGGCGTTGGGCTTGGCGGCCCCGAGGACCGCGTAACCGATGAGCGCTGCCGCCACCGCGTCGAGCAGCAGATTATTACCCGAGGCGATGTCGCCGCGTCCAAGCCGGGCAGCGAGCAAAATCCCGCCTATCGAGGCAAAAACTCCAGAAATCACATAGGCCCAGATTTTGTATGCCTTGACAGGCGCGCCGGCGAGTTCGGCGGCGCGCTCATTGCTGCCGACGGCATACATCATGCGGCCGAAACGGGTGTATTCGAGGAAGAACCAGATCAGCACGGCGAGCACGAGCAGCACGACGACCGAAACCGGAATGAGGTTCGGGATGAAAAAGTCGAAGCGGTGGCGGCCGAGCGCCAGGAAGGCATCGCCGAACTTGCCGTTGGCGACCGAGCCGTCGGGCATGGTCATGCCGGTGGCGATCGAGCGGCCTTCGGTCGGGATGCGCTGCAGGCCGACCAGCAGGAACATCATGCCGAGCGTCGCCAGAAGGTCCGGCACGCGCATATAGACGATCAGCCAGCCATTGATGAGGCCGACGAGAACGCCGATCAGCAGGCAGGCGACGACCGCGACGACGGCGTTCTGCTCAAGCACCACCATGACATAGGAGGCTGCCATCATGGCGCTGGTGGCGACGGAGCCGATCGACAGGTCGAAGCCGCCGACGACCAGGGTGGCGGTGACGCCGAGCGCCAGCACGCCGGTGATGGCGACGGACTGGAAGATGAAGACCGCACTCTGCGGCGAGACGAAACCGTCGGCGGCAATGGCGAAATAGGCGATCAAGCCGAACAGAAGGACGATGAAGCCATAGCGGATGGCATGGTCGCGCAGCATCATCCGGCGCACCCGCGCACTGCTGTCGTCCTAGTCCAACTCATGCCTGCTCCATTCCAGTCCTTGGTTCATGCCGCACTGTGCAGCGGGCCGCCCGCCACTTCGGCGAGCAGCCGCTCGAGATCGATGTCGGAATTCCGGTGCTCGCCGACGATCGCCTGCTCCGACATCACCAGAATGCGGTCCGCCGTCTCCAGCGCCTCGTCGAGTTCGGTGACGAAGAGCAGCGTCGCGCGGCCGTCGGCGCTTGCCCTCAGCTTGGCGGCGATATCGCGTCGGGCCGAAATGTCGACGCCCTGGAACGGTTCGTCGAGGATGAACAGTTTTGCATCCTGCGCCATCCAGCGGGCGACCATCACCTTCTGCTGGTTGCCGCCGGAAAGGGCCGACATCTCGTCCTTCTCGGAGCGGCAGACGATGCCGAGCTCGTCGATCTGCCGGCGTGCGACGGTACGTTCGATGCGGCGCTTGAGAACACCGAAACGCGACATGCGCTTGTGGAACGGCAGGCTGATGTTTCGCTCGATGTTGAAGCCGCCGACGATGCCGTTTTCGCCACGGTCCTTGGCGACGAGGAACACGCCGGCCGCGATCGCCTCGCCCGTGGATCCCGGCGCGTAGGGCTTGCCGTTCAACGTCATGGTGCCGGACAGCGGCCTGCGCACGCCAAAGAGTGTCTCGGCCAGTGCCGTCTTGCCTACGCCGACGAGACCGGTGACCGCAACGACCTCGCCGGCGCCGAGCATCAGTGAGATCGGCCGCGCGCCGGGCGTAAGGCGCAAACCTTCGACCGTCAGAACGGGGTGCGCCGAATTCCGGGCGACGATGCGATCGAGCTGGATCTTGCGACCGAGCATGGCGTTGACCGCACCCTCATAGTCGAGCGGCTTCCGGTCGAACACGCCGCTGACCACACCGTCGCGCATCGAGATGATGCGGTCGGCCAGCCGCCTGATGTCCGACATGCGGTGCGAGATGTAGAGGATCGCCACAGCCTGCTCACGCAGCCGGTCGATCAGCGCGAACAGCCGGTCGGCCTCGGCGCTGGACAGAGAGGACGTCGGCTCGTCGAGGATCAGCACTTTCGGCCGATGCGCCATGGCGCGCGCAATGGCCACCATCTGGCGGTCGGCCAATGACAGATCGCTGACGCGGGCCTTGAGGTCGATGGCCAGGCCCATGCGGTCGGCGACGGCCTTGGCCTCGCGGCGCACGCGCGCTGGATTGAACAATGTCGGCACACCGCTGCCGCTCAGCCGGTCCAGCGTCAGATTGGTGGCGACATCGAGATCGGCGACGACGCCGTCATTGATGTTCTGATGCACGGTGACGACGCCGGCGCGGATCGCTTCCGCCGGGGTTTTCGGCGCGAAGTCCTCGCTGGCGAGGCTCATCGTGCCGGCGCCGCGCTCGTAGACGCCGCTGATGATCTTGACCAGGGTGGACTTGCCGGCGCCGTTGGCGCCCATCAGCACGGTGACCTCGCCCGCATGCAGCTCGACCGAGATGCCGCCAAGCACCTCGTTCTGGCCAAAGGATTTCCTCAGGCCGTCCACACGGAACACGGCATCAGCGCCCATTCGTTCCTCCCTGACAGTGACGCTATGGGCTGCATCGGCAATTGTCAACACGATTGACAATTGCCAGACGGCTTCCTAGCTTGGCCCGGCCGCCATGCCTCCGTTATGTTCGGAGCGCATATGCGGGAGGATGACGATGACGCAGAAACTGCCGTTCGAAGCACTAACGGTCGAGACGCTGCCGACGCGCCTTGGCGCTAACGACGCGCTCACCGCGAAGATCGGAAAGGACACAAGTCGCTGGAAAGTGCGCGAGGTCGGCGACGGCAATCTGAACCTGGTGTTCATCGTCGAAGGCGCGACAGGCGCGGCGGTGGTCAAGCAGGCCCTGCCCTATGTCCGCCTGGTCGGCGACAGCTGGCCGCTGCCGCTGAAGCGCTCCTTCTTCGAGTATCATGCGCTGACCAGGCATGAAGCGCGGGCGCCGGGTTCCGTGCCGGCGATCTACCATTTCGACGAAGGCCAGGCGCTGATCATCATGGAGTATCTGTCGCCGCACATCATCTTGCGGCGGGCGCTGATCGAAGGCCGGCAATTGCCGAACATCGCCAAGGACATCGGCCTGTTCATGGCGAGAACCTTGTTCCGCGGCTCCGACCTCTCGATGGTGGCCAAGGATCGCAAGGCGGATCTGGCGCTGTTCGCCGACAATGTCGAACTTTGCGACATCACCGAGAACCTGGTGTTCTCCGACCCCTATTTCGACGCCAGGATGAACCGGCACACCAGCCCGCAGCTCGACAGCCTGGTGGCCGAGCTGCGCGCCGACCGCGACCTCAAGGTCGAGGCGCAGCGGCTGAAGCATCTCTTTGCCGCCAACGCCGAGACGCTGCTGCATGGCGATTTGCATTCGGGCTCGATCATGGTCACCGACCAGGAAACCCGGATGATCGATCCGGAGTTCGCCTTCTACGGCCCGATGGCCTTCGACGTCGGTATGCTGCTTGCCAATTTCTGGATGTCCTTCTTATCGCAAAGCGGCCATGAGCAGAACGGCAAGCGCGACGCCATGCGCGCCTATCTGCTCGATGTCGTCGTCGAGACATGGGCCGTGTTCCGCACCGAATTCTCGCATCTATGGCGGACCGAGCGCAGCGGCATGCTCTACCAGAAGAGCCTGTTCGAGGATCAGGGTGACCTGCTCGGCGCCGAACAGGCGCTCGACCATGTGCTGCATTCGATCTGGACCGACCTTCTGGGTTTCGCCGGCATCGAGGTTCACCGGCGCATCCTCGGCCTTGCCCACAATGCCGATTTCGAGACCATTGCCGACGAGGACATGCGCGCCAGATGTGAGGCAAAGGCGCTGAAATTCGGCCGTCACCTCGCCGTCAACCGGCGCCATATCCACAGCATCGACGAGGTCAACACTCTGGCCGAGCTGATCGAACGGGAGAGCAGGATTTGAACGTCGGCGATCGCCATTACCGCACCATCTGGCTGAGCGACGACAAGCGTTCGGTCGAGATCATCGACCAGCGCTGGCTGCCGCATGATTTCCGCATCGAGAAGATCGGCACGGTCGCCGGCATCGCCACCGCGATCCGCGACATGTGGGTGCGCGGCGCGCCGCTGATCGGCGTCACCGCCGCCTACGGCGTCGCTATCCAGATGACTGAGGACCCGTCGGATGCGGCGCTCGATGCCGTCTGGGAGACCTTGCACGAGACGCGCCCGACGGCGATCAACCTGCGCTGGGCGCTGGACGAAATGCGGCGCTTCCTCAAGCCACTGCCGGTAGAACAACGCGCCGAGGCAGCCTACCGCCGCGCCGCTGAGATCGCCGACGAGGATGTCGGGCTGAACCGCGCCATTGGCGCAAACGGGCTTGAGATCATCAAGGCGATCGCGGCACGCAAGCAGCCGGGGGAAACCGTCAACATCCTGACCCATTGCAATGCCGGCTGGCTGGCGACAGTCGACTACGGCACCGCCACGGCGCCGATCTATCTGGCGACCGAGGCCGGCATTCCCGTCCATGTCTATGTCGACGAGACGCGGCCGCGCAACCAGGGCGCCCAGCTGACCGCCTGGGAGATGGCCGGCCACGGCGTGCCGCACACGCTGATCGTCGACAATGCCGGCGGCCACCTGATGCAGCGCGGCCAGATCGATATGGTCATCGTCGGCACCGACCGCACGACTGCCAGTGGTGACGTCTGCAACAAGATCGGCACCTATCTCAAGGCGCTGGCCGCCGCCGACAATGACGTGCCGTTCTATGTCGCACTGCCCTCGCCGACCATCGACTGGACAGTCGGCGACGGTCTCGCCGAAATCCCGATCGAGGAACGCTCCGGCGACGAGGTGTCGCTGGTCTGGGGCAAGACCGCGTCCGGCGAGATCGCTCAGGTGCGTGTCTCACCGGAAGCGACGCCGGCGGCGAACCCCGCCTTCGACGTGACGCCGGCACGGCTGGTCACCGGCCTGATCACCGAACGCGGCATCGCCAAGGCCTCGCGCGAAGGGTTGAGGACGATGTTCCCCGAGCGCGGGTGACAGTCGATCTCCCCCCTTGTGGGGGAGATGTCCGGCAGGACAGAGGGGGGCGCTGTCCCGCCAGCCTCTCCATCCATCGATGTTTGCACCAATGAGGACTGGTGACTGTAAAGATGAAATAAACGTTGGCGATCCTTCGCGCCCCCCTCTGCCCTGCCGGGCATCTCCCCCACAAGGGGGAGATCGGCAGCTTCGCCGACGGCTACAATTGACATCGGTGCACTGCCCTTCCATACAAACGCCGTTAATGTTCTCAGGGCGGGGTGAAAGTCCCCACCGGCGGTAAGGGTTTCGACCTGAGCCCGCGAGCGCTTCCCGGCAACGGAAAGGTCAGCAGATCCGGTGCGATTCCGGAGCCGACGGTCACAGTCCGGATGGAAGAGAACGAACGGAAGACGGCCGCGTCCGCGCGGTCCGGATTTCGTATCGTGCGTCCTGATTCTGGTTCGAAACGGAAGGATGGACCCATGAATCAGCATTCCCCAAAAGACTATGAAATCGTTCGCGTCGCCGTCATTCGCGCGCGCTGGCATGCCGACATCGTCGACCAGTGCGTGGCGGCGTTCGAGGCCGAGCTTGCCGTTCTCGGCGGCCGCTTTGCCGTCGATGTGTTCGACGTGCCGGGTGCCTACGAGATTCCGCTGCATGCCAAGACTTTGGCCGGGACCGGCCGCTATGCCGCGATCCTCGGCACCGCCTTCGTCGTCAATGGCGGCATCTATCGGCACGATTTCGTCGCCGGCGCCGTCATCGACGGCATGATGAACGTGCAGCTGGCGACCGGCGTGCCGGTGCTCTCGGCAGTGCTGACGCCGCACAATTATCACGACAGCGCCGAACATCACCGCTTCTTCTTCGAGCATTTTCAAGTGAAGGGCAAAGAGGCGGCCAAGGCCTGCGTCGAGATTCTCGCCGCGCGGGAACGGATCGCGGCATAAGGTTCTTTGCCGGGTGGAAATCCCGGCAACACCCGGTAATATCTGGGAAAATACCGAAAGTCGGGAGGATGCCGGTGCAGACCAAGAAGATCATCAATGACGGCAACCGCTCCGTCGACGAGATGCTCGAAGGGATCCTCGCCGCGCATTCTCGCCACCTCAGGAGCGTGGACGGCAGCCCGCGCTCGATCATCGCCCGCGACGGGCCGCGACCCGGCAAGGTTGGCCTCGTCATCGGCGGCGGCTCGGGCCACGAGCCGACCTTTCTCGGCTTTGTCGGCAAGGGGCTGGCGGATGCCGCGGCCATCGGCAATGTCTTTGCCTCGCCGCCGCCCGACCCGATCGTCGAATGCGCCAAGGCGGTCAGCGGCGGCGCTGGCGTGCTGTTCATGTATGGCAACTATGCCGGCGACGTGATGAATTTCGACATGGCCGCCGAGATGGCCGCGATGGACGACATTCACGTGCGCACCGTGCTGACCACCGACGACGTTGCGTCCGCGCCGCGCGACCAGCGAGACAAACGGCGCGGCGTCGCCGGCAATTTCTTCATCTTCAAGGCGGCGGGCGCGGCCTGCGACCGCATGCTCTCCTTCGACGAGGTCGAGCGCATCGCCCGCAAGGCCAACGACCGCACCTTCACAATGGGCGTGGCGCTGTCACCCTGCTCGCTGCCGCAAACGCGGCGGCCGAATTTCGAGATCGGCGCCGACGAGATGGAGATCGGCATGGGCATCCATGGCGAGCCGGGCATCGCGCGCGGCAAGCTCAGGACGGCCGACGAGATCACCGACGAGATGCTGGACAGGATCCTTGCCGAGATGGCGCCGTCGCGCGGCGACAAGGTCGCCGTGCTCGTCAACTCGCTCGGCTCGACGCCGCTGATGGAGCTCTACATCATGAACCGGCGGGTCAAGCAGAGGCTCGACGACATCGGTGTTGCCATCCATGCGACCTGGGTCGGCAACTACTGCACCTCGCTCGAAATGGCAGGCGCCTCGGTGACGCTGGAGCATCTCGACGGCGAGCTGCAGACGATGCTCGACCACCCTTGCGACTGCGCCATGTTCCGCGCCGGCTGAGGCACACCATGACAGCCATCGACACGGCCCGGCTGAAGCACATGTTCGATGCCATCGCAGTGGCGATCGAGGCCGACAAGGACCGGCTCTGCCAGCTCGACGGAGTCATCGGCGACGCCGACCACGGCATTGCCATGGCGCTCGGCTTCGGCGCGGTGCGCGATGCGCTGGAGCCGCTCGACCTTGCGGCGACCGAGCCGACAGCGCTGCTGAACACGGCGGCAAAATCGTTCCTCAATGCCGTCGGCGCCTCGTCGGGGCCGCTCTATGCGACGGCCCTCATGCGCGCTGCCGCCGCCGTCAAGGGCAAGGCAGCGCTGGCCGATGCCGACGTCATCGCAATGTTCCAGGCGATGGCGCAAGGCATCAAGGATCGCGGCAAGGCCGAGATCGGCGAAAAGACGATGATCGACGCCTGGCTGCCAGCGGCCGAAGCAGCGGCCGCCGCGCACGCCGCCGGCAAGTCCTTGTCGGAAAGTCTCGACGCCGCCTTCGCTGCGGCCGAGCGTGGTTCGCAAGCGACCAAGGACATGATCGCCGCCAAGGGCCGTTCCTCGCGGCTCGGCGAGCGCTCGCTCGGACACATCGATCCGGGCGCAGCGTCGGCCGTGACCGTCATCGCCGCAATGACAAAGAGCTTGGCCTAGCCCTTCGCCGCATCGAGCCGGTTGATCGCCTGGACATTGCCGGCCGATGGGCCTTTCTCGTCGAACTCCGAGGCCAGCCAGGTATCGACGATCGCCTTGGCCAGTTCCGGACCGATGACGCGCGCGCCCATGGTGATGATCTGGGCGTTGTTGGATTTCGCGGCGCGCTCGGCCGAATAGGTGTCGTGGGTGAGTGCGGCGCGAATGCCCGGCACCTTGTTGGCCGAGATCGAAACGCCGATGCCGGTGCCGCAAAACAGGATGCCGCGGTCATTCTCGCCGTCGACGATCGTCTGGGCGAGTTTTTGCGACAGGTCGGCATAGTAGCCGGCCTGGCTGAGATCGCTGACGGTGAGGCCGGTTTTGGTGGCGAGATGGGCGGCGATGACGTCGAGCAGCGGCTTGCCGGCGCTGTCGGCTCCAATGGCTATTTTCATTTTCTTGTCCTTTCCTGTTCAATTGGTTCAGATCGCCGCCGAGGCGCGGCCGAGGATGTCGATGTAGCCTTCCGCCTGCCAGGCCGAGCGGCCGATGAACAGGCCGTCGACATGCGGCTGGCCGATCAGCTCGGCGGCGTTTTGCGGATTGACGCTACCGCCATAGAGCACCGGCGGCACGGAGGGCAAATGGCCGCCGGCAACCTGCTTGATCAGCGCCTGCTGCCTGTCGGCATAGTCGGAGCTGGCCGGAATGCCCTTGTCGCCGATCGCCCAGACCGGCTCGTAGGCGAACAGGATCTTTGCGCCCTTCGCCTCGCCGTCGAGGAACTGCAGCGCGCCTCGCACCTGCGCCGTCAGCACCGCATCGGCCCGCCCGCCTTCGCGCTCGGCAAGCGTTTCGCCGACGCAGATCAGCGGCACCAGCCCGTGCTTGACCGCAGCCGCCGTTTTCAGGCCGACGGCATGGTCGGTCTCGCCGAAATGTTCGCGCCGTTCGCTGTGGCCGAGTTCGACCAGATCGAGCCCGCAATCCTCGAGCATCAGCGGAGAGATCTCGCCGGTCCAGGCGCCGGCATCGGCCCAATGCATGTTCTGCGCGCCGACCTTGATGCGCGTCGACGACAACGCAGCCTTGACCTCACGCACCGCCGTGAACGGCGGAATGACGAAGGGCTGGATACGCTCGTCGAAACCCGGTACGAAGCCGGCTAACTTCCGCGCGAAATCGAGCGCCTCGGCGAGCGTCTTGTTCATCTTCCAGCTTGTACCGACCCAGTAGACCACGCGTACTGCTCCCTAATCCTTGTTGCCAACCACCATCAGCGAAACGCCGGCGGCATCCAGCGCTTCGCGCACCTGCGGTTCCAACTGGCGACCCGTGAAGACGGTGTCGAACGCCCTGAGATCTGTGAGGAAATGCAAGGCCGTGCGGCCGAACTTGCCATGATCGACCAGCAGATATTTGCGCGCCGCGACAGCCATCATCGTGCGCTTGGTCTGCACCACTTCCTGATCCTGATGGAAGGCCGACGCGCCATGGATGGCGGACGACGACAGGAAGGCGACATCGGCGCGCAGCGACTTCAGCATGTCCTCGGTGAGCAGGCCGAAGAAGCCATGGAACTTCTTGCTGTACTGGCCGCCGAGCGCGATCAGCGTAATGCCGCCGACGCCGGCCAGTTCCTGGATGACGGCCAGATTGTTGGAGATCACCGTCAGCGGGCGAAGATCGGCGAGGCGACCGGCAATGCCGCCCGCCGTCGAGCCGTCATCGATGATCACGGTCTGGCCCGGCTCGATCATCGCCACCGCGGCGGCCGCCAGGCGCTGTTTCTCCTCGGCCGCCTGCTTCTGCCGGTAGCGGAAATCGCTTTCGAACAGGCCGCTCGGCTGGATCGAGGCGCCGCCGCGCACCTTGCGCAGGAAGCCGGTTTCCTCGAGATCGTCGAGGTCGCGATGCACGGTCATCTTCGACACGCCGAAGCGCGAGGCAAGGTCGTCGACCGACGCCGTGCCGGCGTCCATCAGAAAATCCATGATGCCCTGGCGGCGGCCGTCGCTCTTCATCCCGGCGCTTTCTCGCGCAACAAGCTGCGCGTTCAATCCATGATCGGATATATAACGCCGAAAAAGCGCGTTTGCACCAAAATTTTTGTGATAATGTTATCTTTCTCTGGGATATCGGTCCGCCTCTGATTGCGGTCCTGTAACAAGAATTGCTTCGGACGCGCGGTCCACAGGTTGCGGTCCGGCGGAAATCCGGCCAGAAGCATCAACGGGCTGGACGACGGTCGGCCAGCCAACAGACACGGTTCGAAACCAGACACGGGAGACTATTGGGTGGCTCGCATCACACTGAGACAATTGCTCGACCATGCCGCCGAACACGGCTATGGCGTGCCGGCCTTCAACATGAACAACATGGAACAGGGCCTTGCCATCATGGAGGCCGCCGAGGAGACCAAGTCGCCGGTCATCCTGCAGGCGAGCCGCGGCGCGCGCGCCTATGCCAATGACGTGGTGCTGGCCAAGCTGATTGACGCGCTGGTCGAAATCCACCCCGACATCCCGGTCTGCATGCATCTCGACCACGGCAACAACGAAGCCACCTGCGTCACCGCGATCCAGTACGGCTTCACCTCGGTGATGATGGACGGCTCGCTGAAGGAAGACGGCAAGACGCCGGCCGACTATGCCTACAATTCCGGCATCACGCGCCGCGTCGTCGACATGGCGCATTGGGGCGGCGTTTCGGTGGAAGGCGAGATCGGCGTGCTCGGCTCGCTGGAGATGGGCGGCGGCGAGCAGGAAGACGGCCACGGCGTCGAAGGCGCCGTCAGCCACGACCAGCTCTTGACCGATCCGGAACAGGCGGTCGAGTTCGTCAAGGACACGCATGTCGATGCGCTGGCGGTTGCCATGGGCACCAGCCACGGCGCCTACAAATTTTCGCGCAAGCCTGATGGCGCGGTGCTGGCGATGAACGTGATCGAGGAGATCCACCGCCGCCTGCCGAACATGCATCTGGTCATGCATGGCTCGTCCTCGGTGCCGGAGGATCTGCAGGAGATCATCAACAAGTATGGCGGCCAGATGAAGCCGACCTGGGGCGTGCCGGTGGAGGAAATCCAGCGCGGCATCAAGCACGGCGTGCGCAAGATCAACATCGACACCGACAACCGCATGGCGCTGACCGGCGCGATCCGGAAGGTGCTGACCGAGAACCCTTCGGAGTTCGACCCGCGCAAGTATCTGACGCCGGCCATGGCTGCCATGCGCAAGCTTTGCAAAGAGCGCTTCGAGCAGTTCGGCACCGCCGGCAATGCGCAGAAGATCAAGCCGCTGCCGGTCGCCGAAATGGCCAAGCGCTACAAGTCGGGCAGCCTCGACCCGAAGTTCGGCTGAGTTCTATCTGACCGGAATGACCGGTCCAAAGGGCGGGGGTCCAATCGGCTCCCGCCCTTTCATTTTGCCCGCGGCAACAAGTCCGCCCTGCCGGCGTCGATGAAAGGGGTCCAGTAGTCGACCGATTCACGGATCATGGCGACGACCTGGTGGTCGACCGGCTCGCGCTCGCGAAACGACAGTTCCAGGCAGATCTCGTTGTCGGTGCCGCCACCGCGCCGCACGGTCTCCAGGAATTTCTCCGGCGTGATGCGGCCGTCCTTGTTGTAGGCGGCGGTGAACGGCCAGTGGCCGCCCTTGTTCATCGACGACTGCTTGATGTGGATGATCGGCGATTGCAGTGGAAAGGCCTCGGCCCAGGCATAGGGGTCGATGTCGGCCGGATTGCTCGAGGTCACGTCGCCATGGTCGATGTCGACCATCATCTTGAGCGGAATGGCCATGCCGGCCCCCTCGATCTCCTGGTGCAGCGCCCGGCAGCTCTCGATCGTGTGGCCGAATTCGCGGCCAACCGACATCGGCTCCCAGAACAAATAGGTCAGCCCGGCTGCCTTGGCATGCTCGGCGACCTCGCGCCAGCATTCGAGCGCGATGTCGAGAAGCTTCGCGCGGCGCTCGGGATCGTCATAATCCTGGTGGGTGAAGATAGCGAACTGCGTGCCGATGCCGCTGGCACCGAGCTCCGCTGAGATGTCGGCGAAGGTCTTGAACCAGTCGACATAGTAGCGGCGCACATCGGCGTCGGGATGACCGAAATGATTAAGCCGGCCATAGGGGCCGGTCATGCCCGATGTGATGCGCACGCCGGTCCGGTCCAGCGCCGAACGGAACAGGCGCACGAACTTGGCGATCGTCGCCGGCGGCCAGCCCGGATTGACGAACTCATGCGTCAGCTGCACGTCCCTGATGCCGATGCCATAGGCGATCGCGTCGATCAGATCGTCTGGGTCGGCAAAGCGGTTGACCAGCGGATTGGTGTTGAGGGACAGCGTAAAGGCCAAATTCGAAACTCCTGTTCAGGCCTGCCGGGTATCGCGCTTGACGGCACGATCATCCAGACCGCCACCATCGAGGCCGAGCGCCGTCATTGCAGCGTGGTGGCGTTGCGCCGGTTGAGCTCCTGGCGGTATTTCTCGGCGTCCCAGTTCAGCAGCTCGGCATTCTGCTCGAGGCTCAGATAGTTGACGCGCGCCGCAGGATCGATGCGCGCCGCGACATCGGCGAGGCAGCGCGCCATCGCCTCGGCGCCGGCATTGGCGTCCCGGCGCATCAGGATGCCCTTGCCGGGAAAGAGGATGGACGCCGGCGCCGGCTGCCCGGCGGCCGTTGTCCTGGCCACCACGGCGGCTGCGTTCTCGTTCGGACCGGCGATCACCGATCCGGCGCCGAGGAAGATGACATGGTCCGGATAGAGGCTGCCGGATGCGGCGATGCGGCAACTGGCGAGATCGGTGGCGGCGGCATGCGCCTCGACCGCGACGGGAAGCCGGTAGCCGCTGCCCATGGCGAGCCTGATCAGCGCGTCGACATCGGGCGGTGGTGCCGCGCGCGTCGGGCGGGCGAGCAGGCCGGTGACGCGCCGCAGCAACAGATTTGCCTCGGCAACCGTGTCGGCGGCAACGACCAGCCCGTGATTGCCAAGCACCAGCACGTTGGTGCGAGGCTGCAGCCGCTCGGCGATCCCTTGCGCCAGCGGCAGCCCCGGCCGGCGATAGGGCACGAACGCCCAGTCGAGCCCGCGCAGGCGTTCCTCCAACAGGGCCTCGGCATTGGCCTGCACGGCGATCGCGATCGTCTCGACGCAATGGACATGGACGACGATCTTCTGCGGCAGCAAGGCATGCACCGTCGTTTCGATCGAAGGCCGCAGCCGGTGCGGGTTGAGATCCGCCGGTGTGAATTGATCGGCCTTCTCGGCTGCCGGGCTCTTGCGCGCCACCGCGTCGAGCAAGGGAGCCAGTTCCACCGGTACCATGATGTCGGTGGTGGCCGCGTTCATCAGCCAGGTGCCGGATGCCTTGATCCACAGCAGGCCGGCCTCTTTGAGCGAGGTGTTGCCGCCGGCACCCTGGACCAGCAGCGGGTCGGCGCCGACGTTGGCCGACAGCGCGCGCAGCGCCTCCAACTCGGCGGCATCGTGATCAATGTGAGAAGCCATCAGCCGACCTTCGCCAATCGGTTTTCGCACCAGTCCTCGAAGGAGGCTCTCTCAGCGGCGCTGAGATGCAGGCCGTGCTTGGTGCGCCGGTCAAGAATGTCGGCTGCCGTCAGCGCCCATTCGTGCGCGAAGAGGTAGCTCGCCTCGCGCTCGAAGAAATCCTTGCCGAAAGATCGGCCCATATCGGCGAGCGAGCCGGCGGCGCCGACCAGCGCGCGGGTGCGCGTGCCGTAGAGCCGGCCATAGTGCTTGACGAGCGAGGCCGGCATCCACGGATAGTCGCGAGCGAGGTCGCCGAGGAACTGCTCGAAGTCGGCATTGGCGATGTCGCCGCCCGGCAGATGCGCCTTCGACGTCCACGCCTTGCCCATCTTCGGGAAGAAAGGCTGGATCCGGTCCAACGCGTGCTCGGCCAGTTTGCGGAAGGTGGTGATCTTGCCGCCGAAGACGGAAAGCAGCGGCGCCTGCCCGTCCGACGCGTCGAGCTCGAAGATGTAATCGCGGGTCACTGCGCTCGGATTGTCGGCGTTGTCGTCGTAGAGCGGCCTGACGCCGGAGAACGAATAGACGACATCGCTGCGCGCAAGGCCGCGCTTGAAGTAGCGGTTGACGACTTTGATCAGGTAGTCGATCTCGCTCGCCTCCGCCGTAACGTCCTCGGGCCGCCCGTCATAGGGAATGTCGGTGGTGCCGATCAGCGCCAGATCGTTCTGGTAGGGGTTGATGAAGATGACGCGCTTGTCGTTGTTCTGGACGAGATAGGCCTGCCGCCCCTCCCAGAATTTCGGCACGACGATGTGACTGCCCTTGACCAGGCGCACATTGCGCTTGGAGTTCTGCCCGGCGACGCGGTTGACGATGTCGTTGACCCAGGGGCCGGCGGCGTTGATCAGCGCCCTCGCCCGGACTGTGGTCTTCACGCCGGTCCTGCCATCGCGCATTTCAACCGACCACAGCCCGTTCTCGCGGCGGGCAGCGGTGCAGGCGGTGCGGGTGAAAACCTTCGCGCCCCGCTCGGCGGCGTCGAGCGCGTTGATGACGACGAGGCGGGCATCGTCGACCCAGCAGTCGGAATATTCGAAGCCGCGCTTGAAGGCATCCTTGATCGGCGCGCCTTCGGGCGCGGTGCGCAGGTTGAGCGTGCGGGTGGCGGGCAGCCGCTTGCGGCCGCCAAGATGGTCGTAGAGGAACAGGCCGAGCCGCACCAGCCAGGCCGGCCTGTCGTCGGGGCTGTGCGGCAACACGAAGCGCATCGGCCAGATGATGTGCGGCGCTGATTCCAGCAGCACCTCGCGCTCGATCAGCGCCTCGCGCACCAGGCGGAACTCGTAATATTCGAGATAGCGCAAGCCGCCATGGACGAGCTTGCCCGAACGCGAGCTGGTGCCTTCGGCCAGATCGTCCTTCTCGCACAGGATGACGGACAGGCCGCGGCCGGCGGCGTCGCGCGCGATGCCGGCGCCGTTGACGCCGCCGCCGATGACGAAGAGGTCGACGATTTCGCTCTCGCCGCTCATCGCGCCAGACCTTCGCTGCAGACTGTCCGTTTCATGGCGGCGGCCTTAGCACGGATTGACCGGCGGCAGACCGGCGATGAAGCGACGCACCTCCTCGGCCGCCTGCTCGGCGGCGTAGGTGACGGTGCGCACGGAGGCGCCGGCGATATGCGGCGTCAGCGTCACGTTGGGCAATTGCAGCAGCGGCCAGTCGGCAGGCACCGGCTCGACCGCGAAGGTCTCCAGCATGGCGCTGGCGATGTGGCCGGACACCAGCGCATCGTAGAGCGCGTCATAGTCGACCAGCGGGCCGCGTGCGGTGTTGATGAAGATCACGCCGGGCTTCATCCTGGCGATGGTGTCCTTGTTGATCAGCCCACGTGTTTCCGCCGTCACCCGCGAATGCAGGGTGACCACATCGGAACGGGCGAGAAGATCGTCCAGCGCGACCAGCTCGACGCCGGCATTGCGGTCGTCCGCGCTCAGCTGCACATAGGGATCGGAAACCAGGATGCGGCAGCCAAAGGCGCGCAGCAGGCGCACTACCTTCGTGCCGATATTGCCGTAGCCGATGACGCCGACGGTCATTTCGCTGAGCTCGCGGCCGGTGCGGTCGGCGCGGTAGAGATCGCCGCGCCATTCGCCCTTGCGGAGCGCCTCGTGGCCGACGCGGATCAGCCTTGTCTCGGCAAGGATGGCGCCGATGGTGAATTCGGCCACCGCGCTGGCATTGCGTCCCGGCACGTTGACGACGGTGATGCCATGCGTTTTCGCAGCCGCCATGTCGATGTTGATCGGTCCGCCACGCGACACCGCGACCAGCTTGAGCCCAGGTAAGCGCCGCATCATGGCGTCGGAGAGCGGCGACAGCTGGGTGACGAAGATCTCGGCGTCGCCGATGAAATCGACCACCTCGTCCGGATCGCCGAAATACTCCTTGACCTTGTCGAGGCCGAGCGCCGGATTGCCGAACTCCATCGGCTCGTCGGGCCAGGCCATTTCGAGCGTGCGGATGTCGAGGCTGTTGCCGCAGGCCTTCTCGATCTCCGCCCGGAACACGTCCGGAAGCATGAAACGGTCGCCGATGATCGCTATTTTCTTCTGCATGCTCGACTTCTCAACGTGCTCTCGACGCGGCCATCGACCGCCAGACCGGACGCAGCGCCTCATGCGCCAATGTGTAGGACGGAGCCATCGCCTCGTAGATGGCGGCAAGTTTTTGGTCGCTCGGCTCGGCCGCACCGAGCAAGGGCGTGACCCATTCGGCGATGCAATCGTCCATCGAAGCGTATTGGCCGACGCACACCGCCGCGATCATCGCGGCACCCGCCGCACCCGCTTCTTCGCGCTCGCTGGTGCGGATGCCGGCGCCGACCGTGGCACCCAGGATTTTTCGCAAGGCCGGGCTGCGGGCAGCGCCGCCGGTGAGGCGGATTTCCTTGGGCAGCGGACCCATTGCGGCGTAGCAATCGCGCGCCGCGAAGGCCAGTCCTTCGAAGACGGCGCGCACCATGTCGGCATAACCGTGGCGCGAGGAAATGCCGACGAAGCCGGCCCTGGCATTGGCATCGACGAACGGGCCCCGCTCGCCGGCCTCCGACACATAGGGCTGGTAGATCAGCGACGCCGGCTGCGACGATGCTATCCACTGGTCGACAAGCGCGATCATTTCGCCGTTCGAGCGCGAAATCCCTTGCGAGGCGAGGATGCCGGAAGCAAGGCCGAGCACCCAGTCGATGTTGAGCGTCGCCGCCATGTTCGACTGGAGTTGCGCGAACACGCCAGGCGCCGGCATCGCCATCGTATAGCCGGTGGCAGCGTCGTTCAGCTGAACCTCGTCGGGCGTCTCGGCAAGCCGCATATGCATGCCGGTCGAGCCGATGATGGTGCAGCCCGGTTTGCGCTGCCGGTCGAACAGGCCGGCGCCGAGCGCGGTGCAGACGACGTCGACATAGGCGAGCACGACCGGCGTGCCGGCGAGCAGGCCGGTGACATCGGCGGCCGCCTTGGACAGGGCAGCGCTTTGCCTGGTGCCATCGACGATGTCAGGCAGGAGATGCCGGAGATCGCCGACGCCGAGCACATCGAGCACATCGTCGGAGTAGTCGCGGGTGCGGAAGTCGCCGAAGGTGAAGGTCCCTTCCGACGGATCGGTCGCCCGCTCGCCAGTCAGCCGGAAATAGAGCCAGTCCTTGCAGTGGAACGCCGTCGCGGCGCTCGTGAGCATGCCCGGCATGTTGCGCTTGATGAACGCGAACTGCGATCCCTGCTGGCAGGCGGCAAGACCGCTGCCGGTCTTTTCGAAGCGCAGCCGGTCCTCGGGCCGGGCGCGGATCTCCTCGACCACGGAGGCGGCGCGCGCGTCGAGCCACAGCCAGCCCTTGGCGACCGGCTCGCCGTCGGCATCGATCAGCCAGGTACCGTCGCCCTGCCCGGTCACCGCGATGGCGATGACGCGGCTGGCGAGATCAGGCACTTTGTCGGCAAGCTGGCGCAACGTGGTCGCCGTATCGGCCCAGGTGCGCGCCAGATCCTGCTCGGCGCCGCCGCCGGGCAGTGTCTCGTATTTGTTCGGCAGCGCCGCGGCTGCGATCTGCCGGCCCGCCGTTTCGAAGGCGACGGACTTGATGACAGACGTGCCGGCGTCGATGCCGATCAGCACATCCCGCATCAGGCAAGCTCCATCCCGTGCGAAATAGCATTGCCGCTCGCCTGGTCGAAGACATGCAGGTTCTTCGGGTCGATGCTGACATTGATCGGCGCGCCCAACTCCAGGCGGGTCCGGTCATGCTCGACCAGCACCAACGAGCCGCCGGCGAAATCGGCGGCGATATGCGTCTGGTCGCCGAGCCACTGGTTGGCAGAAACGGTGGCCGGCACACCGTCCTTGGAGCGGCGCACCGCATAGGGCCTGACGCCGATCACCACGCGCTCGCGGTTGAGGAGCTGGTCGCGGACCGGGGCGCTGAAGGCGTCCTTGTCGTAGTCGAGCGAGAGCCCATCGGGCAGCTTGAGACTGATCTTGCCGGCGGCATTGCCGACATAGGCCTCGAAGACGTTCATCGGCGGTTCGCCGACGAAGGTGCCGGTGAACAAATTGGCCGGCCGCCGCTTGATCATGTCGGGCGTATCGAACTGCTGCAGCACGCCGCCCTCCATCACCGCGATGCGGTCGGCCAGCGCATTGGCCTCGGTCTGGTCGTGCGTGACCAGGATCGCGGTCAGGCCGCGTTCCTTGATGAAATGCTTGATGCGGCCGCGCAGAACGGCGCGCAGCTGCGGTTCGAGCTGGCCCATCGGCTCGTCGAGCAGATGCAGGTCGGCATTGCGGATCAGCGCCCGGCCAAGGCTGGCGCGCTGCTGCTGGCCGCCGGAGATGGAGCTCGGATAGCGCTCGAGGATGTCCTCGATCTCGAGCAGCTTGGCGATGCTGGCGACCTTGGCGTCGACCTCGCTCTTCGGCAGCCGGGCCGCCTTCAGGGCGAAAGCCATGTTTTCGCGTACGGTGAGCGGCGGATAAAGCGAGTATCCCTCGAAGGCCATCGCCACATTGCGCTTGACCGGCGCCAGCGTGTGCACCTTGCGGCCGCCGACCGAGATCGCGCCGCGCGAAACCTCCTCGAAGCCGGCGATCATGCGCAGTGTCGAGGTCTTGCCGCAGCCGGACGAGCCGAGCAGCGCCACGATCTCGCCCTTGGCGATCTCCATTGTCAGGTTCTTGACCGCGTGCACGCCACGGTCGATCGGACCGTAGAACTTGTCGACGCCGGAAATGGTGATTGCCCTGGCGCTCATGCCGCTTCTCCGCTGCGCAAATTGACGACCTTGTTCGCGCCGATGCGCTCGCCGCTCGCATGATCGAACAGAAGCGCGCTTTTGCTGTCGACGGCAATGTGGGCCTTGCCTTCGGCCTGGCCCGGGGCTCCGGCCGGGCGCGAGACCAGGATTTCGCGGCCGCGCACGGTGCGCACCAGCGTGACGATCTTTTCGTTGAGCGGCGTCTCGGCCTCCACCGTCACGGGAAAAGCGCCGGGTGTGGCCTCATTGACGAAGCTCAGCGCTTCGGGCCGCAGACCGATGACGCAGTCGCGCCCGACCGCTGCCTCAAAGGCGCCGGCGAGATGGACCTGGACATTCGACAGGCCGACATAGATGCCCTTGGCGTCGCGCGCCGGCTTGACGTCGAGCAGGTTGATGGTCGGGTCGCCGAATAGCCTGGCGATCTCTATATTAGCCGGCTCACGATAGATCTGCTCGGGCGTGCCGAGCTGCCGGATGACGCCTTGCGACATCACGGCGATGCGATTGCCGAGCGCCATCGCCTCCTTGTAGTCCTGGGTGACGTAGATGACGGTCGCGCCACGATCGTGCAGAAGCCTCGGCAGCTCGAGCCGCATCTCGAAACGCAATTTGGCGTCGACGTTGCGCAAGGGATCGTCAAGCAGCAGCAGCGGCGGCGAGCCGACCAAAGCGCGGGCAAGCGCCGTGCGCTGCTTCTGGCCGTTGGACAGGGCACGCGGCTTGTGGCTCAGCACATGGTCGATCTTGAGCAGCTTTGCGACGCTTTCGACGCCGGCCTTGATCACGCCTTTCGAGGAGTGCCTGGCTTCGAGCGGCGACGCGATGTTGTCGAAGGCGGTCATGTGGGGGAACAGCGCGAAATTCTGGAACGCCATGCCGACGCCGCGGAACTCGGCATCGACGTCCGTCATGTCCTCGCCGCCGATCAGGATCTTACCCTCGTCGGGATCGATGACGCCGGCGACCAGCCGCAGCAGCACCGTCTTGCCGGCGCCGGACGGACCGAACAGGACCAGCGTCTCGCCATCGGCGACGGTCAACGACAGATCGTCCAGCACGGTCTGGCTCTTGTAGCGCTTGACGACATTTTTCAGTTCGAGGCTTGCCATCGGACCTATCCTTTCACGGCGCCGAGCGACAGGCCTTCGACGAGGTAGCGCTGCGCGTAGAGGGCAAGCGCCAGCGTCGGCGTGATCGACAGCACGATCGCGGCCGAGATCTGGCCATACTGGATGCCCGACGAGGTGATGAAGGCCAGCGCGCCGACGGTCACCGGCTGCTTGTCGGCCGAAGCCAGCACCAGGGCGAAGACGAAATTGTTCCAGGCGAAGATGAAGGCGAGCAGGCCGGCGGCCGCGATGCCGGGGCCGGCGAGTGGCAGCGCGATCTTGCGGAAGGTGGCGAACCAGGAATGGCCCCCGATGCGATAGGCGTATTCGATGTCGGCCGGAATGTCCTCGAAATAGCCGCGCACGATCCACAGGATCAGCGGCAGGCAGATCAGCTGGTAGACCCAGATCAGGCCGAAATAGGTGTTGGCCAGCCCGAGCTTCTGGAAATAGAGGGTCAGCGGCAGGAGCACCAGCAGCGCCGGCGCGAAGCGGAAGGACAGCAGCGTGAAGGCGATATCCTCAGAGCCGCGGAACTTGTGGCGGGCAAAGGCGTAGGCGGCGGGAACGCCGAGCAGCAGCGCGACGGCAACCGAGGTGACCGACAGGAACACCGAGTTCCACAGGTTGCGCATGAAGGCGATGTCGAGCGTGCCGGCCGCAGTCATCAGCTTGCCGGTGATCAAAGCGGTGTAGTTGGCCAGCGTCGGCTCGAAGACCAGCTGTGGCGGAATGCGCAGGATGGTCTCGTTGGTCTGGAACGACATCATGAAGATCCAGACGATCGGGAACATGAAGAAGATGACGACCAGCGTCAGCGCTATGCCACGCAGGATGCGTTCGAGAAGCGAGGTGTGTTCCATCCCGGCCTCCTATGCCTGGCCGCGGGCGCGTTCGCGCAGTCGCAGCCAGTTCTTGATGAAGATGTTCGACAGGAAATAGGTGATCGCCCACAGGATGATCATCAGCGCCGCCGAGCGGCCGACATTGGTCGACTGGAAGAAGTTGAGATAGGCCTCGACCTGGAAGACGGTCAGCGTGTCGCCGGGACCACCCTGGGTCATCGCGTAGATGATGTCGAACTGCTGGATGGAATCGAGCAGTCGGAACAAGGTCGCGGTCAGGATATAGGGCATCAGCATCGGCAGCGTGATGCGGAAGAAGACGAAGCTCCTCGGCACACCGTCAAGGGCGGCCGCCTCGAAGGGCTGCGTCGGCAAGCTGCGCAGGCCGGCAAGCAAAAGGATCATGATGAAGGGTGTGTAGACCCAGATGTCGACAAGGACGACGGTCAAAAGCGCCGTCGACGGCGACGAGGCCCAGCGGAAATCATGCAGGCCGATGAGGCTGGCGAGATAGCTCAGCACGCCGAAGCCCGGATTGGTCATGAGCTTCCACATCAGTGCGGCCAGCGCCGGTGCCGTCATCAGCGGCATCAAAAGCATGATCGAAATGAAATTGTTGAGCGTCGAGCGCTTCTGCAGCAGCATGGCGATGGCGAGGCCGAGGAGCAGTTCGAGCACGACGGTGATGCCGGCATAGAGCAGCGACACCTGCAGCGTGTTCCAGAACTTCGGGTCGGTGAAGAAGGAGATGTAGTTGTCGCCCCAGTTGAACTGCCGTGCCCAGGGCTGGCTCAGGCGGTAGCGCTGGAAGGAATAGACCACAGAGGTCAGGAACGGGATCAGGATGCCGATGCAGACCAGCAGGGCCGGCAGGCTGAGGAGGTAGGGCAGAACCCGCTTGCTGATCCTGAAGCCGGAGGGTCTGGCCCTCTGCACTGTCGCCGCAGTCATCTGCTGCTCCATCATTCCTGTTGCTTCGCCCTGCCGGGCCGCCCAGGGAGCCAGGCGGCCGGTCGGGCGAATTGGCGACGCCACCCGGCGCCGCATCGCGAACATGTAACCGACGGTCGAGGCTGGCCCGCCTCGGGCGGGCCAGCCTTCGTCCGATCCTAGCCGAGACCAGCTTCCTTGAGCTGACCATTGATGCTCTCGGCCAGCTTGTCGAGGCCTTCGTCGATCGGCACTTCCTTGGCCACCATCTTCTGCAGCGTCGCCGCCCATTCGGTGGTGAGGTCGAAGAAGAGCGGCTGCGCCGTGAACTTGATGCTGGCGCCCGGTGCGGAAGCGTCGAACATCTCGACATAGCCAGGATAGCTCTTGTTCAGCTTCTCGCGGAACACATCGTCCTTCCAGACCGACTGGCGGACCGGATTGACGAAGTCCATCTTGGTGGCGCCGAACAGCGCATGCTCGGGTCCGGAGGCCCACTGCATGAAGTACCAGGTGGCATCCTTGTCCTTGGAGAAGTTGGACATCGACAGCGACCAGATCCAGATGTTCGGGGTCGGCGCCTTGGCGGCCGGATTGGCCTTGAAGCCGGCGAAGGCGAGCTTGCCTGCCATCTTGTTGTCGCCGCCATTCATGAAGTAGCCAAGGATATCGGCGTCGAAGATCATCGCCGAGGCGCCGGCGCCGAGATCGGTGCCGACCTGGTACCAGGTGTAGGTCGACCAGTCCTTCGGACCGCTCTCCTGGATCATCTGCACCCACTGCTTGTGGAAGGCCTTGGATTCGGCGGTGTTCATGGCGGCCGACAGCTTGCCGTCGGCCGACACGTTCAGGTCCTTCTGGTCGAAATTGGCGTAGGCCGACAGGAAGCCGGGATGGATCGTCGCCCAGGAGCGCGAGCCGCGCACGCCGATGCCGTAGACGCCGCCACCGACATCCTTGGTGAGCTTGGCCGCCGCGGCCACCAGCTCGTCCATGTTGCCGGGCACCTTGACGCCGGCCTTCTCGAACATGCCATGATTGTAAGTGATGTTGTTCTGCTCGAAGCCCCACGGAATGCACCATTGCTTCGCGTCTTCCGAACCCAGTTCGCCGCCCGGCTTGCCGTTCCAGGCGCAGGAATTCCTGACGCCGGGCAGGAAGTCGTCCCAGGCATAGTTCGGATTGGTCTTGGCCGGATCCTTGATCCATTCGTTGAGGTCGGTGATCCAGCCGGCTGGGCCGTAGGTCCAGGTCATGTAGGCGCCGGTCATGAAGGCATCATATTCCGGCGAACTTGCCGAAAGGGCTGCGGTGACCTTGTCGAAATAGACGTCTTCCGGGAACACGTCATAGACGACGTTCATGCCGGTCAGCTGCTTGAAGTTCTCGAGGTTGGCGATCATCGCATCGGCATAGGGATGCTTGTTGAGCAAGAGCTTGATGGTCTTGCCCTTGTGCGCCTGCCAGTCGAAATCTGCGGCGAGCGCACGGGTCTGTCCGAAGTTGAGCAGCGTGCCGGCCGTTCCGGCGGCAAGGCCAAGTGCTCCGAGGCCCCTGATCAGGCCGCGGCGATCGACTTGTCCGCGCATGAACGCGTCGATCAGGTCTTTCTCTTTCTCGTACATTTTCTCTTCTCCTCCACAGGGTAGTTTCAACCAAAGCTTTGCCGGCTACCCGACCGGCGTCTGTTCCACGAGCGATCGCGCCGTCCGCTCGTCGGTTATCAGGCCCCTGAGATAGCGGCCCTCCAGCACTGACTTGATGGCACGAACCTTCACCTTGCCGCCGGCGACGGCGACAATCCTGCGATTGGCGATGTCCTCGCGCGCCAGCGCCAGCGCCCGGCTGGACACCGTCGTCGCCACCGGCTTTCCGGCCGCGTCGAAGAAATGGCCGAGCAACTCGCCGACGGCGCCGTTGCCGCGGGTCTCCTCCATCTCGCCCTTCTCGATCATGCCGGTGGCAACCAGCGAAGCCTCGCGCTCGGCGGTACCGATGCCGGCGATCAAAAGGTCGGCCGACCGCGCCAAATCGAAGACCTCGCTGATGCCCTTCTGGCCGAGCAGCACCGTGCGGTCCTCGGCGGTGTTAGCGAACATCGGCACCGGCATGACATAGGCTTCGGCACCGGTGCGTTCAGCCAGCCGATGGATGACGTCATGCGGGTTGGCCGAGAATTTGCGCGTCAGGCCGCCAAGCAGCGAGACGAAGCGGACCCCGTCGGCCGATATGCGCGGCAGGTATTCGACGCAGGCGGCGAGCGTGCGGCCGTGGCCGACGCCGATCAGCGTGCCCTCGCCGCGTTCGATCTCGCGTTTGAGGAACTGCGCGCCGGCAATGCCCAGCGCCTTCAGCGGCAGGTCTTCGGAATCGAAGTTCGGCACCACCTCGCAATAGTGGAGGCCGTAGCGGCCGGAGAGCTGGTCTTCCAACGCGACGCATTCGGAGACTTCGCCGTCGATATAGACTTTGACCAGCCCTTCCTGGTTGGCCTTGGTGATCAGGCGGTGCGCCTTGAGGCTGGTCAGGCCGAGGCGCTTGGCAACCTCGGACTGGGTCAGGCCGCCGGCATAGTGGAGCCAGGCGGCGCGGGTCGCCATGCTGGTCTCATCGTCGCGCAGCAGGCCGTTGCCGAACCCAACCATTTCCACCCTTTGATATTTTTATCAGTTGCTGCAAAATTTTTCACAAGGTTTTGCCGGAGTCAAGCGCCGCCTGTTCAAATCGTGCAACGGAGTGGCGGCGGCGAAGGGGAACCATCACTGCCCCAGCGATGTTGAGGGACGGTGGGGACGCGAATGTATGCGAGGACGCGGCGCGCCCAGGCCGCCAAGGTGGGACGATGTTCGAGCCGTTTTGCTGCGAGATGCCGCTTCATCCGACCTGGCCCGACCTCGCCGCGCGGCTTCTGCTCACGCTGCTGGCAGGCGTCCTCATCGGCTTGAACAGGGAGTCGCGCGGCCGCACCGCCGGGCTTCGAACGACTATCCTGGTTGGCCTTGCGGCTGCCATCGCCATGATCCAGGCCAACATCCTGCTCGACATGGCGGGCAAGGAGCCGGACACTTTCGGCCGCATGGACGTGCTGCGATTTCCGCTCGGCGTGCTGACCGGCGTCGGCTTCATCGGCGGCGGCGCCATCCTTCGGCGCGGCGAGCTCGTGACCGGGGTCACCACCGCCGCCACGATGTGGATCATGACGATGATCGGACTGGCGTTTGGCGGTGGCCAGTTCGGCCTGGCGGGGATTGCGACGCTGCTCACCCTGGTGACGCTCCAGGCCTTGAGATGGGTCGATCTCCGGATCCCGCGCGACCATCATGCGATCCTTTCGGTGTCCTGGGCAAAAGGATTGCCGCCCGACCTTCAGGAGATGGTGCGGCCGCTCGGCTACGCGGCGCGCTTTGTCGGCATGGAGCATGACGCCGGTCGCGACCGCTTCGTGTTTTCCTTCAACCTCGAATGGAAACAGCCCGATGCGATCGAACCTTCGACGGACGTGCTGGCGGTGGTCGGCCAGCACTGCGAGGTCGAGCGCTTTGAACTGGTCGGCGAGAAGACGTCCTGACCGGTGCCGGGACCACCGACGAAGCTCAGTCGCCTGGCTTCGGTGCTTCGGTCTCGGCGCGAACGACCTTGATGTCGGCCCCCGCCGCCCAGGCGCCGATATCCTCCCGCCGCAGGGCCGCCGCCATCATGTCCGGAAACAGGTCCGGCGTGCAGGCAAAAACCGGTATGCCAAGTCCGGCGACCGAACCGGCCATGGCGGGGTCATAGCCGGGCCGGCCCTGATCGGTGAGCGCCAGAAGCACGACAACATTGACGCCGGACCGGACCAGCGCTGCCAGCCCGCGCAACAATTCCTGGCCGTTGCCGCCTTCGTAGAGGTCGGTGATCAGCACGAAATGGGACTTGGTCGGCCGCTCGATGCGCTCGGCGCAATAGGCGACCGCCTGGTTGATGTCGGTACCGCCGCCAAGCTGGACGCCGAACAGCACTTCGACGGGATCGTTGAGGTCCTCGGTGAGATCGACAATCGCGGTGTCGAAGCAGACAAGTTTGGTGCGCACGACCGGCAGCGAGGCCATCACCGCGGCGAAGATCGAAGCGTAGATCACCGAGCTCGCCATCGAACCGGACTGGTCGACACACAGCACGACCTCGTCGAGGTCGACCAGCCGGCGTTGCTTGCGCATGAAGCCAACCAGCTTTTCCGGCACGATGGTCTTGTGCTCATGCTGGTAGTGGCGAAGGTTTGCCGAGATGGTGCGCGGCCAGTCGATATCGCGTTGGCGCGGGCGGTTGGTGCGTCTCGACCGGTCGAGCGCGCCGCGTATCGCTTCAGCGGTTTTCTGTTCGAGCCGCTGCATCAGCTTGGCGACGATGTCGGCGATGATGGTGCGGGCGATGTCCTTGGTCTTGGACGGCATCACCGAGCGAAGCGAAATCAGGTCGGCAACCAGATTGACGTCCGCCTCGATCGCCTTGAGGAATTCCGGCTCCATCAGCATCTGCTTCAGGTTCAGCCGTTCGAACGCGTCCTTCTGGACGATCTGCACGACCTGCGCCGGAAAGAAGGAGCGGATGTCGCCCATCCATTGCGCCACGCGCGGCGCCGACCGGCCGAGACCGCCACGCCGCTTGCGCGGATCGGCGGCAGCATCGCCGGCGCTATCGCCATAGAGGGCGTCGAGCGCGGCCGAAAGCCGCTTGTCGTCTTCGGAAAGCGCTGGCGATGTTTCGTCGGCGGCGCCGATCGCCAGGCGCCAGCGACGCTCCCTCTCGCCGTCCGGCGTGAGTGCACCTGGCTCGTTCATTTCGGCCTCGTCATCCATTGCCACCCCCCATGAGCAATGGTCCGAGCCGTTCCAGATGCCGGCGCCAGGCCTCGCCACCATCCGGCGCCGGCGTCAGGCCAGCCGGCAGGCGCGCGGCGCGGCCGAGAACCGCCTCGATCAGCCGCCGGCGCTCCATGCTGTCCAGATTGGAAAAGACGCGGCGCAGCAATGGCAGATGCGCGACGAAAGCCTCTTCGTCGAGCGATTTCAGCCACGCATCGACCGCGCCGCGCAGACCCTCGTCATAGATCAGCCGTTGACCGGCGGTGCTGAAGAAGCCCTCGAAGAACCCCGCCGCTTCAATGACCGGCGTTCCGGGAGACAGGCGTCGCCCGAGCAATCCGGCGGCGGCTTCGGCGGATAGCTGGCCGGCTTCGTAAAGCAAGTGCGCGGCGCATCCGGCCAGCAGCGCCGTGGATCGCGGCCCATCGAGCACGGCGGCCAGCCCGTCGCGCCATCCGTTCAGCACATCGTCCCCGGGTTCGATCAGCCTGATGGCTTCGTCGGCCTTGCGCAGAGCGCCGACCAGTGAAGCGGCAGCCTGCTGATCGAGATCGCGCACGGCATAGGCCAGCGCGATCGCCGCTTCGACGATCAGCCGCTCCATGAGGCCGGACAGGCGGTGCGTCTCCGTCTTGCGCGCCTCGCCATAGCGGATGATGTCGGCAAGCGGCGGCACCGACGCCAGGATTTCCAGGCATTCGCTGCTGTGCGCCGCGCGTGCCTCCAGCGCAACAAGGCCGGCGCTCGAGGCTTCCGACAGGTCGGCCGTGATCGCGCTCTGGACCAGGGCGGCAAGCGTGTCGAGGGTTGCCGCGGCGCCGATCATCTGGATCAGCCGGCCATTGGCGGCCTTTTCGATGGTCGGGCCGTAGACAAGGTTCTCGACCAGCCGAACGGCATATTCCGGCTCCCAGGCCAGCGTCCAGCGCTCGCGGAAGGTGCCGCGACTGCGCCCGGCGTCGGTCAATCTGCCCCAATGCACACCAAGCACGTTCAGGCGGTGCAGCAATGTCGAACGGAAAAGCCCGCTTTCGCTGCGCAGATCGACCGACAGTTCGCGCTCAAGCGCCTCGGGCTTCAGCCGCGCCGCCTTCTGGTTGCGCTGCAGATCCTCGATCAAGGGCGCCAGCGGCGTGTCGGGTGGAATTTCGCCAACGTCCGCACCCAGGAGCAGCTCAGCCTCGACCAGCGCCCACAGCAGCGCTTCGCCGTTGAACAGGGCGGCGACGGCAGCGTCGCGCAATTCCTCGAAACCGGGTTTCGGCCGCTCGCGAATGGCGGCGAGCGTACGGGCAAGCCGCTCCGCTTCGATCAGAGAAGCGGTCGAGATCAGATGACCCTTCTCGCGCAGCACCGCCGCAATCATCGCCAGCCACAGGGTTGCCCCGTCATGCCGGCCGCGCGTGCGCCAAAGATGCTTGCACCAGCCTGGCGCCACGACGCCCGCGCCATAGCCAAGGCCCGACGCCAGGCGCGGCCCCGTCCACGGCGCCCAGGTCATCGTGCTTTTGCGCCGGGCGATGCCCTTGAGCAGCGCCTGATCGGCTTTCTGGACGTGCGCTGCCTGGAGCGCCGGCACGTGCCATGCGCCGCAGACCACCGCTATCGGTCCCTCGAACTCCTTTCGCGCCGCGGCGATTTCGAGCCGCATATGCGCTTCGCGCCTGGCTTCGAACTTTGCGATCGACCCTTCACCTTCGCGCAGCGTCGCCATGGCGTCCGCGATGGCCGCGAAAATGGGGCCCGGCTCAGGGTTCTGTTCGACGATATCCGACCACCAGCTTTCGCCATCCTCGTAGCCGGCGGCATGCGCCAGAGTGCCGATCGGATCACGGCGATGCGGGTCCTCGTCATCGCCGGCTTCGCTGGCTTCGGCGGCGTCGGTGTTTTCCGCGGCATCGATCGCCTCGGCGGGCGACCGCGCCGACGACGGCAGATCGATGAAGCGCAACGTCGCCTTGTTGCCGACCGCCCAGAGGACCGCCTGATATTCGGGAGAGAACTCGGCAAACGGCCAGAAGCTGGTCGAGGCCGGGTCGTCCTCCGGGTAGCAGAGCAATGCCACCGGCGGCTGCATTTCCGGGCGGGCCAGCAGCGGCAACAACGCCGAAGCGTCACTCGGCCCTTCGATCAGGACGGCGACCGGCCGCAATTCCTGCAGCGCCTGTACCAGGCTGTCGGCGGAGCCGGGCCCGTGATGGCGTATGCCGAAATAGGCGATACCGCTGTGCCGCATCGGTATCAGATCGCCGCGTTCAGCGCCGCATAGTAGCCGGAATAGTCGGGCCGCTTCTTGAGCACCGTTTCCAGATATTCTTCCAGCACCACCTTGTCCTGCACCGGATCCTTGACGATCGCACCGACAAGGCTGGCGGCGAGACCTTCGGCGCCAAGCTTGCCGCCGTCGAACCAGGCCGCCTGACTGAGACCGCCAACCATGGTGGCGATGGCCTCTGCCGTCGATAGCGAGCCCGACGGTGTCTTCAGCGTCACCTTGCCGTCGGCGGTCGAGCCTGAGCGCAATTCGCGGAAGATGGTCAGCACGCGGGCGATCTCTTCGGCGACATTCTTCGGCACCGGCAGGTCGAGGCCGCCAGCCATCTCACCGACGCGCTTGGAGACGATCGAGACCTCTTCCGCCATGTCTTCGGGCAGCGGCAGCACCACGACATTGAAGCGCCGCTTGAGCGCCGAGGACAGCTCGTTGACGCCCTTGTCGCGGTTGTTTGCCGTGGCGATGATGTTGAAGCCGCGCTGGGCGTAGATCGAGGTGTTCAGCTCCGGGATCGGCATCATCTTTTCGGACAGCACGGTGATCAGCGTGTCCTGCACGTCCGAGCCCATGCGCGTCAGCTCTTCAAGCCGGCACAGCTTGCCGTCCTGCATGGCGCGATAGAGCGGCGTCGGCACCAGCGCTTCCTGGCTCGGGCCTTTCGCCAGAAGCTGGGCATAGTTCCAGCCATAGCGGATCTGGTTCTCGTCGGTTCCGGCCGTGCACTGCACGATCAGCGTCGAGTCGCCCATGATTGCCGCGGCGAGATGTTCCGAGACCCAGGATTTGGCGGTGCCCGGAACGCCGAGCAAAAGCAGCGCACGGTCGGTGGCCAAAGTCGCCACCGCGGTTTCCATCAGCCGGCGGCGGCCGACATATTTCGGCGTTATCATGGTGCCGTCGCTGGCCTTGCCGCCCAGCAGATAGGTCAGGACGGCCTTTGGTGAGAGGCTCCAGCCGGCGGGCTTTTGCTTGTCGTCGCCGCGCGCCAGCGCTTGCAATTCGCTGGCATAGGCCTGCTCGACCGGGAGACGGATGGCTGCGTTCATGGGTTCTTCTCCGGATTGATCATGTGTTGGTTCCCGCCAAGGCTGCGTTGAGGCGCAGGAAAGCGAGCGAAGTGGCCGCCGGCGGCATGCCGGCCGCGACGACGTCGCCAATCAGTTTTTCCGCCGTTGCCGCGGTGGCAAGGAAACCTATCGTTTCCAGTACTTGGTCTACACTTCGCTTCACGGGTTCGTTGTTTCCCGCAACCGTGGAACGTAGTGCCGACAGCGTCTTGCCGTTTGTCAGGTCACCCCATTCCAGCCAGCTTGCTTCAATGCCTTCGACCAGGTTGAGCGCATCAAGATTTTGCGCGTCCTTCAGGATTTGCCTGATCAGGCTACGCTTCCTGCTGCTGTCCAAACGCAACATGAGATGGAGGACGAGAAGGGCCGACTTGCCGCCTTCGGCGACAAGTGTATCCGCCAAAAGCGCCACCGCGGCATCGCCGCCGGACACCGCGACCATTCGAACGAGAGAGAGATCAGCATTGTCGTCGACGCCGAATTGCCATGCCCCGATGAAATCGCACTCTGTTTTGCCGAAGCTCGCGGCAAGATCGACCAGGTAGCAGGTTGCAAACAGGTCGACGCGACGACTTTCCTGCGCAGGCGATTTGAGTTTTACCGGTGCGTAAGTGGTTCGGCGGCGTATGAAGCCGGATTTCCCTTCTGCGATGAAGACGGCGAGTTCCGCCGTTCGATCTTCCGGCCCGCTATCGCCTGGCTGGCCTTGCTGCCCTAACCTTGCCAGCAGTCGGCCAGCCATTTCGCGCACCTTGCCGGAGCGATCGGCGGAGAGGCTCTTCAGGAACGGCAAGTCATCGTCGCCCAAGCCGAAGCGCATGAGCTCGATGAGCGCGAGCCTGACCTCCGCCGGCTCACTCGATCCCTTGGTCTCGATGAGCATCCTGGCCGTGGCCGGTTCGATGCGGCGCATGTCGGCCAGCGCGATGCGGCGCGCTGCGGGATAGAAGTCATCCCAGTTTTCCGCCGTCAGTTTCTCGCGCGGGGCATGCGTCTGCCCTTCGACGCCGGCCTGCCAGTCGATCCACGGGGCGTAGACGTCCGGGCTGTTCTGGTCCGACACGGCAGGCATCCAGTCCATTGGATGGAGCACGAAGCCGCGGCTGGCGACCAGCGTCACCACACGCACCTTGCGCCTCGCATCGGCAGCCTGTTTCAGCGCGGCCCTCAACAGCGGCCGCAACCGCTCCGGCAGCATGGGCAAGGCAAGCACAGGCAGCGCCGGACGACGCTTCAGAACCTTCGGCGCCGCAGGCCGCAAGCCGATGTCGAGCGCCTGCGCGGCGATCGCCAGAAGCCGGCGCTCCCGTTCGTCGGGGCCTGCGGTGCCGGCGATCTCCTTCCACGCGGCTGGAGCGAGGTCGAATGTCGGTCCGCCGGTGATCCAGCAGTCGCGCATTGCCGCCAGGCCTGTCTGCTCGAGCTCGTTCACGACAGATCGAGCCTCCCGAACCTGCTCTGCGCCGCCAGAAGGTCAAGCCGGGCGCCGTTCCACAGCGCCGCGGCGGCGCCAAGGTCGATGCCGAGCAAGGTTTGATCGACAGCACCGGCGATCGGCAAGGCGATCCCATGCGGATCATCGGCTGCCTGCCACCAGGCGGTGCCGCGGTCGTCGAGCGAGATCGCGCCGGGAGGCAGGATGAGAGGACTGTCGGTAAGCCATGGCGCGCCATCCTGCTGGGATGCGCGCGCCGCGAGCGGTTCTTTCAACGCGCCGAAATCAGGCCACGCCTCCCCGGAAGAGACGTCACCGATGCGCTCCGCCACCAGCGCGCGCAGTGGTGCGCGCGATGGATAAAACACCAGCCGGGCGTTGAAGCGGTCGCCCGGCGCGAAGGCGTTCGATCTGCGTCCCGCCGATGCGGGAAAATAGTCGAGCAGCAGGGCAAATTGCGGCGCAGCACTCTTCAAATCGAGCAGCCAGGTCGAATGGCTGACGAGACCGTCGCGGCGGGTTTCGATCTTCTCGCCGAGAACTTCCCAGTGGCTTTCCACCTGCCGGGCGTCCGGGTTGGCCAGAATCTGTTCACGGGTTTCGGATGTCGATACGAGCCGCTTCAATTCAGGGTCGTCAGGCTCCGATCGCCAGGCCTTGGCCAGCAGCACCAGCTTGCCGAGCTCGCGGATCGCCGCGTCCGGTCTTTCCTCGCTGCGCAGCGCCATCAGCCGCGACGGTATCTCGTCGATGCGCCCGGCGAGCGCGGTCGCCTTGAGGTCGACGAGCCGCGCGGCAATGCGGCGGCAGCGCTCGCTGCTGGCGTCGACAAATCCGGAAAGGCCAAGCCGCAACTGGTCGGCGATCCATTGGTCGAGTTCATCGAGCGCCGCCGACACCGCGGACCGTGTCTCTTGCGCCCGCTTGCGCTGCGCCGCCTCGCGGCGTTCTACGGCCGCGGCGTCCTCTACGACGGCACCCTCATCCGGTCGTAAAGCGTCGTCGATGCTCTTGGCTGCCGCGCCGGGTACGGGCCCCGTCGCCTGCGGCGTCGTCTTCCGGCGCCGGCCAAGCCAATCATTCACCCATTCCGGCGTCGATTGAGCGGGAGCAAAACTGGCTGGCGCCGTGGCGGCGATCCACATCAAGGCTAGCGTGTGCTTGCAGGGAAACTTTCGCGATGGGCAGGTGCATTTGTAGCCGTGATCGCCTGTATCGACCACGACCCGATAGGGATTGGAGCCGGAGCCCTGGCACTCGCCCCAGATCAGGGCCTGCTGCTCATTCCGTTCAAGGCGCGGCCAGTTCGATCGCTTGGTCAACTTGGAGGCGGCGCTGAGCGACGCCTGGTCGGGAGCCAGCGCCTCTATGGTTTTCAAGTCGAATTCCAAGCCGCCCCCCTCGTGACCTGAACCAAACGTCGTCGCCAGTATAGGTAGCCGTTTGTGAAGAATTGTTGTAGGTCGGACTTGCGGGCCGAGCTGCGTGCTTTGAAGAGCCGACATCGCGCCGTGATCGGCGCATGACATGTCGTTTCCGTCTCCGCCGCGGGCCTGAAAGACCTTGACTTCGCCGGTCAACGGAGATCTGGACCATGCGTCTTTTCGGTCGTTTCGTGCTTGCCGCTTCAGTTGCCTGCTGCCTCGCCTCGGGCGCGGCTTTCGCCCAGGACAAGAAACTCAAGCTCGGCACCGAGGGTGCCTATCCGCCTTTCAACTACGCCAATGCCGATGGCACGCTGGGCGGCTTCGACATCGATCTCGGCAAGGCGCTGTGCGCCGAGATGAAGACCGAATGCGAGTTCGTCGTGCAGGATTTCGACGGCTCCATTCCCGCGCTGCAGGCCGGCAAGTTCGATGCCATCATCAACATAACCATTACGCCCGAGCGGGCCGAAAAGGTCGACTTCACCCACAAATACTACCAGACGCCGCCGGCTATCGCGGTGCCGAAGGAATCGACGATCTCAGGCACCTCGCCGGGCGATCTGAAAGGCAAGGCGTTGGGCGTGCAGAGCGCGACCATCCATCACAACTTCGCCGAGCAGAAATACAGCGGATCGACCATAAAAGCCTATCCGACCGGCGATGATGCCCGCACCGACATGGCCAATGGCCGGCTCGACGCGATGATGGATGGCTCGATCATCCTGACAGAATGGCTGAAGAAGCCCGACGGCGCCTGTTGCAAGCTGCTTGGCACCCTGACGGCCGATCCGGCCATTCACGGGCCCGGCGTCGGCATCGCGCTGCAAAAGGGCAACAAGGAACGGACCGACAAGCTCAACGCCGCCATCGATGCGCTGCGTGCCAATGGAAAATACAAGGAAATCAACGACAAGTATTTTTCGTTCGACGTCTACGGTACCTGACATGACGACAGTCCACTTCGGCAGCGCCGCCGGGCGCTGCCGTTTTTCATGAACGATGGAGACCTTCTTGGCTGAGCGGCGATCCCCCTTCTACGGCAGCATCGTCGGACTGGGTGCGACCATGGGGCGGGTCGGCGGCGATTTCATCTCGGCCAAATATTATTCCGGCATCGCCGACGAGCACCTGAACACCCGCGCCAATGTCGGCGTCCAGGACCTCAGCACCATGGGCAAGATGGACATCAAGGGGCCGGATGCCGAGGCGCTGGTCAACCATGTCATGGTCAACGACGCGTCGGCGATGAAGCCGGGCCAGGTGCGCTACTCCACGGTGTGCCGCGAGGACGGCGGCATCATGGACGACCTCACCGTGTTCCGGCTGGCGCCGGAGCATTTCATGCTGGTGACCGGCTCGGTCAATCGCCTCAAGATGTTGCCCTGGCTGCTGCATCATGCCGAGGGGCGAAACGCCTATGTCACCGATATCACGGCGGCCATCGCCTTCCCGACGATCCAGGGGCCATGCTCACGCCAACTGCTGAAAGTGCTGGTTTCGGACACCGATCTGGATGGGCTGAAACGCTGGTCGTTCACATCAGGGCGCATCGGCGAGACGCGCGTGCTGATCTCGCGCACCGGCGTGACCGGCGAACTCGGCTTCGAGTTGTTCGTGCCGGCCGACGAGGCGGCTGCGGTCTGGGACATGCTGATGCGCAGCGGCCGGGATTTCGGCCTCAAGCCATATGGCGTGCTGGCAATGTTCACGCTGGGGCTGGAGAAGGCCTATCCGGCGCATGGCATCGACATGGACGAAAGCCGCACACCGTTCCATGTCGGCCTCGATCGCTGGATCAGGTTCGACAAGGGCGACTTCGTCGGCCGTGACGCTTTGCTCAAGGTTCGCGAACAAGGCCTCGACGAGCGCTGGACCGGTCTGATCCTCGACGGCGACAGACCGGCCGAGACTAACGCCCGGGTCATGGCCGGCGACAAGGATGCCGGGGTGGTGACCTACAGCGACCATGGCTATTCCCTGGGCAAGGTGCTGGCGACCGCGCATCTCAAATTGCCCTTCACCGCTGTCGGCACCGAGCTCAGCATCGACATTGACGGGACGCCGACACGAGCGACCGTAGCGCCGATGCCGTTCTTCGATCCCGAAGGCCTGCGGCTGAGAGTCTAGAGCGGTTCAGCTTTTGATTGAATCGCCGGCCCGCTCTAAGTATTTGTTTTTACGCATTCCGGACCGCCACGCACTTTTCTTGGAGTTGCTCTGGAGCGTGGCGCCGACCTTCAGCCCAGCGGTGGCGTTGAGAAGCTCATCCTTCCGACTCCGACTGGATCAGGATTTCGAGAAGGTCGAGCAGACACTCCTGCTGTTCGACGCCGTAGCGTTTCTGGATCGCCTCATAGATGGCGGCGCGCTCAGGTGACAGATCCTCGATCACCGCCAGCCCGGCGGAGCTGATGGCCAGCAGCGCCCGACGGCCATCGTCCTTGACCTTATTGCGGGTGATGAACTGCCGCTCCTCCATCGCCTTGATGATGCGGGTCAGGCTCGGCGGCAGGATCGAGGCGCGATTGGCGAGCTCTGTGGCCTCAAGCGGGCCGGCTTCGGCCAACACGAGCAACACGCGCCATTGCTGTTCGGTGATATCGTGCCGGGCGAGCATCGGCCGGAAGCGCGCCGTTATTGCCTCGCGGGCGCGCAGGAGAGCCATCGGCAAGGAGCGGCGAACGCTAGGCGGTAACAAGATCAGATCTCCGAAGGAATACCAATTACGTCCCTGAGCGGACCGCACAAGGCGTGCTCGGTGGACATGCCGCTGTATCAACGATTTTGCCGAGAGCGGCAATGCCGTCCGTCAGAGCGCGTACCAAGAACGCCGGATGAAGAGCAATATTGCACCGCGCCGCCCGATCGAAGATGATCGCAGTGCCATGTGGCCGGCGACCACTCAAAAGAAAAAGGCCGGGCGCGAATGCCCGGCCAAAAATGAAGGTCAAACCTTCAGAGGGGAACACCGTTCGGGGAATGGGAGGAAACCGCCGAACGATAATCCTTATGTGGGCTTGCCCAGGCGCTTTTGCGACGAACAAAATTCCAAAAAACGCGCCGACGGCGAAAAATTCGGCTCCATTGCTGCAGCAACATCAGCCGGCCGCGGTGGCCGTTTCCAGCAGATCGGCATAGTGTCGCTTCGCCACGTCGGGATGCGAGCGCAGGCGGCTTTTCAGCACATTGGTGCCGACATCGCGAAACAGCGGATTGTCGGGATCGCTGGCCGGCCCCCGCGCCTCGGCCGTAAGGTCCTCGGGCAAGGTCAGCAGCGGGATCGTCGCGTCGAGCCGAGCGCTGAAGAAGAAGGGAACGGAAATCCGCTCGACACCGGGCGGCGGTGTGACGACGCGATGGACGGTCGCCCGGAGATAGCCGTTCGACGCCAGTTCGAGCAGCTCACCGATGTTGACCACCAGCGTTCCGGGAAGCGGGTCCACATTCACCCAGCTGCCGTCATACTCGACCTGCAAGCCTTTGTTGTCGTCCTGCAGCAGCAGCGTCAAGAAGCCGCCATCCTTGTGCGCGCCGACGCCCTGGTCGTCGCCGGTCGCGTCACGGCCGGGATAGCGCACGATCTTCATGCGGTGGTTGGGCTCGTCGCGATATATAGGATCGAAAGCCTCCTCGGCCTGGTCGAGCGATTGGGCAAAGGCCTTCAAAAGGCGGATCGCCACCTCGGTCGCCCGCGCCTGCCATGCCAGCAGCGCCGGCTTCAGCTCCGGCAGGGACGCCGGCCATTGGTTCGGCCCTTGCAGCCGCGTCCAGGCAGGAACGCCTAGCCCTTGCGGGATGATCGGGCGCTCGACGCCGATGTCGAGCTGCTCGCGCCAGTCGGCCTTGCCCTTGGTCAGCTCGCCGCCGGCGCGCGTATAGCCGCGGAATTGCGAGGACTTGACCATTTCGATGGCCAGCTTGTCGGCCTCCGGCAAGGCAAAGAAGCGGCGCGAGGCATCGAGCACGTCGGCGATCTCCGCTGCCGATATGCCATGGCCGCTGAGATAGAAGAAGCCGACATCGCGAGCGGCGGTGCGCAGGTCGAACAGAAAGGTCCGGCGCTCCGATGCGCCCTGTTCGAGACGGTCAAGATCGAGCACAGGGACAATTCTGGGCATGCTCAGGCTCCTTACGCGAGACGTTGCGCCTGGCCGCCACGGTGGCACGCTGGCCTTTGCGATCCAAGCAACGGACGATCCAAACTCGACGCCGATGGGAGAACGCCGGCCTGCATTTTGCTACCAGCGGGCAAAGAACGTCCGAACGGATACCCAGCCTGCTTGCGTCCGGCGGTCATGCGCGGTGGTCCAGCCTGGCGACGAGCCGGTCCCCGGCCCACTGGATGCCGCAGACCAGGATGATGAGCACGATGACGACCGCCACCATGACGCTGGTCTCGAAGCGCTGGTAGCCGTAGCGGATGGCAAGGTCGCCCAGCCCTCCGGCGCCGATGGCGCCGGCCATGGCCGAGGCGCCGATCAGCGTCACCAGCGTCACCGTGAAGCCGGCGACGATGCCGGGTAGCGCCTCCGGCACCAGCACCTCGCGGATGATTGGCCAGCGGTTGCCGCCCATGGCGCGCGCCGCCTCGATCAAGCCGTGGTCGACCTCGCGCAGCGACACTTCGGCGATGCGAGCATAGTAGGGCGTGGCGGCGATCGAAAGCGGCACGATCGCCGCCCAGGTGCCGATCGAGGTGCCGACGATCAGCCGCGTCACCGGGATCAGCGCCACCAGAAGGATAATGAAGGGCACCGAGCGGAAGCCGTTGATGATGGCACCGAGCGCGCGATTCACCCACAGGCTTTCGGCGATGCCGCCGCGATCGGTGGCGACCAGTGCAAGACCGAGCGGCAGGCCGAAAACCAGCGAGATGAGGCCGGAGGCCCCGGTCATCAGGACCGTCTCCCAGATCGAACGAATGAGAAGCTCAAACAGAACCGGCGACATGGCCAAGCACCTCCACCCGCGCCTGGCGGGCTTTCAGGAATGCGATCACTTGCGACAGATGATTTTCATCGTTGCCTGCCACCGCCAGGAACAGCGTGCCGACCGGCTGCTGCTGGACATGGTCGATGCCGCCATGGACGAGGCGGAACGGACCCGGCACGGCATCGGCAAGGTCCGATAGCAGCGGGCCGCGCGCGGCCTCGCCGGCGACGTCGATCCTGAGGATCGTTTCCGCGCCGGCTCCCGGCACGAGCCGGCTGGCGATCTCGGCCGGCAGTTGCGGACGGATGCCGCCGAGCAGGCTTTTGGTGATCTCGGAACGCGGGTCGGCAAACACCGACCAGACCGGGCCTTGCTCGACGATCCGCCCGGCGTCGATCACCGCCACGCGGTCGGCGATCGAGCGGATCACCTCCATCTCGTGGGTGATGAGCAGTATGGTCAAGCCAAACTGCCGGTTGATATCTTTCAGCAGAGCCAGGATCGAGCGCGTCGTCTCCGGGTCCAGCGCCGAGGTCGCTTCGTCGGAAAGCAGCAGCGCCGGGCAAGCGGCGAGTGCCCTGGCTATGCCGACACGCTGCTTCTGGCCACCCGACAGCGAGGCCGGATAGGCTTTCGCCTTCTCCGACAGGCCGACGAAGTCAAGCAGTTCTGCCGCGCGTGCCAGGCGCTCGGCTTTGGGGCGGCCCTCGATCTTGAGCGGCAGCGCGACATTGTCCTCGACGGTCTTGGCCGACAGCAGGTTGAAATGCTGGAAGATCATGCCGATGCGGCGCCGCAGCGGCTGCAACTCGCGCTCACCGAGCCGGCTGATCTCGCGGCCTTCGATGAACACCGCGCCGGAATCCGGCCGCTCCAGCCCGTTCAGGCAGCGGATCAGCGTCGACTTGCCGGCGCCGCTGCGGCCGATGATGCCGAGGATCTCGCCCTTGCGCACCGTCAGCGAGACGCCATCGAGCGCCGGCGTTGCGCCGAAGCGCCGCTTCAGGTCGATGAGACGGACGACATCTTCCGAAGCGGGAGGATGGCTGGCCGCCGCCAGATCGGCCGATGCTTTGATATGCTGGTTCATCGAGGTTCCTGTTTCGGCGTTCCGCAAATGCAATGGCGGCCCGCTCCGTGGCGGACCGCCTGTTTCTGCCAGCCACGCGCCGATCAATAGGCGCTGATCCCGGTGCCCTTGTAGACCTTGTCGAACTCGGCCTTGACCGTCTCGTTCTGGTAGGCCGCGACCAGCGTCTTGACCCAGGGCTCGTTCTCATTGCCGGCCTTGACCGCGATGAAGTTGCGGTAGGGATTGTCGGCCACCGGCTCCTGGGCGATGCGGTTGTCAGGGCCGAGGCCGCTCTTCAGCGCCCAGTCGGTGTTGACTACGGCAGCGTCGAGATCTTCCACCGAACGCCCGACAATGCCGGCATCGAGCTCCTTGATGACGACCTTCTTCGGGTTCTCGGCGATGTCGGCGGTGGTCGCCAGGATGCCGGTGCCGTCCTTCAGCTTGAGGACGCCCTCGTTCTGCAGCACGCGCAGCGCCCTGCCTTCATTCGATGGGTCGTTGGGCAAGCCGATGACGGCGCCCTCACGCAGGTCGGCGACCTTGGCGTATTTCTTGGAATAGAGGCCGATCGGCCAGACGCCGGTATAGCCGACCGGGACGATGTGATAGCCTTGCGTCTTGATCTGGTTGTCAAGATAGGGCTTGTGCTGGAAGGCATTGGCGTCGATCTCGCCACGCTCCAGCGCCTCGTTGGGCTGGGTGTAGTCGTTGAAGACGACGGTCTCGATCGTCAGGCCTTTTTCGGCGGCCTGGGCCACGACGACGCGCCAGACATCCTCGTCCTCGCCGCTGATGATGCCGACCTTGATGGCCTTCTTGTCCTCGGCGAAGGACGGTGTCGGCGCGGCCAAGGCAACAATGGCAAGCGCCGAAGCCAGAAGCGCGGCAAGACCTGCGCGCCTGGTGACTGATGTTGAAACGAAAGGCTTAAAAGCGTTTCCTCGTTCGGACATGATGCGTTCCTTGCAATGCTGAAATCATATCGGCCAGGCGGGATGCGAAGCCTTGATGACAGGATCGGCAATGCTGCGCTTCCGATCAAAGAACCGGTTTTCTTCTTCAACGCGAAGCAGGAAATATTCTCTCAAAGATTTTGCGACAGCGAGCACGCCCGCCAGCGTGCGGCACAATGCAGGCGGCGAGCGACAGCCGCTGTGCAGAATCGCCGGCTTTGGATCAAAAGATCAGAACGTCTCGACCCATGGCCTGAGTTCGACCTCAAAACTCCAGGCACTGCGATGCTGGCGGTGGATCGCGAGATAGGCCTCGGCGATCGCGCCCGGCGACAGACGGCGATCCGGCCGGTCCGGCTCCTCGGCCTGCCCGGGCGGCTGGATGGCACCGTCGATGATGAAATGGGCGACATGGATGTTCTTCGGGCTGAGCTCGCGGGCCATGGACTGCGCCAGCCCGCGCAGTCCGAATTTCGGCATGGCAAAGCCTGCCGAACCGGGAAATCCTTTGACGCTGGCGGTGGCGCCGGTGAACAGGATCGAGCCGGAACCGCGCGCCAAAAGCCGCCGCGCCGCCTGCTGGCCGACCAGGAAGCCGCCATAGGCGCCGACCAAAAGGGCCTGCTTGACGGCGTCCGGATCGAGTTCGGCGATCGGACCGCGTGTGCGGCCGCTGGCGTTGAAGACGGCAAGCGCTGGCGGGCCGGCCTTGTCGGCGGCGTCGAACAGGCTTGCGACGGAGGCCGGGTCGGAAACGTCGGTTTCGACGGTGAGCGCTCCGGTCTCCTCGACCAGCGGGGCGAGCTTGCCGGTGTTGCGGGCGGCCAGCACGACGCGAAAGCCCTCTTTGGCGAGAAGGCGCGCGAGCGAAGCGCTGAGCCCCTGCCCTGCGCCTGCGATGACGGCGACGTCGGATGCCATGATTTTTTCCTCCTTGCGAACGGATGTCCTGCGTTTCGCAACGTCGCGCCTTCGGCGGCGAGAGGCAAGAAAAGCCTTGCTGGAATTTTGGAGTCAGGCGGATGCGGGTGCTAAAAGCTGCATGCTGCGGCGGCCTTGCTTGGCTCTCCGTGCGGAGTATCTACGAAGACCGCTCAGCCTTCAGCACGGAAACAGCCAGTTCACTGTTGTGGATATGTTCGTTGGCATCCGGCTGCCGCTGCACGAGCAGGATGAACAGCAGGTCGGTCAAGGTCAGCTGCGCGTCGCGCGCGGTGATCGAGGACGAACGCGCGCGCTCCTCGTCGGCGATGGTGTAGAGGCGGATGTCGGCGACGCGGCTCAGCGGGTTGTCATGTAGGCCGGTGACGGCGATCACCGTGGTGCCGCGCTTGCGGGCAAGCTCGGCGATGCGCAGGGTTTCGATGCTGGCACCGGAATGAGAGAGCGCGAACAGCACGTCACCCGGCCCGAGCGTCGAGGCATTGGCCATCTGCACATGGCTGTCGCTGTCATGCAGCACGTTGCGGCCGAGCTTCATCAGCTTGTAGGAGAAATCGCGCGCCACCAGCGAGGAGGCGCCGACGCCGACCAGATGGATGCGGCGCGCGCCGTCCAGCATCTGCAGCGCCCTGGAGATGATCCGCTCAGAGTTGGCGGCGACGGTCTGTTGCATCGACAGAAGCTTGCTGCCGATCAGCTTCTTCAGCATGACCTGGTACTTGTCGTCGACCTCGATCGAACCGTGGATCATTCCGGCCGGCACGTGCCATTCCTGCGCCTTGGCCTCGCTGACGGCGAGCTTCAGCTCCTGATAGCTGGCGTAGCCGAGCTTCTGGCTGAACTTGACGACGCTCGACTGGCTGCGACCGATCTCGGCCGCAAGGGCTGCCGTCGACAGGCGCAGCATCTGGTCGGGATTGCCGACGATGTACTGGCCGATCTCGCGATCGCCCGGCGCCATCGTCTCGAGCTTGGCCTCGATCTTCTTCAGGACGGACATCAGTTCCCTTGCAGGTTCAATTTTGCCGGCCGGCGGCCGGCGATGCCGAGACAAGGAATAAAATATTCCAATTCCAATTGACAGCAAAGAATGATCGATCGACTGTCAGGCCGATGCGGGAGCGGCCGGGACCGAAGAGCCATGGACAGATTGCGGATCGTCGGCGGACAGCGGCTCGAAGGCGCGGTGACGATCTCGGGCGCCAAGAACGCGGCGCTGCCGCAGATCGCGGCGGCCCTGCTCAGTCCGTACCCACTGGAGCTGACCAACCTGCCCGCCGTCACCGACGTGGAAAACATGCTCGGCGTCGTCGGGCTTCACGGCGCCGTGGTCACCAGATCCGCCCATGCGGCGACGATCGACACCAGGGCCGCCGTTTCCAAGGAGACCTCCTACGACACGGTCCGAAAAATGCGCGCGACGGTGCTGGTGCTCGGCCCGCTGCTTGCCCGCTTCGGCCATGCCAGGGTGTCGCTGCCCGGCGGCTGCGCCATCGGTGCGCGGCCGGTCGACATGCATATCGCGACGCTCGCGGCGTTGGGTGCCGATATCGGCATCGAGGGCGGGCTGATCGTCGCCTCTGCGTCGAACGGCTTGCGAGGCGCGCGTATCGTGCTGAGCTCGCCCTCGGTCGGCGCGACCGAAACGGCTATGATGGCGGCGACGGCGGCGAAGGGCGAAACCGAGATCCTCAACGCGGCGCGCGAGCCGGAGGTGGCGGATCTCGCCGCCTGCCTCAACGCCATGGGCGCAAAGATCGAGGGCGTAGGCACGCACCGCATCCTGGTCGAGGGCAGCACCAGCTGGCGTGCCGCCACGCATGACATCATCCCCGACCGCATCGAGGCCGGCACCTATGCGGTGGCGGCCGCCATCACCGGCGGCCAGCTCGAGCTGACCCATGCGCGGCTGGAGCAGATGGCATCGGTGGTGCAGTTGCTCGAGGCGGCCGGGGTGAAGATCTGGCCGGGCGACCGCGGGCTGATCGTATCGCGGGATGGACCGCTCACGGCGGTCGACGTCACCACCGAGCCCTATCCGGGTTTTCCGACCGATCTGCAGGCGCAGTTCATGGCGCTGATGTGCTGCGCCGACGGTGCCTCGCTGCTGCGCGAGACGATCTTCGAGAACCGTTTCATGCATGTGCCGGAACTGATGCGGCTCGGTGCCAACATCAAGCTGCAAGGCACGATGGCGCTGGTGCGCGGCGGCGAGCGGCTCAAGGGCGCGCAGGTGATGGCGACCGATCTGCGCGCCTCGGTGTCACTGGTGCTGGCGGCGCTGGTGTCGGAAGGCGAGACGGTGATCAATCGCGTCTACCACCTCGATCGCGGCTATGAGCAGCTCGACCGCAAGCTGCGTCTTTGCGGCGCCCATATCGAGCGGATCAGCACATGAGCGCCGGCGCGGCATCGCCGCAGTTTTTTCTCGGCGTCGACGGCGGCGGCACCGGCTGCCGTGCCCGCATCGAGGACGAGGCGGGAGGTGTGCTCGGACAAGGCCTGTCTGGCCCGGCGACGACACGGCTCGGCATCAATGAGGCCTGGGCCTCGGTTGCCCGAGCTTTTGCTGCGGCGATCGAGGAAGCCGGTTTTGGATCAGCGGAGATCGCCTGCATCCATGCAGGCATCGGCCTTGCCGGCATCGGCCGCAAGGGCGCGCTGGATGCGCTCAGGGCGATCGCGCATCCGTTTGCCAGCATCGCCTTCGTCAGCGACGGCGTCGGTGCCTGCCTTGGCGCGCATTCAGGCCAGGACGGCGCCATCGTCATTGCCGGCACCGGCTCGATCGGCCTCGGTTTCGTCGAGGGGCGCGATCTGCGCGTCGGCGGCTACGGCTTTCCGATCTCCGACGAGGGCAGCGGCGCGGCTCTGGGGCTGAAGGCGGTGCAGCTCGCCCTGCGCGCGCATGACGGAAGGCACGAGCGGACGGCGCTGCTCAGCGAGGTCATGCAGCGCTTCAAGGACGACCCGATGGAGGCCGTCGCCTGGATGGACCGCGCCACCGCGACCGACTACGCCGCCTTCGCCCCTATGGTGATCCGTCATGCCGACCAGGGCGATGCGGCCGGGCGGCGCATCGTGCAGAATGCCGCCGAACAGGTCGACACATTCGTGCGGGTGCTGTTCGACAAAGGCGCGCCGCGGGTGACGCTGCTCGGCGGCCTGTCCAGCCCGCTCGAGCCCTGGCTTTCGCCCGATGTGCGCCGCCGTTTGAAACCCGCCGACGGCGACGCGGTTTCGGGGGCGATCATCCTCGCCAAGAAGTCGCTCGATGACCGATAGTTCGGATCGAAGGAGGAATATTATATTCCAATAACTCGTTGACACTTAGAATATCCAATTCTAAAAAGTTAACGAAGCGGAACCCAAGCAGCCAACACGGGAAGCCAATGCCACTGCCGGCACTGGTCAAGGTCGTGCGCTGCGTCACATTCCTGCTGACGGCGGCGTTTTGAAAGCAAGTGGATGAGCGAACACGGCCTGATGTCCGAGCTGGAACGGCTGGTTTCCGAAGACCGGAACCCCCGGACGATGGACATCGACCTGCTGCCGACAGTCGATGTGCTGCGCCGGATCAATGACGAGGACAAGGGCGTCGCGGCCGCTGTCGAAAAGGTCATTCCGCAGATCGCTTCTGCCGTCGACCGGATCGTGCAAGCCTTCCAGAAGGGCGCGCGGCTGATCTATCTGGGCGCCGGCACCAGCGGCCGGCTGGGCGTTCTCGATGCGTCCGAGTGCCCACCGACCTTCGGCGTTCCCGAGGATATGGTCATCGGCCTGATCGCCGGCGGCACTGAGGCGCTGGTGCGGGCAGCGGAAGGCGCCGAGGACGATCCGAAACAGGGCGTCAGGGATCTGCAGCATATCAAGCTTACAGCGGACGACGTCGTGGTCGGCATCGCGGTCAGCGGCCGCACGCCCTATGTCATCGGCGGCCTGAACTACGCGAGGGAAGTCGGCGCGACGACGGTGGCGCTGTCCTGCAATCCGCGCTCGACGATTGCCGGCATTGCCGACATCGCCATCTCGCCGGTCGTCGGCCCCGAAATCCTCACCGGCTCGACGCGGCTGAAGTCGGGCACCGCGCAGAAGCTGGTGCTCAACATGCTGACCACCGCCAGCATGATCCGCATCGGCAAGAGCTACCAGAATCTGATGGTGGACCTGAACCCTTCCAACAAGAAGCTGGTCGCCAGGGCGGTCAGGATCGTCATGCAGACGACCGGCTGCACGGCGCAGGAGGCGCGCCATGCGCTTGAAGCAACCCGCAAAGACGTGAAGCTGGCGATCCTGGTGGTGATCACCGGCTTGGGGGTGGAAGAGGCGCGCGCGGCACTCGCCAAGGCCGGAGGGTTCCTGCGCAAGGCAATCAGCGAAAGGACGGTGTGAAACCGCAAGGAGATACTGGGCCGACATTCCGGGGCGCGTGCCCCTTTGAAGCGGTCCGGCGAACTGCAAGGCATCATTTTCGACAATAATGGGAGACGACAATGGTACAGCATCTCACCAGGAAACTGCTCTCAGGCATGACGCTCGCTGCCATGCTCGGCATTGCGGCGGTGCCGCTGCAGGCAAGTGCTGCGACGCTGCACATGGCCTGGTCGCAGGACGCCACCGGGCTTGACCCGCACAAGCAGACCGCCTTTTCGTCGCTCAGGCTGCTGGAGCTGATCTACGAGCCATTGGTCCGGGTCGATGCCAGCCTGCAGATCGTGCCGGCCATCGCCGATTCCTGGCAGTTCTCGGCCGACGGCAAGGAACTGACCTTCAAGCTCAATCCGAAAGCCAAGTTCCAGAATGGCGCCACTGTCACCTCCGCCGACGTGAAGGCCTCCTTCGAGCGCATCCTCGACGAGAAGACCGGGGCGGCGGCGCGTGCCAATTTCCTGTCGATCGCCAGCATCGACACGCCCGATCCGGCGACGGTGGTCTTCCATTTGTCGCAGCCGGACGTGCCGATCCTGACGGCGATGAGCGACGTCAACGCGGCCATCGTTCCGGCGAGCGAAATCACCGCCGGTTCGATCGGCACGACGGCGATCGGTTCTGGCCCGTTCAAGCTCGACAAATGGGATCCGAATGCCAAGGAGGTGCTCAGCGCCAATAAGGATTGGGCCGGCGGCGCCACCGGCGTCGATGGCATCGAGATCAGCGTGCTGCCGGACGAGACGGCGATCCTGGCGGCGATGCGGACCAAGCAGATCGACTTCGCGCTGCTCAACGACCCGCTCGTCGCCACGCTGGTGCCGAAGGAGGCCAGCCTGCAGCTCAACCGCGTGCCGGTGCTTGCCTATCACGTGCTGCAGCTCAACCCTTCGCGCAAGCCGATGACCGAGTTGAAGGTGCGCCAGGCGATCTCCTGCGCCATCGACCGGCAGGAGGTGCTGGACACCGCTTCGCTCGGCGAAGGCAAGGTGACGGGACCGTTGACCATCCCTTCGCTGGCCACCGATCCCAGCCAATTGTTCTGCTACAAGCGCGACGTCGAGAAGGCCAAGAAGCTGATGGCCGAAGCCGGCTTTGCCGACGGCTTTTCGGCGACCGTGATTGGCGCCACCGGCGAGCCGCCGACGGCGGCGGCGGAGGCGCAGGTCATCCAGTCGCAGCTCGCCGAAATCGGCGTCAAGCTCGACATCAAGATGATGGAGCTCAACGTCTATGTCGACGCCTGGCTGAAGGGCGATTTCGACATGGCCGTGGCGCTCAATGGCGGCAGAGCCGACCCCTACACAATGTACAACCGCTACTGGACCAAATCGGGCAATCTGCAGAAGGTGGCGAACTATATCGACGACACGCTGGACAGCCAGATGCAGCAGGGCCGCGCCGAGACCGACCCGGCCAAGCGCAAGGCGATCTTCGCCGAGTTCGAAAAGCACCTCGCCGAGGTTTCGCCGTGGATCTGGCTCTACACCTCCTACAGCTACACGGCGCAGCAGAAGAACGTGGCGGGGTTCGTGCCGACACCGACCGGCACGCTGTTCAGCCTGAGCAAGGTCACGATCCAGCAGTAGCGGCCAAAGTGAGCGGACGAGAGGTGTTCTTCGCGTGACCTATCTGCTGCGACGGCTGGCGGTGTTTCCTCTCGTTTTGATCGGCGTCTCCATCGTCGTGTTCGTGGCCATCCGGATGGTTCCGGGAGACTCGATCACGGCGATGCTGGGGACCGAGGCCGGTCTTTTGACGCCGCCGCAGCGCGATGCGCTGGCCGCCTATTTCGGCATCGACCAGCCCTGGTTCGTCCAGTACGGGCGCTGGCTGCTCGGACTCGTGCAAGGCAATCTCGGCATCTCCCCCACCTATGGAAAGCCTGTGCTCGACGTCATCCTCGAGCGCTTCCCGCTGACGCTCGAACTGGCGCTGCTGTCGATGATCATCGCCCTTGTCGTCGGCGTGCCGGCGGGCGTCTTTGCCGCCACCCGCAATGAGAAATTCTCCGATCTCGGCGTGCGCATCGCCGCCATGATCGGCCAGTCGACGCCGAACTTCGTGCTGGCGCTCTTGATCATCTACACGCTCTCGGCCGGCTTCGGCGTGCTGCCGGCGATGGGCGAATTCTCGCCGCTCTGGCGGGATCCGCTGCGCAATCTCGGCCAGCTGATCCTGCCCGCGATCACGCTCGGCTTCGCCTTCGCAGCCTCGGTCACCCGAATATCCCGCTCGGCCATGCTCGACGTGCTCAGCGATGACTATGTCAGGACCGCCCGCAGCAAGGGCGCCTCGGCCCGCACCGTCATCTGGCGGCATGCGCTGCCCAATGCGCTGATCCCGGTGGTGACGCTCAGCGGCATCGAGTTCGGCTATCTGCTCGGCGGCGCCGTCATCGTCGAGCAGATCTACGCGCTGCCCGGCCTCGGACGGCTGGTGCTCGATGCGATCCTGCAGCGCGACTATGCGCTGGTGCAGGGATGCGTGCTGTTCATCGCCTTCAACTTCATGATCGTCAATCTCCTGGTCGATCTCGCCTATGTCGCGCTCGATCCGCGCATCCGGCTGGGAGAGCATTGATGCGCGTGCTGAGCGCGATCTTCGCGCATACCAGCGGCCGCATCGGCGGTTTCATCGTCGGGCTCTATCTGCTGCTTGCCGTGCTTGGCCTGCTTGGGCTGACGCCGCACAATCCGCTGATGCAGTACCGCATAGACCGGCTGCATGCGCCCGACGCCACTTACTGGATGGGCACCGATTTGTTCGGCCGCGACGTGGCGAGCCGGCTGATGATGGGCATCGGCCAGTCGTTCATCGTCGCCATTTTCTCGGTCGCCTTTGCCACCCTCGCCGGCACTGTTCTGGGGCTGGCGGCAGCCTGGTTCGGGCGCCGCTGGGACGGCATCGTGATGCGGGTCATGGATGTGCTGCTGGCCTTCCCGGCGATCCTCCTGGCGCTGCTCATCGTCGCCGTCGCCGGGCCGGGAACCTCGACCAGCATCATCGCCATCGCCATCGTCTACACGCCGATCTTCACGCGCGTCGTGCGCGGCCCTGCTTTGTCGCTCAAGGCGCGCGAATTCGTCGACGCCGCGCGCACTTTCGGCAGCAGCTCGAGCTACATCCTGACGCGGCATCTCCTGCTCAATTTGGTAGCGCCGCTGACCGTGCAGGTCACGCTGGCGCTGGCCTGGGCGCTGCTGACCGAAGCCGGCTTGAGCTTCCTTGGGCTCGGCACGCAGCCGCCCGCCGCATCGCTCGGCCTGATGCTGAGCGACAGCCGCAATCTGATGGAAACCGCACCCTGGCTGATGATCTTTCCGGGCATCGCCATCATGATCAGCATCCTCGGCTTCAACCTGCTTGGCGACGCCTTGCGCGACATCCTCGATCCGAAGATGCGGAGGGCGATCGCGTGACCCCGCTGCTCTCCGTCTCCGATCTCAGCGTCGGCTTCGGCCGCAAGCCGCAAGCCAATGAGGTGGTGCGCGGGGTCAGCTTCGAGCTGGCCGACGGCGAGACGCTGGCCATCGTCGGCGAGAGCGGCTCGGGCAAGTCGGTCACCGCACTGTCGATCAACCGCCTCGTCGACTTTGGCGGCGGCCGCATCACCGGCGGCTCGATCAGGCTCAAGCGTGCCGACGGCAGCATCTTCGACCTGACGACGGCGACCGAGCCGCAGCTGACGAAGATCCGCGGCGCCGAGATCGGCATGATCTTCCAGGAGCCGATGACCTCGCTCAACCCGGTGCTGACCATCGGCACGCAGATCGCGGAATCGTTTCGCCTGCATCGCGGCCTGACCGGCCGCCAGGCGACGGCGGCGGCCAAAGATGCGCTCGACCGCGTACGCATCCCCGACGCGGCGCGGCGCCTCAAATACACGCCCAACCAGCTCTCCGGCGGCATGCTGCAGCGGGTTATGATCGCCACAGCACTCGCCTGCAATCCGCGCCTGCTGATCGCCGACGAGCCGACGACAGCGCTCGACGTCACGGTGCAGGCGCAGATCATGGCGCTGCTTGCCGAGCTGAAGCGCGAAACCGGAATGTCGATGATCTTTATCACCCATGATATCGGCCTCGTCGCCGGCATCGCCGACAAGGTGATGGTGATGCAGAACGGAGAGGCGGTCGAACAGGGCGGACTGAACCAGATCCTCGACCATCCACGGCATGCCTACACGCAGCATTTGCTGCACGCGGTGCCGCATTTCGCCAGCGGCCGCGCGACGCGCTCGGATGGGTCGCGTGTCAAGGCGCAAGACGCCGGGCCGGCGCTGAAGGTCGACGGGCTGGTGGTGCGGTTCCCGGTCAAGAGCGGGTTCTTCGGGCGCGCAACCGGCGCGGTGCATGCGGTGGACGGCGTCGATTTCGACCTGATGCAAGGCGAGACGCTGGCCATCGTCGGCGAGAGCGGTTCCGGCAAATCGACCACGGCGCGCGCGGTGCTGGGGCTGGTGCGCTCGACGCGGGGTACATTCTCTGCCCCCGCTCGGAAGGTCGCGGCCGGGCAGAGCGCGCTGCCGATCCAGATGGTGTTCCAGAACCCCTATGCCTCGCTCAATCCGAGGCTTTCGATCGCGAGCATTCTTGCCGAACCGGTGATCGCCACCGGCGGCCGCGTGGATGTGGAGACCCGCGCGAAGATGACGACTTTGCTCAAACGCGTCGGCCTGCCGGAAAACAGCCTCGAGCGCTATCCGCACGAATTTTCTGGCGGCCAGCGGCAAAGGCTTTGCATTGCCCGGGCGCTGATGCTCAACCCTTCCGTCGTCGTGCTCGACGAAGCCGTTTCGGCACTCGATGTTTCGGTGCAGGCCAGGGTGCTGGAGCTGCTGGTCGACCTGCAGCGCGAGTTCGGTTTGGCCTATCTGTTCATCTCGCACGACATGGCGGTTGTGGAGCGCATCGCGCACCGGATTGCCGTGGTCTATGCCGGCCAGATCGTCGAGATCGGTGACGCAAAATCCGTGCTGTCGGCGCCGAAGCATGCCTACACGAAGAAGCTCATCGCGGCCGTTCCGACCATCGAACGGCGCCGCGAGCGTTTCGAGCTGGACACGCGGCAGGTGCCGTCGCTGGTAAGGCCGTTGGGATTCGAGCCGGCTCCGGCGAAATGGCAGCAGTTCGGGACGGACCATAGGGTGAGGATGGAAGCGTGAGCACGGCGGATCGCCCACTTTCGAGCGGAGGCCTCCATTGACCGCCCTCGCCCAGCTTTTCGACTGCGCCTTCGCCCCTCTCGAAACAGCGGTGAACGAGCGCCGCATTCCGGGCGGCGTGCTTGGCCTGGTCGACCGCGACGGCGCCCGCATCGTGCGGGCTACCGGCCTTGCCCAGCGCGTGCCCGATGCCAGGCCGATGCATGAAGGCACCTGGTTCGATCTTGCCTCGCTGACCAAAGTCATCTTCACCACGCCGCGCATCCTCAAGCTGGCGGAGGACGGCGTCATCGACCTCGACGCGCCGCTGATTTCGGCCCTGCCCGACCTTCGCCAATATGACGAGAAGGCGTGGGAGCGGAAGGCGACGTTTCGCCAGTGCCTCGGCCACCAGACGCCCTTCCCCGCCGTGGCGCCGATCTACACTTATGGCCGCGATCCCGACCTGCTGCGCGCCTTCATCCTGCAGCGCGAATGGCAGGCCGGCTTGCCCGTCTATTCCGACATCAACTTCATCCTGCTCGGCTTCGCGCTGGAGCGCCTGACGGGGAAAACCCTCCGCGCCATGGACCCAGGACCGGGTTTCGCCTTCTCGGCAGCATCGGATCAGGCGGCGGCGACGGAGGACTGCACCTGGCGCCATCGCGTACTCTCAGGCGAAGTGCATGACGACAATTGCTCGGCGCTTCAGGGCGCCGGCCATGCCGGCCTTTTCGGCACGGCGGACTCGATCCTCGATTTCGCGCAAGAGCTGCTCACCGGAACCAGCACCTCGCCGGCCTCGATCGCGCTGATGCGGACGCCGCTCTCCGCCACCCGCACCCATGGCTGGGAGCACCCTTATGACAACTGGTCCGGCGGCAGGCTGTGCAGCCCCGGCACGATCGGCCATACCGGCTTTACCGGCACCGGTCTGTGGATCGATTTCGACAAAGGCAGGGCGTGGACCTTGCTCACCAACCGGATCCATCCGACACGTCATTTCGACAGCGGAATCGCGACGCTTCGCCAAATGGTGGGCGATCTCGTCAACGGAGGCTAGGCACTTATGGAACCAATCTGGGCCGTCGGCCTGATGACCGGCACCGTGCTTGACGGCAATATCGATGTCGCGCTGATCAAGACCGACGGCGAGCGCATCGCCGATTTCGGCACCTATACGCTGGCGCCCTACCCGCAATCGATCCGCACCCTGCTGGAGGAGACGCTGCGCCAGGCGCGGGTGTGGAATTTCACCGGGCCTGAGCCGGCCATCTTTCGCGAAGCCGAAGAGGCGCTGACGCGGGCGCAGTCGGCGGCGGTCAAGGACCTCGTCGAGAGCCATGGGCTGACCATGGCCGATATCGGCGTCATCGGCTTTCACGGCCAGACCGTGCTGCATCGCGCGCCTGAGGTCGGCCGGCTCGGCCAGACCCGCCAGCTCGGCGACGGCGAATTGATGCACGCCATTCTCGGCACCAAGGTCGCCTACGATTTCCGCTCGGCCGACATGCGCGCCGGCGGGCAAGGCGCGCCACTGGCGGCGGCCTATCACACCGCGCTGCTGCGCGCGGCGGACGCCGGCGGCGACATGGCGGTGCTCAATCTCGGCGGCGTCGCCAACATCACCTGGTGGGACGGCAAGGACAATGTCGTCGCCTTCGACACCGGCCCGGCCAACGCGCCGCTTAACGATTTCATCAAGGCGAAGGGGCTCGGCGACATGGACCGCGACGGCGCGCTGGCCCGCGCCGGCACGGTGGACGAAGCGCGGCTGGCCAATTTGTTGCAGCACCCCTATTTGACCAAGCCTTATCCGAAATCGCTCGACCGTTTCGACTTCGGCGCGGCGATGGCCGACGGGCTCAACGCCGAGGATGGCGCCGCTTTGCTGACGGCCTTCACCACTGCTGCCGTCGGCAAGGCGCTCGACCTTTTGCCGCATCGGCCAAAGAGACTGGTGGTCAGCGGCGGCGGCCGCCATAACCCGGCGATGATGGCGATGCTCGCCAGCCGCGCCGGCGTCGAAGCCGTGCAGGCCGAGACGCTCGGCTGGAAAGGCGATGCGGTGGAAGCCGAATGCTTCGCCTTCCTGGCGGTGCGCGTGCTGCGCGGCCTGCCGATCAGTTTTCCGAGCACGACCGGCGTGCCGCAGCCGATGCGTGGCGGACGGCTGGCAGGTTAGCCAGCCAGCTTCTTCTGCAGGAAGATGCGGCTGCGGCCGATGGGAAAGTCGGGCAGCGTGCCGAAGGGCTGGTAGCCCTGACGCTCATAGGCCTTGGCGGCTTTCGGATTGAAGGTGTCGATCCAGGCGCCGTGGCAGCCGCGCGCCACCGCTTCCCGCTCGGCAGCCTCCAGCATCTGGCCGGCCATATGCTGGCCGCGCAGCCTTTCGTCGACCCAAAGCCATTGCACGAAGAGCCAGCCCCAGGCGGTGTAGCCCGAAATGCCGGCGACGACCTTGCCATCCTCGCCGCGCACGAAGACGGCAAGCGCTTTGCGTCTGGACGCGCCGACATCGCTGTCGTTAAAGGCCGTCAGCCGCTCGCCCAGAAAGGCGAGCTCCTCCGGCAAGGGATCGGCGGTGGTCTCAAGCGTCGTCTTCATCGCGGGCCAGGCTCGGGTAGTGAGCCAAACCTGTAGCGAAGGACGGGACGAGGACGCAAGCCTTGCGGCAGCCGCTTAGGTCCGGATGGGCGAAGGCCAGGCCGCCGCCGAGGCGGCGACCAGCATCAGCAGTGCGGCGACAATCGCCGAGGCGGCAAAGCCGAAGGCAGTATAAAGCGGGCCGAAGCCTGTGGTGCCGACAAAGACCGCGAAATAGGTCACCGCGCTGTTCAGGCCCATGATGGTGCCGCGCCGCGACGGATCGAGCGCGGTGAGCCGCATCACCAGCACGTTCAGGCCGAAATGGTTGGCAAGGCCCCAGACCGCCACCATCGCCAGCGTCAGGCCGAAGCTGCCGCTTGCCGCGGCGATCGCGACATAGACGCCCGCGACCAGCAGATAGGCGAAAGGCATGACGCGGCGCGCGCCGAGTCGATCGATGACGCCGTCGAGAAGTGCGGCCGCGCCGAAGCCGGCACCATAGGCAAGTGCCGCCCAGCCATTGGCACTGACCGGCTGGCCCAGTCCACTGTGAAGGTGATCGCCGAGATAGCCGTAGACGCCATAGAAAGCGGTCATGAAGGCAGCACAGGCGATGAGCAGCGGCACGATGCCGGGAACGGCCAAGGCGCCGAACGGCGTCGGCGCCGGACCGCTCTTCCTGCTGTCGCTGAGCGACGTCAGCGTCAGGCCGGCCAGGGCAATGGCGGCAAGCACCGCGACCGTGCCAAAGACGGCGCGCCAATGCACGAGATCGGCAATCACGGCCGACAGCGAGACGCCGGCCACCATGGAGAGCGTCCAGCCGGTCAGCACGACGCCGATCGTGCCGCTCTCGCGGCCGGGCGGCGCGATCGCTGCCGAGCTGGCGTAGATGGCCGGCATGGCAATGCCGGCGGCTATGCCGGCGACGAGCTGGGCGGCGACCAGCGCCGTCACCGTCGGCGCCAATGCGGAGGCGACCAGCCCGATCGCCAGCAACAGCAGCGCCCCTTGCAGCATGCGGCGGGCGCCGATGCGATCGATGTATCGCGCCAGGAAGAGCGCGCTTGCCGAGGTGCCGAGCCCGAAGGCGGCGGACGCGATCATCACCCCCGGCACTCTTGCGCCGAACGACGCCGCCACGGCCGGTGCGATCGGACCGAGGACCAGCGAGTTCGAGCCGATGACGGCGATGCATCCGGTGAGCAGATAGGCGATCGCCGGGATCGGCGGCCGGGGCGCCGCCACGAAAATTGCTGATTGATCACTGTTCGACATACGACCATAATGACCGAATGAAATTCAGCATCAACAAGGAATTTCCATATGGATGAAGAAACAGATGGCATTCAGCGGAACCGGCCGGCGGCCCGGGACGTCGATGCGACGGACCGAAAGATATTAGGCGTTCTGGTCGACGACGCGACGATCAGCTACGCCGATCTCGGCGATCGTGTCGGCCTGTCGCCGCCGGCGGCGCATGAACGGGTCAAGCGCCTGCGCCGCAGCGGCGCCATCCGCAGCACCGCGGCGATCATCGATCCCAAGGCGGTGAAGAAGCCGCTGCTCGCCTTCGTGCATATCGACACCAAGGGCTGGGGCAAGACGCCGGAGCTGATGGCGGTTTCCGAATATCCGGAAGTCGAGGAGATCCATTCGGTGGCCGGCGACACCTGCATGCTGCTCAAGGTGCGCACCGAGGACACAAGGGCGCTCGAAGGTCTGCTGTCGCGCCTCTACGAGACGCCGGGCGTGACCTCGACGCGAAGCTATGTCGTGCTGTCGACCTATCTCGAGCGGCCGGTTCAGCCCGGCATCACAACCGAATGGCCGACGCCAAGGCACATGGCCCAGCCGCTGTACTAGAGCGCGCGCGGCAAACGAGCTACTTGTCTTTCCAGAAATCGGCCTGGAGTTGCGCCGCTTCATCGGCAAGCAGCGGGCCGACGACTTCGGTCGGACGCTGCCCTGCTTCGAAGACGATCGTGCAGGGCAGGTCGAGCGTCGGATTCTCGTCGTGTGCGCCCGTCAACGCCTTGAGGTCATGTTCGCTCTGCCCAAAGACGACCCGTCCGATGCCCGCCCAATAGATTGTCCCGGAGCACATCGCGCAAGGTTCGGCCGACGTGTAGAGTGTGCAGGAGGCCAGCTCTTCGAGGCTGAAATTCATCCCCGCCCACCGGGCCAGCAGACTTTCGGCATGAGCGGTGCGGTCGCCCCCTCCGGATTTGTAACCGTTGAGTTGCTCGCGCAAAACATTGCCGTCCTTGTCGGCGAGGAGCGAACCAAATGGATGTTCGCCAGCATCGCGGGCCTTGCGCGCGACGTCGAATGCCTGACGGAGCAGGCGCTCATCATATTGGCGTTGTGGCATCGGCAGATCCTCCGGCGGTACCGCTTGATCATGTGCCGAACAATCCGTCGACTCAAGTCGGCAGCTGGAACGGGCGGTGGGGCGGCTACTGCCTGGTCGCACCGGCATAGATATCGAGAACACGGGTGATGCTGCCGATCAGCAGCTCATGTGCTGTGGGCTTGACCTGGCCGGCCGCAACCGCCGCATCGAGCTGTCCGAGGTATTGGCCGATCAAGGTGCGGGGGATCTCGCGGTCGCCCAGCACATCGAGCAGCGCCTGGGTCGCGCGTTGCGCGTCGGGCGCCGGCCAGTAGTAGCGGATGCGGTCGCTGAAGGAGAAATGCCGCTCGATGCGCTGCTCGTCCGGCGTGCCTGGATAGTACTTGCGCCAATTGTCGGGCGCGGCCAGCATGATGCGTTCCATCGCCGCCGGCAGGTTTTCGCGCGACGGGTCCGGCGCAAGCACGTCGGCGATATGGCTCAGCCCATAAAACGCCTCGCGCAGCGCGAAGGTCAGCCACGGGCCGACCTTGAGGATGGCGAAGCCGTCGCGCACCAGAGCACCAAGTGCTGCGTCCGGCTGGTAGTCGGTCGAATGCGCTTCGAAGACGAATTGCGGCATGCGGTCCAGCACGGCGACCAGCTCCGTCGCCTTCTGCGGCGCATAGGCGATGATCTCGGCATTGCCGAATTCGACGCCGGGCTGGACGACGACGCCGACCGCACGGACAAAGGCGGCGTCGAGGCCGGCGCGCGAAAAAGCCTGGCGGTGGATCTCGACGGTGCGCAGGGCGTCATCAGGTTCGGTGACATGCATATGGTCGAGCGCTTCGAGCGCGCCGCCCGGCACCGGCACTTCGGTGCCGATGATGTAGACCGGCTTCTCGCCGCCAATACGTTCGACCGCTGTCTCGGCGACGGCGGCAAGCTCAGCGGCGCGGGCGGCGATGGTCTCGTCGGCGAGAGCGGCGGGATCGTCGGCGCAGGCCATGCTGGTGTCGAGATGCAGCTTGGTGAAGCCGGCGCCGGCATAGGCGTCGATCATCGCCTTCGCCTTCGCCATCGCCTCCGCGGAAGGAAGATGCTTCCACGGGTTGGGACCGAGATGGTCACCGCCGAGGATCAGGCGGTCGAGCGGAAAGCCGGCCTTCTGTGCATGGCCCTCGACGAAGCTACGGAAGCCGGCCGGCGTCATGCCGGTGTAGCCGCCTTCGTGGTTGACCTGGTTGCAGGTCGCCTCGATCAGCACATCGGAGCCGCGCGCCGCGCCGTGGCGCAGCGTCGCCTCGATCACCAGCGGGTGCGCCGAACAGATCGAGGCGATGCCGCCTTTCTCGCCCGCGACGCGCTTCGCCGCGATGCTGGCAAATCTCTGCGTCGCGGCGCTCATGGCTGGCCTCTCCCGGCGGTGGTTGCGAAGGCGTCGACCTCGGCCAGCGGAAAAATACCTTCCATCGGCCCCTTGCGGGTGACGGCGAGCGCGCCGCAGGCATTGGCGATGCGCAGCGCCTCAACGGGAGCCGCGCCGCGCAGCCAGAACGAGACGAAGGCGGCGCCGAAGCAGTCGCCGGCGCCGGTCGGATCGACCTCGTCGACGGCAAAGCCAGCCAAGGCAACCGTGCCGTGGCGGTCGTGGTAGGCGGCGCCATCGGCGCCCTTCTTGAGGACGATGCAGGACACGCCGCGCTGCAGGAGGTCGTCGACCGCGCCCTTTTCGTCGCCGGCCGATGAAAACAGGAACAGCTCGTTGCCGCTCGGCAGGAAGACATCGGTTTGCTTGAGCACCTGGTCGAGCGCCTCGCGCATGCCGGAGGCCTGCATGATCTCGCGGCGGATGTTGGGGTCGAAGGAGACGGTCCCGCCCTTGGCCTTGACCGTCTGGATCGCCGACAGTGCGACCTCGGTGGCGCGGTCGGAAAACAGCGAGGAGCCCATGACATGGACGTGGTCGGTGCCGGCCAGCATGCTGTGTGCGGCGGCATCGATGCCGACCAGGCCGGCAGCACTGTTGCGGATGTTGAAGACAAAGTGCCGGCTGCCATCGGCCCGGTAGGTGACAAAGGCAGTGCCCGTCGCGTGGCCCTTGTGGACCGCGATTGCCGACACGTCGGCGCCCAGGGTCCGCAGCCGCTCGATGTTCAGCTGGCCGAAATCGTCCTCGCCGACCGCGCCGATCAGGCCGGCGGGCTGGCCGAGCGCCGCGGCCTGGCCGATGAAGATGGCGGGGGCGCCGGACGGATAGGGACCAAGCAACGGACCGGGCTCGAGAAAGCTCTGGCCAATGCGCTCGGCCATGATCTCGACGAGGATCTCGCCGGCTGAGACCAGCTTCTTCATCTCGCGGAATTCCTCCCGGCGTTTCGCCCCAGGCCCCTGCCTCGGATGCAAGGCAAGCATAGTGGCCAGACTCCAAAGTGAATACGGCTTGTACTTTTTCGCGTCAATTAATAAATTTACGCATGGCAACTGTTGAATTTGTCTGTAAAATTTCACCTTGCGGTTGCGCGCCGGCGCACCGTATGTAGGGCCGGGCAGCGCTTATCCTTTTGTTTTGGCGCAATTCCGGACGGAAAACCGCTACGCACTTTTCCTGGGATTGCTCTAGGGAACAGCCAGGGATTGGATGTCCGGAACGCGAGGGTATCGATGGCAATGACGCACAAGACGATGGAGGATTTCGCCCGCTCCTGTGGCGTCTCCAGGCCGACATTGTCGAAATATTTTGACGATCCGACCAGCGTCAAGCCGGCGACACGAAAGCGCATCGAAGAGGCGCTGCGCTCGTCCGACTACCAGCCCAATCTGTTTGCCCGCAACCTCAACCGCAAGCGCACGCGCAGCATCGGCATCTTGGTGCCGACGGTGGCCGATCCGTTCTATTCGGAGATGGTCAGCCGCATCGAGCTTCGGCTGCGCGACGAAGGCTACTGGCCGATCGTGATCTCCTCCCACGGCTCGCGCGAACTCGAAGTGGAGGCGACGCGAACCATCCTGTCGCTGAAGGTCTCCGGGGCGCTGATCGCGCCGCTCGGCCTGCGCTCGGATCGCCGCACGCTGGAGAAGCTGACGCAGGCCATCCCCGTCGTCTATTTCGACACCTATCTCGAAGGCGGAACGCCCTTCGTCGGCAACAACAATGCCCAGAGCATCTCGACCATCGTCGAATATCTGTGCCGGTCCGGCGATGCCCCGGTCTATTTCGACATCCCGCATGTCAACCACAATTCGCCGGAACGACTGGAGAGCTATGTCGCCTCGATGAAGCGGCTCGGCCATGAGCCAGTCGTCATCGGCGACACCGACGACTACACATGGGATTTCGAACGGATCGGCTATGAGCAGACGGAAAAGATGCTCGCCAATGGCGGCCTGCCAGGCAAGACCATCCTGTGCAACAACGACCGCCTCGCCTTCGGCGTGATGGCGGCGGCTTACGCGCGCGGCCTCAAGGTCGGCCGCAAGGGCGATTGCGACCTGCGCGTCGCGGCCCATGACGATCATCCGCTGAGCCGCTACACATGTCCCGGTCTCACCACCATGGCGCAGGATTTTGCCGCCATGGCCGGGCGCAGCGTCGAGACGCTGCTCGCCTTGCTCAACGAGGACGACACGGCGGTTTCGCCCAAGGTCAGCCTCGACGCGACGCTGGTGATGCGTCAATCCGCCTAAGCCTTCCCGAAAGCCGGATCGAAGCCGCGCCATGCGGCGGCCGCAGCCCCAACAGCCTGCCGCGCCGCCGGGCCATGACGGCCCATAGAGACGAAGCCGTGGATCTGGCCTGGCCAGCGGCGCAGCACGACAGGCACGCCGTCCTCTTCCAGACGCCTGGCATAGGCTTCGCCTTCGTCGGCGAGGATGTCGTGACCGGCGAGGGCGATGAAGGCCGGCGGCGCGCCGGCGAGGCTTTCGGCTTTGAGCGGCGAGGCGCGCCAGTCGTCGATGTCGCTGGGATCGCGGACATAATGATCGCGGAACCAGGCCATGGTTGACGCGGTGAGGCCAAAACCTTCGCCGAAGCGACGATAGCTGTCGGCCGTCTGCGCGGCTTCGGTGTTGGGATAGAACAGCAATTGCGCGGTCAACGGGATGCGATCGCCCCGCGCGGGCAGGCTGAGCACGGTGGCGAGGTTGCCGCCGGCGCTGTCGCCGGCAACGGCAATGCGCCGTGCATCGATGCCGAGATCGCCGGCGACATCGCGCATAAATTGCAGCACGGCGAGGCAATCCTCGACCGCCGCCGGAAACTTATGCTCCGGCGCCAGCCGATAGGCGGGCGAGACGACGACGCAAGCCGCCAAATTGGCGAACCAGCGGCATATCTCGTCATGCGAGTCGAGATTGCCGATCACCCAGCCGCCACCATGCAGATAAAGCAGCGCCGGCGCGTCTGCATCAGGCGCGCCCTGCCCGCGATAGATCCTCAGCGTCAACGGGCCGCCGGGTCCGGCGATAGTCCGCTCGCTGACCGAGACCACCGGCTCGCGCTCGCCCTGCAGATCCGGAAAACCTTCATCATAGGCCCGGCGCGCCTGTTGCGGCGTGCCGGCCTCGAATGGCGGGGCGTCGGCCTGGCGGCCGAGGTCGAGCACATGCCGGGCTTCCGGGTCGAGCGCGGACAGGGACGGCGTTGCCGAGAGGATCGGTGTCATTCGAACCTCCGCGTCAGGCAAGCAGACTTGCCGCCTCGTCCTCGCCAAGCAGCGGCGGCTGATCGACGGTTCCAACGACGGCAACCGATCCCTGGCTCTCGCCCGAGGCCAGGATCGCCTCCATGATCTCCAGCACATGCAGCGCCAGCTCGCCCGAGGCGCGCGGCTTGCGTCCACTGATCAGAGCGCGCGCAAGATCGGCGACGCCGAGCATGCGGTAGTTGGCGCGATCGGGTGCGGTATAGGGCCAGTTGCGCGCGCCGTAGAGCTCGGCCTCGCTGGCGAAATCGGCCCAGTCGGCGCCGCGCGCCGACAGCGAGACGGTGCCGCCGAACGTGTCGGGATCGGGCAATCTCAGCGAACCTTCGGTGCCGTGCAATTCGATCGGGTGGTTGGAATGTTTGAAGACATCCCAGGAGGCGCCGAACGTGACGGTGGCGCCGGAGCGGAACTCAAGCAACGACAGGATGTTGGTCGGCGTGCCGACCTTGAAGCTGGTGTTCTTGTAAGGGCCTTCGGCCGTGATCAGCCGCTCCTCCTGGCCGCGCGTCGTCATCGCCATGACGCGCTCGACCGGTCCGAGCAAATTGACCAGCATGGTCAGGTAATAAGGCCCCATGTCGAAGACCGGGCCGCCGCCCGGCTGGTAGTAAAATTGCGGATTGGGATGCCAGTGCTCCATGCCGCGTCCCATCATGAAGGCGGTGCCGGTCACCGGCTTGCCGATGGCGCCCTCGTCCATCAGCCGGCGCGCCCGCCGTCCGGCGGCGCCGAGGAAGGTGTCGGGAGCCGAGCCGAGCAGCAGCCCGCGCTTTGCCGCCTCGGCGACAAGGCGGCGGCCGTCGGCGGCCGAGGTCGCCAGTGGTTTTTCGGTGAAGACATGCTTGCCCGCCGAAAGTGCGGAAAGCGAAATGTCGAAATGCGCCGCCGGTATCGTCAGGTTCAGCACAAGGTCGATGTCCGGATCGGCCAGCAGCGCATCGACGCCGAGCGCGCGGATGCCATATTCGTTGGCGCGGAGGGCGGCCATGTCAGCCGAAATGTCGGCACAGGCTCGCAACTCGACGCCACCGAACAGAGCCGCATTGCGCAGATAGGTCATCGAGATGTTGCCGCAGCCGATGACACCAATGCCGAGCTTCGTCTTTGATTTTCCGTGCATTTTCGATCGTACCTCCCAATGCGGCAATGGTCTCGCTGAACCGTCGCACCGGCAACGGATCATAGTCGAAAGCCGCTATACAACATTTTAAATCTTGACGCGCGTAAAATTATTATAGAACATGCGAAAATGCTGGCGCGGGAGGCTGCCAGCCCCACGGAGGAGAAAATGACAGATATGAAAAAACGGCCGACCGCCGATACGAATCCCGTGGGTCATGCGCGGACTGGATCTTTCCGTCGCGGTCAGGGACCGAGACGGGTTCAGGCATAGATCACCTTGGCCCCGGTCATATCTCGGAAACACTGGGTCCGGGAATTGAAATCAAACGAATTGGGAATTTTGCACTCATGAGCCTAGGAACCAAGGTGCGTCTTGCGCGCCTCTTTTCGCATCCATCGGGGAAACTTTTTGGCGGCGCGGTCGACCACTTCGTCGGCTATGGCGACGTGCGCAAAGGCGGCCTTGCCGACCTGCCGGGTGCGCTCGCACGCGTCATGGTGGGCAAACCCGACTACGTCAGCATCCAGCCTGGCACCGCGCGCCATCTGTGGCCGCAATATGCGGGCAAAGCTTCCCTGGTGATTCAGGCGGGCTGCTTCACTCCGGACGATCGCATCAGCGAGTTGATCGCAACGCCCGAGGATGCGGTGCGCGCGGGGGCCGATGCGTTGGCCGTGGCCATTCCGGTGCGCGGCGCGACCGAGGGCAAATACATACGCTGGCTGACCGATTCGGTAAATGCAGCGGCCCGCTACGGCATGCCTGTGGTGGCGCATATCTACCCTCGCGATTTCACCGACGGAGCAAAAATCGTCTTCACCCCCGACGAGATCGCCTATGCGGCGCGCATCGGCTACGAGTCCGGCGTCGACGTGATCAAGATCGGCTACACGGGCGATTTCGAGTCGTTCCAAGAGACCGTCCGGACCTGCCCGGTGCCGGTTGTGATCGCGGGTGGTCCGAAGACCGATACGCTGCTCGGCGCGCTTCAGCAGACGGCGGACGCCATCCGTGCCGGCGCACGCGGTGCCGTGGTAGGCCGCAATCTTTGGGGGCATGGCGATCCGGAGAAGGCAGCGCTTGCCTTTCGGGGCGTCATCCATGAAGGCCTTTCGGCGCAAGACGCCCTGGCGAAGGCGGGTGCCTGAACGATGCCCACCGTCCCCTCGATCCTCGGCTTCGGCGCTATTGCGATCGACGACATCGTCTACGTCGATCAGCCGTTGTCGGCGGGCAAGGGGAAGGTTCTGCAAAGTGCCCGCGCTTTCGGGGGAAATGTCGCGACGGCCCTGGCCGCCGTCGTGCGGCTCGGCGGAACCGCCGGGTTCGTCGGATGGCTGAGCAGTGCCGCGGACGACGCCGTGCTGCGCGATCTCGTTGCGAGCGGTGTTGAAACCGCATTCGCACCGGGCCATCCCGACGCGCGCCCGGTGCGCTCGCGGATCACCGTCGGCTCGGACGGGGAACGGTTCATCGCGTATGACGACGATGCGATGCTGGGCACCGCTCCGGATTTTCCGGACGATATCCTCAGCCGCGCGACCGTCCTGATCGTCGATAGCTACGCGATCCGGTCGCTGGATGTCGTGGCTCGGGCTCGCGATCTCGGCCTTGCGATCCTCGGCGATATCGAATGGAGCAAGGGCCCAGCCACGGAGCGGCTGATCGCGCTCTGCGACCATCTCATTCTTCCACTCGGCTTTGCGCGGACTGCCACGGGGTGCCGATCGCCCGCCGAGATGCTCGATGCATTGTGGGTGCCGTCGCGGTCGGCCGTGGTTCTGACCGATGGTGGCAGGGGCGTGTACTATCGCGGGCGCGAAGAGACAGGTCTCTGGCACCTGCCCCCGCACCGGGTTGTGGTCGTCGACTCGACCGGCGCGGGTGACTGCTTTCATGGCGCCTATGCCCATGCGTTGACGCGCGGAGCCGACACCGCAGGCCGGGTGGCATTCGCGGCCGCGGCGGCAGCCCTTTCGATAACGGGGCGTGGCGGGCGCGAGGCGCTTCCGACCGACGACCAGGTCACGGAACTCCTGGCATCGACGAACGCGCCGTCAGCAGTCGAACTGAAAAATGCGCATGCCGATACTGTAACATAGACTGAAACTATCCGAGGAAATATTTCGCAGGTGAACATAAGCCGAGGATAATTATAATAATCAGTGGCTTATACTTGTGGAGGGAGGAAGATGGCAAAAGTCATTCTTGAGAATATCTGCAAAACCTACGGGAACAATTTTCGCGCAATCGACCAATTGAACCTATCGGTCGAGGACGGCGAGTTCTTGATTCTCGTCGGGCCATCCGGCTGCGGCAAATCCACCGCGTTGCGAATGATCGCGGGATTGGAGGACATCACCAGCGGCAGCCTTCGGATCGGCGGAGTCGACGTCGTCGACATGCCACCCAAGGACCGCGACATCGCGATGGTCTTCCAGAGCTACGCGCTCTACCCGCATATGACGGTGTCCGAAAACATCGCCTTTTCGATGCGGCTGGCAGGCAAGTCGAAGGCCGAGCGCAAGAAGCGCGTGGACGAGATCGCCAAAACCCTTCAGCTGACGTCTTTGCTGGACAGCAAACCCGCGAACCTTTCAGGCGGACAGCGTCAACGGGTTGCCATGGGCCGCGCCATGGTGCGCGAGCCGGCCGCCTTTCTCATGGACGAACCCCTTTCCAATCTGGATGCGAAACTGCGTGTTCAAATGCGCGCCGAAATCACCAGCCTCCAAAAGCAGCTCGGCGTAACGACCATATACGTGACCCACGACCAAATCGAAGCGATGACGATGGGGGACAGGGTCGCGGTGTTGAAAGGCGGCGTGCTGCAGCAGGTCGACACGCCCAAGAGACTCTATGAATCGCCGGTGAATGCCTTCGTTGCCGGCTTTATCGGCTCTCCTTCGATGAACCTTTTCGAGGCGACCCTGACGGGCGACGAACTGATGTCCGGCACCTTCGCCATCCGGCTGCAGGATGCAGCCTTCGTGCGCAGGCCGGGCTTGAGGTCGTATGCGGGGCGCAAGGTCGTGTTCGGCATACGACCGGAGGATCTTTATGACAGCAGCCTCGAATCCGGTCGCAAGTATCAGACGATACCCGCAAAGGTGACTTCGATCGAAGAACTCGGCTCTGAACATGTTGTTCACCTGAACATCGACGCGGTCCGGGTGGACTCCGGCGATCCGGACGCGGTGGACGATTTTGGCCTGGCATCGAACGCGGTGGCGAGATTCGAGCCGCTCAGCGCCGTCCACTCCGGCTCGGATATCCGGGTGGCCGTGGATGATGCCAAGTTCCATTTCTTCGATCCCGAGACGCATCTGGCGATCTGAATATCTGCGGCAGACCGCAGGCGAGAGCGAGGCGCCTGCGAAAGATACTCGCAAGAAGGCTTCTGAATAAACCAGACGATCGTCCGCATTGTGCGGTCGATCTTAAAGAAGGAGGAGAAAATGACGTTTCGGATACAACCCGCGATGCTGAAAATAGCCGCGGCCGCATGGTTGCTTGGCGCAACCAGCGCCATGGCGGACACGGCGCTGGAATTCACCCAATGGTGGGAGCCCGAATTGCCGGCCGGCTCGCTTAGGGCAATCATGAACGACTTCGAGGCTGCAAACCCCGGAATCAAGGTGACGCTGGTCAGCGGCCCCTATGCGACCACGCGCGACCAGATCTCGGTTGGTGCTGCAACTGGAACGCTTAGCGACGTCGTCGGTCTCGACGGCGCTTGGGTGAACAATCTGAACGCGCAGAATGCGCTGGCCGACATGAACCCGATGATGGATGCGAGCGGGTTCGACAAGACCCAGGTCGCGGATATCATCAAGGTGGACGGCAAGGCGGTGATGTTTCCCGTGGCTTCGTTTGTCTATCCGGTCTTCGTGAATATGGACCTCGCTGCCCAGGCCGGCGTAACCAAGCTGCCGTCGACCCGCGCGGAGTTTCTCGAAGCCGCCAAGAAGATGACCCATGTCGACAAGAACCAGTATGGCTGGGTGCTTCCCTTGTCGCTGCAAACGCCGTCCGGTGTCCAGAACGACCTGATGTCGTGGGTCTGGGCCTCGGGTCAATCGATGATGGCCGACGGCAAGCCGGCTCTCGAGGGCAAGCCGGTCGTCGATATGCTCACCTTCGTCAAATCGCTGAACGACGCCGGCGTCATCTCGCCCGGCATTGCCACCAAGACCGAGCAGGAAAAGGTCGAGGAATTCGTCAACAACCGGGTCGGGATGATGATCGACTCGCTCGCGCATGTGAACCTCATCCGCGAACGCAATCCCAAGCTGAACTTCGACCTCATCCCGGTCCCGGTCGTGGAGAACTACAACGGCAAGCGCGGCCTTCCCTACGCCTCCTGGGGCATCGGCATCTCTGCGGCCTCGAAACATCGGGAGGAGGCCTGGAAGCTCGTCCAATATCTGATGAGTGAAAAGGTGAACGCCAAGCTCGTGTCGCTTGCAAACGCCTTCCCGGGCAACGTCAACGCCAAGCCCGATTTCGTGACCTCGGACAAGGCTTTCGGCAAGGCTTTCGAAATCTACAAGACCGGTTATCTCGCCAACGAGTTCACCGGTCTGCCGGTGGCTGAAGACCTGATGACCAAGTTCGACGTGGAAGCCCAGAAGATGCTCGCCGGCGAGCAGTCTCCGGAACAAGCCGCAGCCAACGCTCAAAAGGGCTGGATAGAGAAATTCTGAGCGGCCTGTTCCCCGTTTACTATCTTCCACCGGGTGGCCTGACCTCGGGCAGGCCACCCGTCAACAACGGATCGGCAATTTGAGATGGACCTGTTTCCGAAGCGCACCTTCCTGTTGAAGGCGTATCCCAAGGTTGGCACATGACCCGGCAGAAGCGCCCCCACCATAAACTGAAACGAGCGGTCGCACCCTATCTCTATCTGTCACCCTCGCTCCTCATAATCGGCCTTCTGATGCTGCTGCCGATGGTGACGGTGATTGGCTATTCGTTCCAGAACAGCGCGGTGCTGCGTCGCGACCCGTCCTTTGCCGGACTGAAACACTACCAGGCGATCTTTGCCGATCCGGTGTTCTGGGCCTCGCTGTGGCACACGCTCTACTTCACATGCATGAGTGTCGTCTTCCACATGACCATCGGCATGGTCTTCGCACTCATGCTGAACAGCGACCGCATCAATCCGACGCTGCGCAATATTCTGCGCGTGCTCTACATACTGCCTTGGCTGTTCACCGCGGTGATTATCGCCGTGATCTGGCGCCTCCTGCTCGAGCCGAACGGTGTCGTGAACAGCGTTCTCATGCAGATGGGCATCATCGGTTCCAAGGTCGAGTGGTTTTCCTCGCCCGAGACCGCGCTGCACGCCGTCACCTTCGCCAATATCTGGGCGGGCTACCCGCTTTTCATGGTCAGCCTGCTCGCAGGCTTGCAGGGCATTCCCAAGGATTTCTACGAGGCCGCCGATATCGACGGGGCGAAGGCCTACCAGAAGCTGATCTTCATCACCATCCCGCAGCTGATGCCGATCATCATCAGCATCTCGCTGCTCGACTTCATCTGGACCATGCAGGTCTTTCCATTGATCTGGATAACGACGGGCGGCGGTCCGATCTACTCGACCGAGGTCCTCAGCACCTACACGTACAAGCTGGCGTTCTCGAGCTACAACCTGTCGCAGGCGTCGGCGAGTGCCGTGGTCATCCTGCTGATCTCTCTCGGCCTGACGCTGTTCTACATCCGCTATCAAAAGGCTCGGTAGTCACCATGAGGAAAAGGCACACGCCGAAAGACAGGCTGATCACCGTCGCGCTCCATGTCGCGCTTGCCGCAGGGCTCTTTTTCGCGGCCTTCCCGATCTACTGGATGCTGAGCAGCTCGTTCAAGTCGAATACCGAAATCTTTGCCCTGCCACCAACCGTCCTGCCGAAGGCCTTCACGCTCGAGGCGTATGCGGCCATCCTTGGCGACCCGGTAAAGCTGCGCTTCTTCTTCAACAGCTACTTCGTGGCCGGAGCGGTGACCGTGCTGACGGTGCTGATCGCCTTGCTGGCGGCCTATGGGTTCAGCCGTTTCAATTTCCGCGGCAAGGGCAGCCTCAACACACTCATCATCAGCACGCAGACGATCCCGCCGATCACGCTTTTGATCCCCTTCTTCGGGCTTGTCGTCTCGTATGGCATCTTCGACACCTACGTCGCACTGATCCTGACTTACCTGGTGTTTACGCTGCCCTACGCGATCCTGCTGATGACGGGATATCTGAACACCTTGCCCCGCGATCTCGATGAAGCGGTGGCGGTTGACGGCGGCACCAGCTGGACCGCACTCTGGCGGGTGATCGTCCCGATTTCACTGCCTGGTATCGTGGCGACGTCGGTCTACACCTTCCTGTTGTGCTGGAACGAATTTCTCTTTGCGCTGACGCTGACGAAGTCAACGTCCATGCGCACCGTCCCGATCGGCATTCAGCTGTTGATGGGGCAGCACGCCTTCGAATGGAACCAGATGATGGCAATGAGCGTGCTCGGCTCGCTACCGCTCTTACTCATCTACCTCCTTGCCCAGAGGTTCTTCCTCGCCGGCATGACTGCGGGCTCGGTCAAGTAGGATGTCCCTCCCACGGAGAACTGATGGGGTAGGCCGCGCATCGAAATCGATGGATTGGACCTTCTCTGCTGGCAGGCGATATCGCCGCGGCCTCGGGTGCTGTTCTTCCAGCGCCACATCCTCGAAGGGCCTACGCAGGTGGAATCAAGGAATGAAAGGATGAACGTGAAAGACCTCAAAGTCGGCTGCCAGACCTTCACCTGGGAAATGCTCGGAGACCGTTTTGCCGGCGGCCCCGACGACCTGCTCAAAGCGATCGCCGATGGCGGCTATGCCGGCATCGAGATCACCGACGCGATGATCGGCCGCTATGCCGGCAAACCGGCGGAGTTCGCGACCGCGCTGAAGACATCCGGCCTGACGCTGGTCTCCTTCGCCTTCGGTTCGAATAGCGGCTTCACACTCAAGGAGAAGATCGGCGCCGATCTCGAGACCGCCGGGCGCTGGATCGATTTTGCCGCCGCCTTTCCGGGCGCGCTGGTGTCCATGGGCTCGGCGACCGTCGTGTCGGACGGTCCGCGCGACGACAAGTTCGCCATTGCGGCCGAGGTCTACAACAAGGCTGGTGAACTCGGCCGCAAGGCCGGCGTCCAGGTCGCGGTGCATCCGAGCTCGCACCACAACACGCTGCTCTACGACCGCGCCGATTACGACCGCATCTTCGGTCTGCTCGACGCCTCGCTGGTCGGCTGGGTGCCGGACACCGGCCATATCTTGCGCGGCCACAAGGAAATGGCCGACACGCTCACAACCTATCGCGATCGCATCCGCTACGTGCACCTGAAGGATGTCGATGCGCGCGGCACCTGGGCGATGCTCGGCAAAGGCATCTGCGACACGGCGAAGGTGATCGAGATCGCCAGTGCCGCGCCCAACTTCAACGGCTGGCTGGTGCTGGAGGAGGAATCCGAGACCGCGGCCGCCGACCCGGCCAAAGCGGTCAAGACCAACCGCCAGACCATGCGCGGCTACGGAGTCTGAGACGATGATCCGCAAGCAAGACCGTCGTCTTCGTGTCGGAGTGCTCGGCTGCGGGCCGATCGCGCAATTTGCCCATCTGGAATCCTGCGTGAAAGCCAGCAATGCCGATCTCTACGCGATCTGCGATGCCGCCCCCGACCTGCTGGCGCGCATGGGCGCGACTTATGAGCCCGAGAAGATATACGGCGATTACGACGCCATGCTCGCCGACCCGCAACTGGAAGCGGTGATCGTCGCCACCTCCGATGCCTATCACGTGCCGATGTCGATCAAGGCGCTGGAAGCCGGCAAGCACGTGCTGTGCGAAAAGCCGATCGGCGTCTCGGTCGAAGAGGGCCAAAAACTTGCCGACGCGGTCAAGCGTTCCGGCAAGGTGCTGCAGGTCGGCCATATGAAACGCTTCGATCCGGCGCTGGAGGCGGCGCGCGATTTCGTCCGCGATGAGATGGGCGAGATACTGGCGCTCAAAGCCTGGTACTGCGATTCCACGCATCGCTACACCAACACCGATGCGGTGCAGCCGCTGCCCGTGACCAGCAAGCTGGCGAGGAAGCCGGCCGGCAATCCGAAGGCGGATCTGCGGCAATATTTCATGCTGGCGCATGGCTCGCACCTGGTCGACACGGCGCGCTTCCTGTGCGGCGAGATCACGGCTGTGCGGGCGCGTCTCAACGAGCGCTTCGGCGCCTATTGCTGGTTCGTCGAAACGGAATTCGCCAATGGCGCACTTGGCCATCTCGACCTCACCGTCGCCGTGCGCATGGACTGGCACGAAGGTTTCCAGCTCTATGGCGAGAACGGCTCGGTGATCGCGAAGACCTTCAATCCCTGGTATTTCCGCGCCAGCGAGGTCGACATCTTCCACGAGAAGGACGCGACCTCGCGCAAGCCGCTCGGCGCCGATGGCCATTTCTTCCGGCGCCAGCTCGAGGGCCTCGCCGAGACGGTCCTCGACGGCAAGCCGATGCGTGGCGCCAATGTCGATGACGGCCTCGCCTCGATCCGCGCCATGGTGGCGATCGCGCGCTCGGTCGAAAGCGGCGAGCGTGTCGAGATCGTCAGCGTCACGGGAGCGGTCTGATGCAGATCGGGGTGTTCGCCAAGACCTTTCCGGGCAGCGAGCCGGCCGGTGTGCTGGAAGCGGTGCGCGATGCGGGATTTGCGGTCACCCAGTTCAACCTGGCCTGTGCCGGCCTGCCGTCGATGCCGGACAAGGTTCCGCTCGATGCCATCCGTGCCATCGCGGCCGCCTCTGATGCCACCGGCGTCGCGCTGGTGGCGCTGTCCGGCACCTACAACATGGCGCATCCCGACAGAGCGGTGCGCGAGGACGGCCTGCGTCGGCTGGCGGTTGTCATCGAAGCCGCGTCAGCACTTTCCATTCCGCTGGTCACGCTGTGCACGGGAACCCGCAACCGTGACGACCAGTGGGCGCACCATCCCGACAATGCCGATCCCTCGGCCTGGGCCGACATGGCGCGCGAAATGGAAAAAGCGCTTGATCTCGCAGAGCGCCACGGCGTCGATCTCGGCATCGAACCGGAACAGGCCAACATCGTCACCTCGGCAGCGGATGCGATGCGCCTCATCGGGGAAATGGGATCGAAGCGGCTGCGCATCGTGCTCGATCCGGCGAACCTGTTCGAGCAGGCGGATGCCGCGCAGGCCCGCGCCATCGTCACCGCTGCCATCGAAACCACGGCCGGCCATGTCGCCATGGCCCACGCCAAGGACCGTTTCGCCGACGGCCGCTTCGCCACCGCCGAGCAAGGCGTCGTCGACTTTGCCGACTTTATCAGCGGGCTCAAGGCGTCCGGCTTCGACGGCCCGTTGGTGACGCATGGGCTTTCGGCCGAGGAAGCGCCAGAAGTCGCCCGCTTCCTGAAAGGGCTGCTGTGATGAAGCGTCCGACGACCTTGCTCCGCGATGACGCTACGCTCAGCATTTCCGACGCGGGCGATGGACTGGCGGTCGTCTTCCAGCATGGCCTCGGCGGCAGTGAGGCGCAGGTCGCTCAATCCTTCCCGGCCGGTGCCGGCCTGCGGCGTCTCACGATCGAATGCCGCGGACATGGCGGCTCGGCGCTCGGCAGAAGCCGGCCGTTCTCCTTCCAGATGTTCGCCGACGATGTGCTCGCCGCCGCCGACCAGGCCGGCCTCGAGCGTTTCGTGGCCGGCGGCGTCTCGATGGGCGCAGCGATCGCCTTGCGCCTCGCCTGCCGCCATCCCGACCGCGTCGCCGGCCTGGTGCTGGTGCGGCCGGCCTGGACCTTCGGCAAGGCGCCGGCGAACATGCGGCCGATCGCCGAGGTCGCCGGCCTCATGCTGGATCACGGACCGGACAAAGCGCTGGCGCTCTTCGCGCAGTCCGAAACCGCCGTGCGGCTCTATCGCGAGGCGCCCGACAATCTTTCTTCGCTGTTGGGCTATTTCGACCGGCCAGATGCCATGGCGTTCGCGCAGGTGCTTGCCGACATTGCCGCCGACGGACCGGGTGTTTCGGCACGGGATGCAGAGGCCCTCGACATTCCGGCTTTGGTCATCGGCAACGCGGTGGATGCCGTGCATCCGCTGTCCGCCGCCTATACGCTGGCGGCCGCCATTCCCAACGCCGTCTTTGCCGATATCGCGCCCAAGGCGCTCGACAGCGCCCGACATTTCGCCGAGCTGCACGCCGAGATCACGGCCTTCCTTCACGCCCACCCCAACTTCCGGAGCCTCATTCCGTCATGACCACCAAACCCCTCTCCGGCCCCTCGGCAATAGCCGCCCTGCCGCGCAACCGGCTGATCGGCGAGTTCTCGCTGTGGTCGGCCGACCTCGCCAATATGGAGCGCGACCTGAAGCGCATCGATCCGTACGTCGACCTGCACCATATCGACGTGGCGGACGCCCGCTTCACGCCGGGCTTCCTGTTCTTCCCCGACCTGGTGGCGCGGATCGCCAAGCTGACGACGAAGCCGATCCATGTGCATTTGATGGTCGAGGCGGAGATCGTCGAGGAACAGACGCGGCAGTTCATCGAGGCCGGCGCCGACCTGATCAGCGTGCACGCCGAAAACGGCGAGGCCGGCCTGCGCGCCGTGCGGTTGGCGCATGAGCTCGGCGCCGAGGCAGGCGTGGTGCTCAGGCTGGAAACGCCTGTTGGCGCCGTCACGCCTTTCCTGCCCGAAGTGGCGTTCGTGACGCTGCTCGGCACCTCCATCGGCGTCAAGGGCCAGAGCCTGTCCGACCAGGCCTGCCCGCGCCTGATCGAGGCGCGCGCGCTGATGCGAAAGGCCGGCCGCGAGGCTGACATCGTGCTGGCCGCCGACGGCGGCATCCGCCACGAAACCGTGCCGCTGCTGCGCGCCGCCGGCGCCGAGACCGTGGTGCTGGGCTCGCTGGCCTTCGGCGATCCGGATCTTGCGCAGCGCATGGCCTGGCTGCACGGACTGAAGGTCGCCGCCTGATGAGCACGCTTGCGCTTGCCTTCGATCTCGGCGGCACGGAGCTGCGCGGCGCGCTGATCGAGCGCAGCGGCGACGTCGTCGTTCGCGTTTCGGCGCCGACGATGGCGGGTGCGGGATCGGAGGCGGTGATCGGCCAGATCATCACACTGGCAGGCACCCTGCTCAAGGAGCATCCGCAGGCAAAGGTGGTCGGCATCGGCATGTGCGCGCCGGGGCCGCTCGATCCCAAGGCAGGGATCGTCATCGGGCCGCCGACGCTGGCCGGCTGGCACAATGTGCCGCTGATCGACATTCTCAGCCGGCAATTCGGACTGCCGGTGCGGCTGGAAAACGACGCCAATGCGGCAGCGCTTGGCGAATGGCGCTTCGGCGCCGGCCGCGGCAGCGGATCGCTGGTCTTCGTCACCGTGTCGACCGGCATTGGCGGCGGCGTGGTCGCCGACGGCCACATCTATCATGGAAGGCGCGGACTGGCGGCCGAGATCGGCCATATGACGATTACCGGCGAAGGCGAGCGCTGCTTCTGCGGCGCCGTCGGCTGCTTCGAGGCGGTCGCTTCGGGAACGGCCCTCGGGCGGCGCGCCACCAAGCTCACCGCTCCCGGCGACGGCTCGCTGCTCCGGCAACTTTCGAATGACGGCGACGTTTCGGCCAGGCATGTCGTCGAGGCCGCGCGGGCCGGCGATATCGGCGCGCTCGACCTGGTCGAGGCCGAGGCGAAGTGGCTGGGAATCGGCTTCACCAATTTGCTGCATCTCTATTCGCCCGACCTGATCGTGATGGGCGGCGGTCTCGCCAACGGCTTCGATCTGCTGGCACCGCTGATCAGGACCACCATCGAAACGCGGGCCATGCCCGCCTATCGCGACGTGCCGATCGTGCAGGCCGAACTCGGCGACCGCGCCGGGCTGGTCGGCGCGGCAAGCCTGATCTTGTGGGAGGGCGAGCCGGGCACGGCGCTGGCGATGGTGCAGGACGAAGAGACGAAGAACGGCGCCGGCGGCCAAGCCGGCGCCAGAGCCGGATGATTTCAGGTCGAATCGACCTGAAATCATCCGGCTCTAAATCAAAGGAGTGGAGCATGATGCCGTCCGAAAACCGCTTCACACTTTTCGGCATCATGCTCTAGGAGGCAAGCTAAGGCTGAGCTCAAGCTGCGCGGCGCGCGCAAATCCTATGGAGCCGCCGAGATCATCAAGGGCATCGACCTCGACGTCGAGGATCGCGAATTCGTGGTCTTCGTCGGCCCGTCCGGCTGCGGCAAGTCCACGCTGCTGCGCATGATCGCCGGGCTGGAAAGGATCACCGACGGCGACCTTATGATCGACGGCGTGCGCGCCAACGACATCGACCCGTCCGAGCGCGGGCTCGCCATGGTGTTCCAGTCCTATGCGCTCTACCCGCATATGAGCGTGGCCGAGAATTTGGGCTTCGCGCTGAAGATCGCCGGCGTTCCGGTTCAGGAGCGGGAGCGCAAGGTCAAGGAAGCGGCCGACGTGCTGCAGCTTGCACATCTGCTCGACCGGCGGCCGAAGGCGCTGTCGGGCGGCCAGCGCCAGCGCGTCGCCATCGGCCGCGCCATCGTGCGCAATCCCAAGGTGTTCCTGTTCGACGAGCCGCTGTCCAACCTCGACGCCGCGCTGCGCGTCAGCATGCGGCTGGAACTGATGCGGCTGCACGAGCAGCTCAACGCGACGATGATCTATGTCACCCACGATCAGATCGAGGCCATGACCATGGCCGACAAGATCGTGGTGCTGAACGGCGGCTCGATCGAGCAGGTCGGCTCGCCGCTCGAGCTCTACAACCGGTCGGCCAACATCTTCGTCGCCGGCTTCATCGGTTCGCCGAAGATGAATCTTTTGAAACTGAAGGTGGCGTCAGTTGGAGCCGAAGGCGTCACGGAGACCTTGCCGGGCGGCCAGACGCTGACCGTGCCGGTCGACGCGGACGCGGTCAAGGCCGGCGACGAGCTGCTGCTCGGCATGCGGCCGGAACATCTGCGCGTTTCGCCGAACGGGCCGTTCAAGGGGCAAGCCATGCTGGCGGAACGTCTGGGCGGGCTGACCATCCTGCATGTCGAGATCACGCCCGAGCTGACGCTGGTGGTGCAGGCCGAAGGCGGCGACACGACGCCGTTGCACAGCCCGATCGCGCTCGATATCTCGCCTGCGGTCTGCCACCTGTTTCGACCCGAGGGCCCGGCGCTGGCGCCGCTGCATCGGGCCTGAGCTGGCGCCTCCTCTTCGCCATTCCAGGGCGAAGCAGGAGCGAAGCGACGTCGCGGAGACCCTGGAATCCATGCCGTGACCTTTGAGCGTCACGGCGCTGCAGAGTCACGCAGTTCTGCATCGCTGCAACGCGTGGAAGGAACGGCATGGCAACTGTGTTCATGCGAATGCGGTTTTGTCTCGAATGATGGCGTTGAGAGTGATCAGAAGTTTTCTGGCGACAGCGACGATGGCGAGTTTCTTTGATCCGGAGCGAGCCGCGAGTGCAGCATAGAAGGCTTTGAAGCGTT
>NZ_JBWLUZ010000016.1:0-17500 GCF_057784325.1 Mesorhizobium sp. CNPSo 4689
ATCGGGCATGGTCCGCCGTGGAAGAAGGAGCGCGAGATGATCGCTGAGGTCGCTCATCGTAACCGGCGCCGTGTCTGGAACTGCTTGCCCAAACAGGTACATGCCGGGTGCCTCGACTACGCCGCCGTCGTGACGTGTCCGGCCTTTGCACGACTTTAGAGAACGGCAGGTTTGACAAATGCCATGGCGCCTCTCGAATGTCCGAAACGCGGCGCGAAGCGGTCATATGCGGCACCGCCTTCGGCATCATCCGTGCCCAAGAAGGCGACGTTACGTGGGCAAGAGCTCGCGGGCGATAGCTCAGATTTGTGTTCTGGCGCCCCACTTGACAATCGTAAGAGCGGTTCCTAGCCGGTCGCTCTGCTCTTCGTTCTAGGCGTATAGCTCAACCGCACCGGTTAAAAAGCCCAGATCGGTAGCGCGTCGCGTCGCTCCCCCGCACGGCTTGATACGCAAGTACAAGAATAACGCCAAATGCGACTCCCCAAAAGAAATTTCACCTATGCTCCCCACAACAAGGCTTACCGATGGTGCTGTCATCGAGATAGGTGTTCTTGCATTGACTCCGAACTACAGCGGCGCAAGTGTTGAATCTGGGGGAAGACTTGGAGGAAAAACAGTATGTTTTCACGCAAATTTTGTGCAGCGGCGTTAAGCGTGCCGCTGATTGCAACCGGGTGCGCCGGGCTTCAAGAACCAACAGGGAAATACGTCCCAATCCCCATCGCAGACTTTGTTGACTCTTTGAAGTGCGATTACGCGACTTACATCGTCAACTATCATGGAAAGCACCTTCCTCTTAAAGGTTGGCCCGTCACCGGAACGATGGACTTGAACGTTTTGGTCGGCGAAGATTCCAATGCTTCGGCAGGGGCTATCATACCCTTTCAAGGCGGCTCCACTACATTTGGCGTCTCCAACTCGGTGAGCCGAAAGAAGACTGCCGTAACGACCATTACATTTCTGCTCGATTCCGACGTTAAGGACACGACCGTCTGCGACAAGGTGACGGCGAAAAATATCTCGGAAGGGATTGGGTTCGGCAAATGGCTTTTCGGAATTGCCGGGCAATTGGACGACGCAGTTGAAGGGCCACCCAAATTCGGAGTTGGCCAACTCGACTATCAGTTGGTTTTCTCGGTGGAACGGAAGGTAAAGGCCAATGGTTCCGTGAGCCTAGCGATTGTTCCCCTGTCGCTCAGCGCTGACCAGGCTGCATATCGCAATGATGTTCAGACTATTAAGATCAGGTTGGTACCTAATGAGATTGTTGTCGGCCACGATAAAAACGGCAAGCCGATCAAGAAGAAGAACGTGAAGCTCTTCAATGTTCCCGTGACGGACCAACTAAGCGGTCTTGTTCTGGCCCAGTAGCCTGTCTCGCCAACCGCATCAACGAGGCGATCGGGTTAATCAGCTCGATTGTTCAACGCCGGCAGTTATTCTGGATGCCATGGTCGTCGTCTGCATAGCGAGGTGCCCGCTAGTAGGCTGTTGAAGAAGTCTGCCGTACTGCCTTGAGAGAATAGCCTGGTTGCGTTGTGGTAGGTGGATGTGATCTTGATGATCCGTCGTCGAGCAGTTCGGCGCGGCCATCGCCTGTCACTTCATCCATCTCGTCACATCCGCGCATGTGAAGTGAATTATCGAAGGGCTATAGCTCGGATCGAGGCCGGCTTGATGGCGCCAAAGGCGATCTCGCCGTTGTTTTGGTCGTCTATGGTGATCATGGCTGTGCGCCATATTCCTCGCAACTCCGCTGGCCGGCCCTTTGGAATTTTTTTGTGGCCTCGAGCAAAGCGGATGACTGTTAAACGTGTGGAACTTTGAGGCCCTCTGGGACTAATCAGCCGGGGACGACGGGCGCGGCTACTGCTACTAGGGACTGGCAGCCGGTCGGCCACGGCTTCGCATTGATGAGCCCGCACCCGAGTAGTCGTCCGTGATCTATTTTTTATTTCTCGGTCGTTTTCGCGCCTGTGCCGGTGCGGGTCCGATATCCAGTCCCATGCCAACAATCGGATTCTCCTCGGAATATTTTTGCAGATAGTCAGCAGTAATCAGGGATGCAGGCTGGTATTTTAACTCTTTTCGGGATGGATCAGTGGCCCAATAAGACCGAAGCGTCGAGATTTCTGTCCTAAGATTGTCTGAACTTTTAATAACCTTATTCAAAGCAGTGATCGTGTCTTCTTTATCATACGACCAAAACGTTCGATAGTGATACTGTCCGCCAGAAGCTGACCAATAGGTTCCCAAGTACCTCGCACCCGGAACCTTCTCCACGTTGTCCCGGATAAAAGTCTCTTTTTCTACCAAAAATTGGTGGAATGTGGGTACTCGAGCATAGGGGACGCCAAATGTCCATTCAATCATAATACAACCCAGCGCGTAGCCAATGGCCGGCTCACACGGTTGCAACGGCAAAATTCCGTGCGTGCGAATTTCCGCGACAAGTGGCAGGACGGCCGGTGGTGCCGCGATGCCATGCCGATGTACGAGGCGCTTGACGTGTTCGATGGTTGGATTGCGTGCCACTAGCCAGTCCTCCTCTTAGCCACCAAATTATTTCTTCCGCTCCCGATTTGAGCCAGCTCGACGAGCTCTATGACGCCCTGCCGAATGAGATCCTCAAGGCCGCGCCGCAGTTCGACCCGTGCCTCTTCGCGCGAGCGCGAAGGTTCCAGCGCGGCAAAATAGGCACGCTCCAGGGATCTCCAACTTCGTCCGTCGTCGCACAATTCCATAATGAGCCACGCAGACCAATTGAGGGTGTACAGCTTCGGGTTCGCGGGCGTGAATACGACGCAAACACCCATCTCCTCAACGGGGCGAATACGTAGGCTTGCGACCTTTCGATAGGAGACGCGACGGTAAGACACGTAAGTCGACTCCGTCATTCAATGTCGAGCAGAACGGATCAGGTGCCCGCCAGCGGCCATGAAAGGCGTAGGCCGCCGACCGGCATCCCCCGCGCGTTCCTTGCGTGGCATCGCAATCCGGGCACGACTTTTCAACCACACCGGAGCGCAGTTCCTTGTAGAGAGAATGCTCCCACGTGTCGAGGAACGGCATTTCGCGAACGTTGCCGTAGTCGACGTATTCGCGCAGGTAAGCGCAGCCAATCGATCGGCCGAATGGGTCAACCGCAGCGGCCTGCCAACAGCAATTCCGGTCTGTCGGATGCCACGACTTCATCACGGTAAGTCCGGGCGGTGGTGCAAGCGAGGTCAGCACTGCCATCTGCTCCTGCAGGGACATTGCAAACTCAGCCCAGCGGGACTTGGCTCGGCCAAGCGGATAGAGGCGCAGAATCCCGGCCCGGGGGACACCAAGCTCGTGGGCAAGCTCGAGGAAATCCTGCAGTTCATGCATATTTCTTCGATTCAGGATCGTGAGTACATCAGTTTCGATGCCGGCTTCGACCAAGTAGCGAACCGCTTCGCAGGCTTTCTGGAAGCTCCCGCTAACTCCGGTAAAATAATCGTGGGTCTCGGCTGTTGCTCCCATTATGTCGATGAGCACACGCCCAACGCCGACCTGCTTGAGGCGATGCGACATTTCGCGATCAATAAGTGTTCCGTTGCTTCGCAACATGGTCATCACGCGGCGAGCGCAGTATGCCAAAATCTCAAGAAAATCTTCACGGAAAAGGGGCTCGCCACCCTCGAAATAGACGGAGATAAAATTATTGTCGACCAAGTAATCCAAGAATCTTTGCCACTCGTGAGTATTGAGCTCAGCAGACGCTTCGTTGGCCTGGCAATCTGCATAACAATGCTTGCACTCAAGATTGCAGGTTTGAGTAATTAACAATGTTACGCTTAGCGGTGACTTTAATGCGGGTTGCATTTCAACGCCTCCCTCAGCCAAGGTACCATCTCCTTTCCAGAAATCCAACCGGCGGGCGCGCAAGCGCCCGGGATGGGGTGTCCCGGAGAGAGCGCTCGCCGAGTTCGACCCGCCAGCCGGGGGCACACTCCAGAGCCCGGTCGGAGCCGGTCAAATCGGTTTCTAACACAAGCCGGCGCGGCTATTATGCCGCCGACTGGTTGGGCCCACATCGTTGTCCAACAAAGATTCGACGCTCGCTTAAGGTTACAATAACCCCGGCCCCGGAACGCTTTGTCGGGACGTACACTCACAGGTGTACAAGGTGGAGACGCTCCATATGCGCTGTCCTCGGTGTCGATTCGAGAACGGAGTCGGTCAGCGGTTCTGCGGCAACTGCGCAGCGCCGCTGACGAACGCACCTCTGTCCGACGACGCCGAGATGGCATACGGAGAGCGCAGGCAGATCACCGTCGTCTTTTGTGACCTCGTCGGGTCAACTGCGCTATCGGAGCAACTCGACCCGGAGGACCTCCGCGACCTTTTTGCAGCCTATCGACGCACCTGTGATGAGGTGGTCCGCAGTTGCGGCGGGTGGATAGCTTCCTACCTGGGGGACGGTCTTCTCATCTACTTCGGCTATCCTCGTGCAAGTGACGACGATGCCGTGATGGCAGTGCGCGCCGCGATTCAGATCATCTCGCATTTCCAGCGGCGCAGCTCTGAAATGGTCGATCTGGCCGGTGCCGGCCTGCAGGTTCACATCGGCATCCATACTGGACTGGTGGTTGCTGGTGATCTCCCGAGCGGTTCGGACCGGGAGATCCACACTATCGTTGGCGAAACTCCAAATGTGGCAGCTCGTCTGCAAGGGCTCGCGGCGCCCCAGACGGTACTCATCAGTGATGTCACATACGCTCTGATCAAGCATCGAATTGACTGTCGCGTTCTGGGAGAGCGCCACCTCAAGGGTATTTCGCGTCCGATTAGAGTCTATGTGCCATTGGCTGAATCGGCCTTCACGTCGCAGGATGCATTCGAACTTCGGACGCTTACTCCCCTCATTGGACGCACGCGCGAGATGGCACATCTCAGGGAAGGTTGGGAGCGCGTGCAGCAGGGAAACGGCCAAGTGGCACTGATTTGCGGCGACCCGGGGATCGGCAAGTCACGCCTCGTACACGCTTTTCACGCCGGCATAGCCGATGAGCATTCCGTGCTTACGTGTAACTGCGTGCCGCATTCGTCCGACAGCGCGTTCCTCCCGATCATTGATTTGCTGCATAGGCACCTTGGGTTTACCTCGTCCGACAGTGCGACCGAAAGACTGGCGAAGCTTCTGACTTCATTAAGGCAATCGCCAATTCGCGTCGAAGAATCGCTGCCTCTAATTGCCTCTCTCCTGTCGCTCCCGGTTCCCGCCGGGATGGACACAACAAATCTGCTTCCTCAAAGGCGGCGGGAGAGGACAATTGAAGTTTTGCTGGCTCTATTGCTTCAAGAGAAGGAGGGCCGCCCGCTTATTCTTATCGTCGAGGATCTCCATTGGGCCGATCCTTCGACGCTCGACGTCATCAGGCAACTTCTTCAGATGGTTCCAACTGCCAATTTGTTTCTCCTCCTGACATTCCGCCAGGAGTTCCGTCCAGCTTGGGTGGATTATCCGTACGTGATGTGGGTTACGCTCTCGCGCCTCTCCTCTGGAGAGACCGACGAGATCATTGCCAATCTGAGCGGCGGCACCGAGCTGTCACCAACGTTGCGCAGGCAGCTGATTGAACGGGCTGACGGCGTGCCGCTGTTCGTGGAGGAATTGACCAAGGGCGTTATCGAAACTGCCCAGGTCGACGATAGCGCCAAGAGTCCGTCCATTCTCAACGAAGCTGCCATTCCCGTTACGCTGCGTGACTCCCTAGTGGCTCGGCTGGACCGGCTGGATTCCATCAAAGCGACGGCGCAGATCGCCGCAACACTTGGCCGCGAATTTCCGTTCGAGTTGCTGAAGGCAGTCACGTTGACGTCTGAAGACGAGCTTATGGGCGCTCTGTCGCATCTGGTGGAACGTGAGATTCTCTTCCAGCGTGGTATCCCACCCAAGACTTCATACGTTTTCAAGCATGCCCTCATCCAGGAAGCAGCCTACCAGTCATTGCTTCGGAGTTCGCGGCGTCGGTATCATCTGCGCGCTGCGGAGGCGCTAATCGTTCAGTTCCCGGAATTCGCGGAGCGGCAACCGGAGCTAATCGCTGGGCATCTCAACCTCGCCGGCGATACGGAGCGCGCAATAAACTACTGGCAGACGGCCGGCGAACGAGCGTTGAGCCGCCACACGAACCTCGAAGCAGAAGCGCACTTCCGAAAAGCATTGGCTGCGGTCGGTAGTCTTCCTTCCTCGCGCGAGCGCGAGGGGCAGGAGGCTTCGCTCCTGATCGAGCTTGGCACTGCACTGACCGCGGTTAGGGGTTGGGCCGCTTCGGAGGCGGAGCACATCTACGGACGGGCGCGCCTGCTCTGCCAGACTATCGGGACCCCCACCCAGCTTGCGGCGGCCCTTCGAGGTTTGCAGTCGTATTACCAGGTGCGAGGGCCTCTCCAGGCGGCTCGAGAAATCGGTGAACAACTACTCGAGTTGGCAGACCAGGGTAGTGATCCTTCAATTCGCGTCGAAGCTCGTCGCGCTCTCGGCTGGTGCCTCTTTTGCCTCGGGGAACTCACAGCAAGTAGAACGCAGCTTGAGGCCGCCATCGGCGACTACGATCCGGCGTTGTCGCGCCGAAACGTCGTTGCATATGGATCCGATGCAGGAGTTGCCGGACTTGCCAATCTGGCCTGGCTCGAATGGTGCGTGGGCAACTCCGAGTATGCAGTAGAGCGAAGCTGCGAAGCAATCCGTCTGGCAGAAACGCTCGCGCATCCGCTTAGCCTCGCTTACGCACTTTGCATGTCGGCTGCTGTCTATCAGGGTCTCGACCAGCCAGAAACTACGGAGGAGCTTGCGACGAGGACCCTTGCGATAGCAACCGAGAACAGCCTTTCGTACTGGGTGTCCTGGGGTACCATTCTTCGGGGCTGGGCCCTCGCCCAGCGAGGCTCAACCGGCGCAGGCATTGTCGTGCTGAAAGAGGGAATTGAGGCGTATAGTGCAACAGGCGCCGAGCTGTTTCGTGGCTATGGGCTCGGCCTTCTCGCCGACGCCTGTGGCAAAGCGGGGAAGCCAGGCGAGGGGCTCTGCCATATCAACGATGCGGTCAACAGCACCATGTCCGTAAACGTACATTTCTTTGACGCTGAACTCCACCGGATCAAAGCAGCTCTCCTGCTACAGTCCGGGAGTGCACCCAAGGCCGCCATTGAGGCGCTTGAATGCGCCGTAAAAATCGCCCGTAGCCAGGATGCGAAGATGCTCGAGCTTCGCGCCCTGAACGATCTGGCACAATTGCGCAGGCAAACCGACCGTCCGTCTGACGATCGGACCGCGATCGCGGCATTGCTGCTGGAACTCCCCGGTGCCAGCAACGCCGATGTAGCCCGATCGAGAGAGATTCTCGCAAGGGCGAAGCGACAATTTAGTTAGGACAGTTAGGACGTTGCGGCCAGCGTCCTATTGCGGAGCGCATTATCCACGATGGCGCGCCAGACATTCTCCAAGCTCCGCGACATCTGGCTTTCTACCCTCAAACTTCGTCGCCACCTGTGACCGCAGAAAGCAAAACGGCAGCCGCCCTTCGGAGAGGAGATGACCTATGACCTTCAGCCTAGGAGCCTGAGGTGCTGCTCCTACCAGAGTACCGGAAATGTCCGTAACAGCAATTCCTGAGCCTGGTGCCCGTCGAGCTGCTATCTACTGCCCCCAGCATGAAGCGTTGAATGTCCACAGACTTATCCCGTCCCAATACCGATGGGGCATGCATGATGTGCCGCAGACCCCGCGTGTCGTCCGTCGATCAGCATCCATATTGATTTGAGAGAAAGCTCAGGACCCATATCTGGAGCAATTGCACATTGTGACAACCGAAATCCGCGGCCGCCTTCTTCGGCTTTCCGTATCAGGTATTTCCCTTTACGCTTCCCACAATAGTGTCAACTTCGTCGTACATGGGACGCGATTTCGGAAGGACGGTACCCTCGGCAAATTGCAGGACACGTTCAGTCTGCATTTCGACCGTGAGGGTTTGAACAAAAGAAGATAGCTTGGGCAGAGCCCCTAGATAGGCTGGGAGGTGACCATTCCGCACCGATTCGCCCTGTTATCTTCTCCGGCTTTGAAGCGCTCGCAACAATTGCCAAGCCCGTTCAGAAGGCATCGAACGGCGGGCAAGTTGACGTGATTGCCTTAGGGTCGGATTCATGGCCACCTCGAGCTAGCGCTGATGTTCACCACTATGCCGGCTGCCCCCAACACGAGCACAGGTTTGCCGCACAGCATCGCATCACTATTCATCCACTATTTCTCGGAATTAGGGGGGGGGCGGCATCATTTCGGAATCCAGGGGGCGGCATGCCTCGGAATTTGCACTCAGGTTCCTCATGGCATCCGGCAGGGTCGTCGGTATCAAGTCGAACTCCCACGGTTTCGACAAATGCGTTCTGCTGGCACTGAGAGCTCGCCGCTGGGCACGATTCCGAACCACAGGCTACCTATCTATCACTCGGACAGAAAGGGCCAAAGGCAACGAGGAAGCCCACGCCACCTCGGTTGAGATAGCATGGCCGGTGAATCCGACGGTAAGGCAGGAACGTGACCAGTGCGTCAGAGCAGCTTATCCGCCTATCTACCCGATCGACTTGATCGGATCATGAAATTGCTTGGCCGTGCCGCCCGCGGCAGCAAGACAGCGGAGCGTGGTGCTGTCGAACGAGCGCTGTTGGAGATCGTGCACGCTGTTGGTCTCGCCATCGACGGGAGCGAGGAGTCCGCGCTCTGGCATGAGCCTGGGGCGAACGATCCGCCGCACAAGGCATTGCGAGACGGCTTCCGTCGTCTAATACAGGCCGACCACCCCTTGGCGGTGGCGCGCCAGGATGCGGATCTGGGCGCCGAGCTCAACGCGCTGATCCGGTCGCGCTGGGCGTTACGCTGGCAACGGATGGGGCGGAAAGGAGACCCTTCTCTCCGCACGCTGGCGTGGGAGGGACTGTCGGAGGAGGAACGAGGCGAAATTCGCGCCATGGCACGGCATCTGGCGACCTTTCACGGTAAGCAGGTCCGGCGCGGCCGGCGGCATAGGTCGAAGCTTGACGCGGCAATGGAGATACTTGCCGAAAGCTTCGTGAGGTGGACAGGCCAATCAATCGCGGAGCACGAGTTGTCCTATTCAATCAACAGCCTGTTCATCCGCTTTGCAGTCGAAGTGCTGGCTCCCGTTGCGTTGTATACCGAGACGACGCCGAAGGCGCTTTCGCGGCGTTGGGAGCGCCTCGTCCAGCACGGCGGAAGAAGATCGTCCAGGACAGGGCCGATCCGCCCTCCGATTAACCGGTGACGCCCGTACCGGAACCGGTCTGGAGTCCGGCCGATCAGCAAAGGATGCTTTAGCAGCTCTGCTCTCACCGGATTGAGCTTACCTTCGAATTTGGCCCATGCAAATTATGGGTCCGTCCCTAGACGGCCAGTTTGTGCCAGGTGTGGTCAGTGAGAGTCACCCACGGTGGGCGGCTCCAACATCAGGGCGCAGAATGGCGCGGACCGTCAGGAGAGACTCGGTAAGGAGGCCAGTGGGGGCAGGTTCGCCCGCGGTTGGCTCCGTTTGTCCTTCCGATCAGCACATTTTCGAGCTGGCACGCCTCCTCGCTCGCATCGCGGCTCGCGACGCGAGGCCTAAGCCCCCCAACGATGAAGAGGACGGCTCTGCATGAGGGATTCTCACTTGCCCCGGCGTCTGCTTACCTTGCAGGAAACTGCCGAGGCTCTCGGCTGCTCCATCAAGACTATGCGGCGCAGGATTGCCGACGGACAGATTGCGGTGATCCGCGACGGCCGGCTCATCCGGGTCCATCCCGATGACCTCGAGCGGTACATCCGCAGCAGGCGTTTTGGATGACCGCCAGTGTCCACGACTGTCCAGATAAGTTCTTGTAATTACATGCATAGTGACCTGATGCCCCTCAGATTGAGCGGAGAAGGTTGTGGTATGGTTACCCGAAAACGACCAGGTGACCAGCATTGTCCACCCGAGACTTTTTCTGACCGGAAAGGAGTTTCCCGATGAACATTCAGATACCCATCGCCACCCCTGACTCGGAAGTGTTCAGCAGCACCCGGCCGCCGTCGCTCGCCGAGGTGCGGACGCGCGCCGATCTGGACCTGACCGGCAACAGGCGGCGCGACACGCTCTCCGCTTTTCGGGTGCTGGAAACGAAAGGTTCGGTAGATCTGGCCGCGACGCCGGCGACCGCAGCCCAAGTGCGGGCGATGCTTGCAACGATTTCCCCTGTCTTGCTCGACGTCACTCAAAAGCGGTTGGCCAACATTCGGTCGCTGGTCGTTGCAGCTGTCGAGCGCTTTGGCCCCAAGCGCCGCTGGATCACTCGCGAGATCACTCCGGACGAGACCTGGCGAGCGCTCCTCGCGCTGGTTCCGAAACGCGAGTACGGGTGGAGCCTCAGCCGGCTCGCCTGCTTCTGCACGGCAAGCGGAATCGCGCCCGAGGAGATCCGGCCCGATACCCTGCTTGGGCTCAATAAGGCTCTTGAAGCGGAATGCCTGGTGCAGTCGCCGCGCGGCATCCTGAAGCAGACCATCGCCATCTGGAACTGGTGCCAGCGAAACGTTCCCGGCTGGCCGCCGGTAAGGCTGTCCTCGCCGTTCAAGACCGAACCGTACATGATGCCGCTCTCAGACTTCCCAGATAGCTTCCAGGCGGACGTGGCGGCCTGGGAGGCGCGCATGCTTCACCCCGATCCGCTCGACGTCGATGCACCGCTACGGGCGCTGCGCGCCCCTACTCTGGAAGGGTACCGACTGACCTTTCGCCGGCTCGCCTCGGCGCTAGCGAGGAGCGGAAAGCTCCTGGTCCAGGATATCACTGGGCTCCGTGTCCTTTGCGAGCCAGATAACCTTAAGGAGGGCCTTCGCCCCTTCCTGCCGCGGGGTTCCGATCGCGGCACCGGATACGTACACAAGATGGCAACTCAGGTGCGCAATGTCGCCAAGCATTTTCTGAAGCTCGACGCCGGCCGGATCGACGCAATGGAGAGACTGGTCGACCGCCTTGCCCCGCCGAACGGCAACTCGATGGGTCAGCGCAACCGCAGCCGCCTTGCGCAGTTCGACGACGAAGCCGTCGTCCAGCGCCTGCTCCGCTTTCCGGAGGAGGAGTTCGCACGCGCCATGGCCATCAGGAACCCGCTGCGCCGTGCCAAGGGCATCGAACGGGCACTGGCCATCTCGCTGCTGATCTTCACCGGCCTCCGCGTCAAGAATTTGTGTCGCCTCAGGCTCGACCGCAACGTCGAGCGCCGCGGCGGGCGCGTGTTCGTGACCTTCACCGGCGACGAGATGAAGGGCCGCAGCGCGCTCGAACTGGAACTTCCCGACGAGACGATCCGTCTGCTCGATAGCTTTCTCAGTAAGCATCGTGGCATGCTGGAGGGCGCCGAGGGTCCGTACCTCTTTCCTGGCGCAGATGGCGACGCGCGTTGCTACAGCGCGATGCGGGAGGCGGTTTCCAAGCCGCTGCTCGAGCACGCCGGGATCAGGCTGAGCCCGCATCTCTACCGGCACATCATCGGCAAGATCGTCGCCGAGCGGGCGCCCGAGATGCTTCACGACCTCAGCCGGCGGCTTGGCCACAAGTCGATCAACACGACGTACCAATCCTACCTCGGCACCGAGACGCCGGCAGCGAGCCGCCGGATAAATAAACTGCTCCAGGAGGCGCGCGGCGACCCGAAAACGGGGAACATGCGATGAGCGCGAAGTACAGGGGCACTCACCTGCGGCCCGACGAGTGGCCGGCCCGGGACCGAGCAGCCTGGGAGGGACTATTTCGGGAAGGCAATCCGCTCGACGGCTGCGGATCCGCCTGCCATTGGAGGGACGGCACCCGGCGCACCAATAGGAAGCACTACGGCCGCTGGCTCGGTTGGCTGAGCACCACCGGCCGGCTCGAACCCGAAATCAGTCCTCCGCAGCGCGCGACCCCCGATCGGGTTCGGCCCTATGCCACGATGCTGAAAGAGACGCTCTCTCCCCGAGGCGCGGCTTCCGCTCTCATCGGTCTGAAATGCGTACTCCTGAAGATGCATCCCGAAGAGGACTGGCGCTGGCTCAGGGATCTCACCAACCGCTTCAAGGTCTGGGCCGGGCACTCAGCGCCGCGGCGCCGCGAAATCCTTTCCGCGAGCATGGTGTTCGAAGGCGCGCTCGAGGAGCTGCAGCGTCTCGCAGCATCGATGCCGATGACTCCCCGCCAGCGCACCCACTATCGCGACACGCTGATCGTCGGCCTTCTCACCTGCTGTCCGGTCAGGGGACGCAATCTGACGCAGATCGAAATCGGGAGGCACCTTCGGCGGGTCGGGGCGGAGTGGCATCTGTCTTTCGACGCGCATGAGACGAAGACGGGGCAGCCGCTGCGCTACGTCGTGTCGCCCGCCCTCCTCCCGTGGCTCGAATTCTATCTCGCGCAGGTCCGGCCAGGCTGCCCGGGCGCGTCGGGTCATGCCGGACTGTGGCCGGGATCGAAGGGCCTGCCCCTTGCCTACGAAACGCTCTATTCGCGCGTTCTCCTCACGACCGAACGGTTGTTCGGCGTCGCCATCGCCCCCCACGATTTCCGCACAATCGCCGCAACGGCTTTGGCCGAACTTTCTCCCGAAAATGCCCTCTTTGCCCGCCCTCTGCTTGGGCACCGCAGCCCCAGAACAACCGAGCGGCACTACGTCCGGGCCAATCAGCGACTGGCCGGCAGCCGCATCAATGCTATTCTGCGGGAAGTCCGCGACGGCGGACGGTCCGAGAGGTAATCATGGCCCGTGCTGCGATCTACGCCCGTTACTCCTCTGAGCTTTCACGCGATGCCTCGATTGAAGATCAGGTCCGCCTATGCCGTGCCCATGCTTTGCGTATGGGCTGGAACATCGCCGAAGTCTTCGAAGACCGGGCCATCAGCGGCGCCTCTGCGATCCGCCCTGGCTATCAGAAACTACTCGAGGGCGTGCAATCCGGCACCATAGATATTGTTCTTGCCGAGGCCTTGGACCGGCTCAGCCGCGACCAGGAGGATATCGCCGCATTGTTCAAACGCCTTCGGTTCCTCGGCGTCAAACTTGTAACCGTAGGCGAAGGAGAGATCGGCGATCTGCATATCGGACTCAAGGGCGCGATGAATGCGCTCTACCTGAAGGATCTTGCCGACAAGACGAGGCGCGGCCTCGAGGGGCGAGTCCGCGCTGGACGAAGCGGCGGCGGGCTTTGTTATGGATACGACGTTGTTGCCGGCGAAGAGCGGGGCGGGCGGCGCATCAATCGACAAGAGGCCGAGGTTGTTCGGCGGATCTTCGCAGAATTTGCCACCGGCCGCTCCCCCAAGGCGATTGCCCGTCGACTCAACGAGGAAGGCGTGCCGGGGCCGCGCGGTGCGTTGTGGCGGGACACCGCGATCCGCGGTCACCGCATTCGCGGCACCGGTCTTCTCAACAACGAGCTCTATGTTGGGCGCCTTGTCTGGAACCGCCTGCGGTATGTGAAGGACCCGAGGACCGGCCGGCGCGTATCGCGCCACAATCCATCCGACAGCTGGGTCGTCGAGGACGTACCGTATCTGCGAATCGTCGATGACGCACTATGGCAAATGGTCAAGGTACGCCAGCAGGCAATCGACACCGACCCGAAGGTCGAGGCTATCCGGGAGAGCCGTCGCTTTTGGGAGCAGCGCCGAGCGCCACACATTCTGACGGGACGCGCCTTCTGCGGCCACTGCGGCGGGAGCGTCGTCGCGGTCGGCCGCGATTACCTTGCCTGCAGCAATGCCCGCAAGTTAGCCACCTGCAATCAGGGCAAGGGGCTGCAACGTAGTGTTCTTGAAGAGTTCGTTCTCGCTTCCATCCGAGATCGGCTGATGCGGCCCGACGCCGTGAAGGCGTTCATTTCGGCCTATCATCAGGAGGTCAATGCTGGCCGAGATGCCGCCGTCGCGCAACGGGCACGACTCGAACGGGAACTGACAAGCGTGTGCTCCAAGCTCGATGGCATCTATGACGCCGTCGCCGATGGTCTACGAACTCCCGGACTCCTCCAAAGGATCGAGGGTCTCGAGGCCGAAAAGGCCCATCTTGAGAGAGCCCTCGCCGAGCCCACCCCGTCGCCAGTGCGTCTCCACCCGAACCTCGCCGAAGTCTACCGTCAGCAAGTGAGTGCTCTGGCGAAGGCATTGAATGATCCTTTGATCCGCGACGAGGCGATCGCGATCCTGCGGAATCTGATCACTCGGGTCGAGCTCCGCCACGACGGCGAAGGCTGGCAGATCGATCTGTACGGCGAGATCACCGCCCTGATCGCACTGGGACGAGGCCCCAATACCAAAACGCCCCACCCTGATTTTCAGGATGGGGCGATTTGTTCGGCAAAAGTGGTTGCGGGGACAGGATTTGAACCTGTGACCTTCAGGTTATGAGCCTGACGAGCTACCGGGCTGCTCCACCCCGCGTCAACCTTAGAAGTAAGCCGAAACTTACCGGATTCAAGCGCCGCCAAATGAAAGGGCCGCTTGCGCGGCCCAAAATCCCGTATGGCGGGCCTAATCGTAAGGAGAAGATTTTTCAACGTGCGTTTGGCAGACCTGGCAGCGACCTACTCTCCCGCGTCTTGAGACGAAGTACCATCAGCGCTGGAGCGTTTCACGGCCGAGTTCGGAATGGGATCGGGTGCAGCCGCTCCGCCATAACCACCAGGTCGGCAAAACGCACGTTGTTCGAGAAGCTGTTTTCTGTGCCATCCATCTCGGCGCAATCCACAGGATTGTCGCCTCAATGGGCATAAGGAATGAGAACGATCAAGCCGATCGAACTATTAGTACCGGTAAGCTTCGAGCGTTGCCGCTCTTCCACACCCGGCCTATCAACGTGGTCGTCTTCCACGGTTCTCAGGGAATACTCGTTTTAAGGTGGGTTTCCCGCTTAGATGCCTTCAGCGGTTATCCCGTCCGGATATAGCTACCCTGCTATGCGGCTGGCGCCACAACAGGTCCACCAGAGATCCGTCCATCCCGGTCCTCTCGTACTAGGGACAGATCCTTTCAATATTCCTACACCCACGGCAGATAGGGACCGAACTGTCTCACGACGTTCTGAACCCAACTCACGTACCGCTTTAAATGGCGAACAGCCATACCCTTGGGACCTGCTCCAGCCCCAGGATGCGATGAGTCGACATCGAGGTGCCAAACAACCCCGTCGATATGGACTCTTGGGGGTCATCAGCCTGTTATCCCCGGCGTACCTTTTATCCGTTGAGCGATGGCCCTTCCACGCGGGACCACCGGATCACTATGACCGACTTTCGTCTCTGCTCGACTTGTCAGTCTCGCAGTCAGGCAGGCTTATGCCATTGCACTCAGCGAACGATTTCCGACCGTTCTGAGCCCACCATCGCGCGCCTCCGTTACTCTTTAGGAGGCGACCGCCCCAGTCAAACTACCCACCATACATTGTCCCGGACCCGGATAACGGGCCGCGGTTAGACATCCATAGTAATAAGGGTGGTATTTCAAGGGTGGCTCCACCTGAGCTGGCGCCCAGGTTTCAAAGCCTACCACCTATCCTACACATGCCACTACGAATGCCAATGTAAAGCTATAGTAAAGGTGCACGGGGTCTTTCCGTCTAACCGCAGGAACCCCGCATCTTCACGGGGAATTCAATTTCACTGAGTCTATGCTGGAGACAGCGGGGAAGTCGTTACGCCATTCGTGCAGGTCGGAACTTACCCGACAAGGAATTTCGCTACCTTAGGACCGTTATAGTTACGGCCGCCGTTTACTGGGGCTTCGATTCAGAGCTTGCACCCCTCCTCTTAACCTTCCAGCACCGGGCAGGCGTCAGACCCTATACGTCGTCTTGCGACTTCGCAGAGCCCTGTGTTTTTGATAAACAGTCGCTACCCCCTGGTCTGTGCCACCCTCCTCTGCTTGCGCAGAAAAGGGTCACGCTTCTTCCGAAGTTACGCGTGCAATTTGCCGAGTTCCTTCAGCATAGTTCTCTCAAGCGCCTTGGTATACTCTACCAGACCACCAGTGTCGGTTTCGGGTACGGTCTATAAGGAGGAGCTATTTCCTGGAACCACGCAGCAGCCCTTTCAATCCGATAAGATTGGACTACCTCAATGATCCGTCACTACCTCCAGGCCCACGAATATTAACGTGGTTCCCATCGACTACGCGTTTCCGCCTCGTCTTAGGGGCCGGCTAACCCTGCTCAGATTAACTTTAAGCAGGAACCCTTGGTCTTTCGGCGGGGGAGTCTCTCACTCCCCTTACGTTACTCATGTCAGCATTCGCACTTCTGATACCTCCACCGCCCCTCACGGGTACGGCTTCATCAGCTTACAGAACGCTCCGCTACCGCTCGTATTGCTACGAACCCTAAGCTTCGGTGTATGGCTTTAGCCCCGTTACATTTTCGGCGCAAAGACCCTTATTTAGACCAGTGAGCTGTTACGCTTTCTTTAAATGATGGCTGCTTCTAAGCCAACATCCTGGTTGTTTTGGGATCCTCACATCCTTTCCCACTTAGCCATAACTTGGGGACCTTAGCTGTAGGTCAGGGTTGTTTCCCTTTTCACGACGGACGTTAGCACCCGCCGTGTGTCTGCCGACTAGTACTCCCAGGTATTCGGAGTTTGGTTAGGTTTGGTAATCCGGTGAGGACCCCTAGCCCATCCAGTGCTCTACCCCCTGGGGTATTCGGTCGACGCTCTACCTAAATAGATTTCGCGGAGAACCAGCTATTTCCGAGTTTGATTGGCCTTTCACCCCTAGCCACAAGTCATCCCGAACTATTGCAACAGTTATGGGTTCGGTCCTCCAGTAAGTGTTACCTTACCTTCAACCTGCTCATGGCTAGATCACTCGGTTTCGGGTCTAATGCGACGAACTGAACGCCCTATTCAGACTCGCTTTCGCTACGCCTACACCTATCGGTTTAAGCTTGCTCGTCACACTAAGTCGCTGACCCATTATACAAAAGGTACGTGGTGACCCTTGCGGGCTCCCACTGTTTGTAGGCAATCGGTTTCAGGTACTCTTTCACTCCCCTTGTCGGGGTGCTTTTCACCTTTCCCTCACGGTACTAGTTCGCTATCGGTCATGCACGAGTACTTAGGCTTGGAGGGTGGTCCCCCCAATTTCAGACAGGATTTCACGTGTCCCGCCTTACTCGAGGACGATGATTTGCATTACGCGTACGGGGCTGTCACCCACTATGGCCCTACTTTCCAGAAGGTTCCGCTTGTCTCATCATCGCCACTGGCCTGGTCCGGGTTCGCTCGCCACTACTTCCGGAGTCTCGGTTGATGTCCTTTCCTACGGGTACTTAGATGTTTCAGTTCCCCGCGTTCGCCACTTTATCCCTATGTATTCAGGATAAGTTACCTATTATCGATACTTGGAAACCACAGCAGCAAGTTGCCCTGCTGCTCTGATTTTCCAAGTACCTTAGGTGGGTTTCCCCA
>NZ_JBWLUZ010000016.1:20000-116222 GCF_057784325.1 Mesorhizobium sp. CNPSo 4689
CCACGTTTCTCTTTCTTCAATATTCAGTTTTCAAAGAACAGACATCGCAGACGCGGTGTCGTGGCCCGTTACGCTTTTGGCTTCGGGGCCTGTTGAGTGTCGCTTACGCGGCTCTCTTGATTTTCGCGGAGGGCAGATTTAGAAGCGAACTTCTTCGTCGCCAGCGGCGCGCCGCCCTCGTTGTTGAGGCGTATATAGTCGGGGGGCGTCCAAAGTGTCAACAGCGATTTCGAACTTTTTTGAATTTTTTGCGACGAAAATTTCGGCGCCGTTTTTTGATAGCCGACTGCCCTAACGGCATGCGGGACGACGAAGCCCCGCCACGCAGGAGCCCTATTGCCGCCGCATTGCGGATCGACACCGAAGCCAACGAGTGAGGCGCCTGCGCACCCCGCGCAGTGCCCGCTTATAAGAGACAGTGGGAAGACCACTATAAGAGAGACGCGTGGTTGGGGATTTCCGCCAGGGCTTGGCGTTTCGTTGACTTAAACCGCCGTGACAGGCAAATGTCATGCGCACAACAAAAACGACAAGCCGTTCCGCCCGGGGAAGAAGCAGCCTTTCTGGATGCCTGATACGGAAGATGTCATAGCCGAACTCGGCAATGAGCCGCCGCTGATCGCGGATGGCCGTAGCGGCCCGCCCGACCGGCGCGAGGTTTCGGCGCGTTGGCTGTCTGGCACCTTTCTTACCGGCGTGACCTCGAGCGTGCTGATGGGCGTGGCGCTGTTCGCGGCGCTTGACGGCCGCCAGCAATTGGCGACGCCGCCCGAGATCGCCGAACTGGCCCAGCTCGGAAACGGCGGCGATTCAGGCGAAATCGCCAAGACGACCAGGCTGGTGGCGCTGCGCCAGATCGCCAAGGCCAAGGACCGTCGGCGCATGGAAGTGTCGATGGTGACGAAGGTCGGCGACCGCGACGTCATCCACACCATGCCTTTCGTGCAGATCAAGATGGCGCTTGCCGCCGGCCACACCACCAATCGCTCCTACCCGCCTTTCGACCCGATGCAGGTGTTCGGCAACGACGGCGACGACAATGCCGGCCAGCCGGCGACCGCCGCCACCGCCGGCCAGATCTATGGCGCCAAGGTTGAAAGCGAGATGAGCCTGAAGACGATCGATTTCCCGATCGAGACGGCATCCTTCGACGAAAAGAGCGACCTCTCCGCCGACGAGGTGGAAAAGGTCGTGCGCGAGGCCGGCACGGACCTCAGCGACGGCGCCATTCAGGTGGCCTCGCTGCATTATGTCGACCCGCAGCGGTTCGGCGACGCCTTCGCCGAATCGATGGCCGGGTCCTATGACGTCAAAATCGTGCCGGAGAATGTCTCGGTGTCGCCGCGGGTCGTCGCCGACGATCAGACGCCGGCATTCGCCGAGGAAATCATCCCCTTCACCAAGGATCTCGACATCACAGAGGCCTTCGCTGATTCGGGCTATACCGGCCCGGACGCCACCGGCATGGCCGAGGCGATCGGCAAGCTCTTGAACGCGCCGGCGCTGAAGGCCGGAACCGTGCTGCGCGTCGGGCTCGAGATCCATGGCGATGCGGCCAAGGTGGTTCGCACCAGCGTTTACGATCGGACCCAGCACATCGTCACCATCGCGCTCGACGATCGCGGCCAGTATGTGCCGGCGCAGGAGCCAGAGCCCAATCCCGAATTGCTGACGGCATTCGACGATTCGCCGCCGGTGGTGGTGCGCGGCAACCTGCCGAACGTCTATGACGGCATCTACCGTGCGGCCTATTCCTACGGCATGTCGAAAAAGCTGACCCAGCAGTTGGTCCGGCTGCTGGCTTCCGGCGTCGACTTCCAGTCACGGCTGAGCCCCGCGGACCGTATCGACGTCCTGTTTTCGCAACCGGACGGCGACGACCAGGCTTCCGACGAATCCCAACTGCTTTACGTCTCGGCGACCTTCGGTGGGCAGACGCGCAATTTCTACCGCTTCCAGATGCAGGACGGCAGCAGCGACTATTTCGATCAGGACGGCTCGAGCGCCCAGCAGTTCCTGTTGCGCAATCCGCTGCCGGCCGGAAAATTCCGCTCCGGCTTCGGCGCGCGCCGCCACCCGATCCTCGGCTATGTCCGTATGCATACCGGCGTCGACTGGGCAGCCCCGATCGGTACGCCGATCATCGCCGCCGGCAACGGCGTCATCGAGAAGGCCGGCTGGGCCGGTGGCTACGGCAAGCAGATCATCATCCGCCATGCCAATGGCTACGAGACGTCCTACAATCACCAGAGCGCCTTTGCCAAAGGCATGGAGCCGGGCGTCCATGTCCGCCAGGGCCAGACCATCGGCTTTCTCGGCCAGACCGGCCTCGCCACAGGTCCGCATCTTCATTACGAGCTGATCGTCAATGGCACCAAGGTCGACCCGATGCGCGTCCGCCTGCCGGTCGGCAAGGTGCTGAAGGGCGACGACCTCGTTGCCTTCAAGCGTGAACGCGAGCGCATCGACGACCTGCTCAAGCAGGAAGACAACAATCCGCTGAAGGTCGCCAGCGCCAAGGTCGAAGGGTAGATCTGCGTTCCGAATCAGTTGCGCGCCGGATCAGTCCGGCTGTTCGTCCGTGCCGCGCAAGCATGGTATTGCCCGTCCCGAAACAGTCATCCAGGCAATGACCGCCGCAAGCAGGCAAAGCAGCGCGGTGACCCAGGCGACGGCCGCGAAGGCCGCGTCGCTGGCGGCGAGCCTGGTTGCATCGAGTTCGGGCGCTAGCCCTGCCGATGCCGGTTCGCCGAAACCCGGAATGCCCGGCCTGACGCTGGTGTCCAGCATCGTCGAATAGACCCAGGCAGCCAGCGACCCCATCGCCGCCACCGCGATCAGGCCGCCAATGCGCGAGACAGCGTTGTTTATCCCCGATGCCGCACCGGTGTCCTTGTCCTCGACCGCCGTCATGATCGCGGTCGACAGCGGCGACACGACCAGCGCCATGCCGAGCCCCATCAGCGCCATCAGCGGAAACACGCCGGTCCAGAAATTATGGATGCCGGCATGGGCGAGCAGCGCAAGCCCGGCAAAGGCGAAGGCAACGACCACACTGCCGCCGGCGATCGGAAAGCGCGGGCCGATTCGGTCGGACCACTGGCCGACCGGTCCCGACAACAGCGCGATCGACGCCGACAGCGGCAGGAAGATGAAGCCGACCTCGGCCGTGCTCAGCCCCCAGCCGGCGATCAGCAGCATTGGCAGATAGAACAGATTGGCCGACAGGGCGAAATAGAGGAAGAAGGTCGCGACATTGGCGCCGGCGAAGGCGCCGATGCGAAACAGGTTGAGATCGATCATCGGCTCGCGCTGCCGCAGTTCGAAGGCGATGAAGACGACGAGCAGCACGACGCCGGCGGCGATGCTTGGACCAGACATATGGCCGCCGCCTTCGGCGCTCATCGAGGTCAGCCCGTAGGCCAGCGATCCGAATGCCAGCGTTGCAAGTGCGGCGCCACCGAGATCGAGGCTTCGCTTCTCCGTCGGCGCATCGGCCGGAACCTTGGTCAGGAGAAGATAGATCGAGAGCAGTCCGAGCGGCAGGTTGATGGCGAAGATCGCCCGCCAGATCCAGTCGCCGAAGGTCGAAAGCACCAGCCCGCCCAGCACCGGGCCAAGCGCCGTCGTCAGCGCCGAGGCCGCCGCCCAGATGCCGATCGCCCGGCCGCGCTCCTTCTTCGGATAGGCCTTGGCGATGATGGCGAGACTGCCCGGCACCATGATTGCGGCGCCGATGCCTTGCAGGGCGCGAAACGCAATCAGCACACCGGCATTGGGCGCCACCGCGCAAGCGAGAGACGCGGCAATGAACAGGGCGATGCCCACGACGAAGGCGAGCCGGAGGCCGAATCGGTCGCCCGCAGCACCTCCGGCAAGGATCAGCGCCGAAAGCGTCAGCGCGTAGGCGTTGGAAATCCATTGTGCCTCGGCGAGGCTGGCACCGAGGTCGACGCGTATCGCCGGGGTAGCGATGGCCAGGATCGAGCCGTCGATGAAGCCGAGCGCCGACGCCAGGATCGCGGCGATCAGCACGAACCTGCGCCGCGATTGCGGACAGAACGTTCCGTTTGCAATGGCGCCCGTCAGGGGGATGGCGGCAGCTTCGCTTGGCGACTTCATATGGGCTTGCTTAGACCTCCGGTACGGCCGCAACAACCGGCCAGCGGGCCGTTCTCGTTGAAACCAGCCGTGACCTGCCCGCATGGGCAGGCTCGCTCCGATCGGCGTGCAATGTCCGGATGTCGTGTTAAGTCTTTGCGGGAGAGCCGCAAGCAAAAGGGGAAGCCTGATGAAACGACCGCTCGAACCGTCGGCCGAGGCACGCGGGCGTGTCGTCGGCATCACCGACGGTGTCTTCGCCATCGCGCTCACCTTGATCGTGCTCGAGATCAGGGTGCCGGCGCACGAGGCGGTCCATTCCGAGGCCGAGCTGCTTTCCGCCATCGCGGCGCTGGCGCCGCGTTTTCTGACCTAGCGCTGAGCTTCCTGACACTGACCATCTTCTGGTTCGGCCAGCAGGCGCAGCACGGGCTGATCGCCAGATCCGACCGGCGGCTTGCGACGCTCAACCTCTGCTTTCTCGCCTTCATCGCCTTGCTGCCGTTCTCGACCGACCTTCTGGCCGACTTCCTCGAATTCAGGACAGCGGTACTGGTCTACCGGCTGAACCTGCTGATGCTCGGCACGACGCTGTTCGCCAGCTGGCACTATGCGGTGAAGAACGGTTTTCTTGCCGAAGGCGTCGATGCGGAAACGACCCGCACCGTCTACCAGCGCATCGTCAAGGCGCAGATGCTGTGGGCGATAGGCGCGGCACTTAGTTTGATAAGCCCCTTGCTCAGCGTCGGCTTCATGCTGGTGGTGCAACTGATCTACGCCACCGCGCTGCGCGGCTCACTGCTGCGCGAGGTCATCGGCTGAAGATCCGCCGACGAACTCGACCGTTACGCCCGGCGAGACGAGCCTGGCCAGTTCGCGCGCGTCCCAGTTGGTCAGGCGCACGCAGCCATGGCTTTCGGTCTTGCCGATCTTGGACGGGTCGGGCGTACCGTGGATGCCGTAGGTCGGCTTGTCCAGCGCGATCCACACCGAGCCGACCGGGCCATTCGGGCCCGGCGGGATGGTCAGGATCTTGTCGTTCTGCCCCTGCTTGAAATTGATGCTCGGATTGTAGGTGTAGTTGGGGTCGAGCGCGACCCGCGATACCGTGTGGATGCCGGAGGGTGACGGCGTGTCCGAAGAACCGATCGTGGCCGGATAGGCTGCCACCAGCTTGCCCGCCGCGTCATAGGCGAACACTTCTTTCTTGCCCTTGTCCGCAACGATGCGCGCAACAGGCGTCGACACCAGCCTGCCGAAATTGGCGACCTTGATAATGGTGCCGGGGCGGTTGAAGTTGGCCTCCGGATTGAGCGCCTTGAGATAATTCTCGTCCATGTGGAAGCGCTCCGCCAGCGCTTCGGTCACCGAAGTGTAGCCCATGCGGTCGAGCTGCGCCTTCTGGCTGTAGTCTTCCGGTATCGAGGCGACATAGGGACCGGCCGCGTCCTCGGCCGTGATCGTGTAGTTGGCGAAGGCATCGCCGCCGGATTGCGCGAGCGCTGCCTGGATGCCGACCGCATCGGTCGACTTGAGATTGCTGCCAGTGATCTCGTTGTAGGCGGCTACAGCCTTATCGACATTGGAGCCGAATCGCCCGTCGATGACGCCGGGCGAGGCGCCGGCACGATCGAGCAGGACCTGCAAGGCCGCCACATCCTGACGTGTGCCGAGCGAAAGCGACGGATCGACGACCGTCTTGCCGTCAACCTTCGGCGGCAGCGCTGCCTCGTCGCCCGGTGCCGCCGGCTGGACCGGATCTATCGAAGCCTCGTCGAGCGGCTGGCGCTTGATGCCGTCCGGTTGATCAGGCTGGGGCTCGTCCGGATAAGTGTTGCCGTAGGTCCCCTCGTCCCGGGGCGCGTCCGGAAAGACCTGATCCGAATTGTCGCCATAGGGATCGTTTTCGTCGACCGGCGGCGGGATGACCGTGCCTTCCTCTTCCAGCTGCTTGCGGCGGAAGCGGGCCATGTCCTCGGGATCGTCGAGATAGTAGCGGTCCTCGTCCTCGACCGGCGCGCGCCCGAGCTGCTGCATCCGCAACTGGCGGCGCAGCGCACGGCGGTCGAGCCTGGTCTGCGGCGGCTGGATGGCGATGACCTTGCCGGTGTCGGCATCGACGATGACGCGGTTGCCCCTGGCGTCGTAATAGATATCGAGATTGCCGTCCTGGGCGAGAAGGATCCCGCCGGAATTGGCGGTGCGGGTTCGTGCTCCTTCCTCACCCGGCGCGGCGAACACGCCGGAAGACACCAGTCCGGCGGCGAGTGCCGAAAGGCAGAAGATGGTGCGCAGCATTGTAGCCAAACTCTCCGGTCCGTAATTGCCGCCGCCCGGCACAGTCCCTTTACGGGCGAACCCCTTCGCCAGCAAACCATTCACCAAGCTTAAGGTTCCAATATGAACCGGGCATGAAGATGGCGGTTTTCCGGCGGCTAGACCATGATCACGAAAAGTGGAATCCGGTTTTCGGAAAAGATCATGGTCCAGGGGAAAGAGGCAGCCCAAGTTCCTTGCGTGTCTGTTTCGTCAGCTTGAGGACGACGAGGCGATGGCTCTCGCCGACATAGTCCTTCAGCGCGGCATCATCCATGCTCTGGCTTGTCTGACGCTGGATCCATTTCATTCCGCGCGAGGCGAGGTAAGGCGCCGGCCGAAGGCCCGGCTGCTCCTTCAGCACGTCATAGGCGATTTCAGAGCATTTGAAGGTGACGAAAAGCTGCCCGCCATCGTTCCAGCCGCCGATCGCAAAGACCTTGCCGCCGACCTTCCAGACATGGGCGCCGCCCCACTGGACGACATGAGTCGTCTGCGGAAGCGAGGCGCAGAAGCCGTTGTAGTCGTCCAGCGTCATCCGCGCCTCATTGTTTCAAACAAGAAAGAGCGGCGAAGCAAGCTTCGCCGCTCCGGGTAAGGCAAAACGGCTCAGGCCGCCGCCTCGGTCGCGACGACCGTCGGCTTCGATCGAAAATTCAACCGATCGGAACCGGCGGCCACCTTGACCGTCGAGCCGTCGAGGATCTCGCCGAGCAAGATCTTTTCCGCCAGCGGGTCCTGCAGTTCCTTCTGCATCACCCGCTTCAGCGGCCGCGCGCCATAGGCCGGATCGTAACCCTTGGCCGCCAGCCAGTCGATCGCCTCCTGGTCCAGCGCCAGCGTGATCTTGCGATCGACGAGCAGGTTCTCCAGCCGCTTGAGCTGGATCTCGACGATGCGGCCCATATCCTGCCGACGCAGCCGGTGGAACAGGATCACTTCGTCGACGCGGTTGAGGAATTCCGGCCGGAACGACGCCCTGACGACGCCCATCACCTCGTCGCGCACGGCATCGACATCCTGATCCTCGCCGAGGCTGACCAGATATTCGGCGCCGAGGTTCGACGTCATGATGATCAGCGTGTTGCGGAAATCGACCGTGCGGCCCTGCCCGTCGGTGAGCCGCCCGTCGTCGAGCACCTGCAACAGCACGTTGAACACGTCCGGATGCGCCTTCTCGATCTCATCGAACAACACGACCTGATAGGGCCGGCGCCGCACCGCTTCTGTCAGCGCTCCGCCTTCCTCATAGCCGACATAGCCGGGAGGTGCGCCGATCAGCCGGGCGACCGAATGCTTTTCCATGAACTCCGACATGTCGATGCGCACCATGGCGCTCTCGTCGTCGAACAGGAAGTTCGCCAGCGCCTTGGTCAGCTCGGTCTTGCCGACGCCGGTCGGGCCGAGGAACATAAACGAGCCGATCGGCCGGTTCGGGTCCTGCAGGCCCGCGCGAGCCCGGCGCACGGCTTTCGACACGGCCTGCACCGCCTCGCCCTGGCCGACGACACGCTTGCCGATCTCGTCTTCCATGCGCAGCAGCTTGTCGCGCTCGCCTTCCAGCATCTTGTCGACCGGAATGCCGGTCCAGCGCGACACGATATGGGCGACGTGATCAGGGGTGACCACCTCTTCGACCATGCCGACCTTGCCGTCCTGCGCCTCAGCCTCCTTCAGCTTCTTTTCCAGCTCGGGGATGCGGCCATAGGCAAGCTCGCCGGCGCGCTGGAACTCGCCCTTGCGCTGGGCGATGGCCAGTTCGTTGCGCGCCTCGTCGAGCTGCTTCTTGAGATCGGCGGCCAGCCCGAGCTTCTGCTTCTCCGCCTGCCACTTCGAGGTCAGCCCGGTCGACTCCTCTTCCAGGTCTGCAAGCTCCTTCTCGAGGCGAGCGAGCCGGTCCTTCGACGCGTCGTCCTTCTCGACCTTCAACGCCTCGCGCTCGATCTTGAGCTGCATGATGCGGCGGTCGACCTCGTCCAGCGCCTCGGGCTTGGAATCGACCTGCATCCTCAATCGCGACGCGGCCTCGTCGACAAGATCGATCGCCTTGTCCGGCAGGAAGCGGTCGGCGATGTAGCGGTTCGACAGCGTCGCCGCGGCGACCAGCGCTGAATCGGAGATGCGCACCTTGTGGTGCTGCTCGTATTTCTCCTTCAGGCCGCGCAGGATCGAGACGGTGTCCTGGACCGTCGGCTCGTTGACGAACACCGGCTGGAAGCGGCGAGCAAGCGCCGCGTCCTTCTCGACATGCTTGCGGTACTCGTCGAGCGTGGTCGCGCCCACGCAGTGCAGTTCGCCACGCGCCAGCGCCGGCTTCAGCAGGTTCGACGCATCCATCGCCCCGTCGGCCTTGCCGGCACCGACCAGCGTGTGCATCTCGTCGATGAACAGGATGATGCCGCCGGCGGCAGCGGTCACCTCGTTGAGCACAGCCTTCAGCCGCTCCTCGAACTCGCCGCGATACTTGGCGCCGGCAATCAGCGCGCCCATGTCGAGCGCCATCAATTGCTTGTCCTTCAGCGATTCCGGCACGTCGCCATTGACGATGCGCAGCGCCAGCCCTTCGGCGATCGCCGTCTTGCCGACGCCGGGCTCGCCGATCAGCACCGGATTGTTCTTGGTTCGGCGCGACAGCACCTGGATGGTGCGCCTGATCTCGTCGTCACGGCCGATGACCGGATCGAGCTTGCCGGCGCGGGCGTCGGCCGTCAGGTCGCGCGCGTACTTCTTCAGCGCATCGTAGCCCTGCTCGGCGCTCGCCGAATCGGCTGTGCGGCCTTTGCGGACCTCGTTGATGACCTGGTTCAGCGCCTGCGCGGTGACGCCCGCCTTGCTCAGAATCTCGGCGCTCTTGGCCGACTTCTCCATGGCCAGCGCCTGCAGCAGCCGTTCGACCGTGACGAAGCTGTCGCCGGCCTTCTTGGCCAGATCTTCGGCGGTCGAGAACACCTTGGCCAAAGGCTGCGCCAGATAGAGCTGGCCATTGCCGCCTTCCACCTTGGGCATTGCATCGAGCGCCGATTCGACGCCGAGCTTGACATCGCGGACATTGCCGCCGGCGCGCTCGATCAGCGACGCGGCCAAGCCCTCGTCGTCATCGACGAGCACTTTCAGCATATGTTCGGGGGTGAATTGCTGGTGATTGCGCGAGAGCGCCATGGTCTGCGCGGACTGGATGAAACCGCGCACGCGCTCTGAGTATTTCTCAAGGTTCATATCTGTCTCCTTCCATCACCGGCCCGCTTTGCGGCACCGGATCAGATTGCGGTGACGGAGCCGCTCCTTCGAGCCGGATCCTGTTCAGGCGAGATATGGTGCAGGGGCAATGGGCACTCAAGACGTCCAGATGACTGGGAACGCATATTATTCCACTGGTGCGTAAACGAGAACGGCGGAGATTTCTCTCCGCCGTTCAATGGGCCTGAAAGCCCTGTTCGAGCTGGATTCGATCAGTTGTCGACGTCGACGATGACCGGGTCGTTGGCGTTACCTTCGGCCGGTGCCGCACTCACCTCATTGCCACCGGCATTGTCGCTGCCGCCATCGGCCTGATTGTCTGGCTGGTCGGCGGTTGTGCGCGGACGGCGCGGGCGCCGCGGACGGCGTGCGCCACTGTCGGCGGCGGCTTCGTTGCGCTCCGCCTGAGCGGCAAGACCGGCCGGCGAAAAATTGTCGAACAACGGCGCGGTCTCGGTCGAAAAAGCCGGCTCTGCCGACGCGGTGAAAGTAGGTTCAGCCTGGGGCACGAAACCAGTTTCGGCCTGGGGCGCGAAGCTCGTTTCGGCCTGGGACACGCCTTCCGCCTGCACCGGCGTCTCGCTGGGCCGGTTCTGGTCGAAGCGCTGGCCGCCCTGCTCGCCGCGCGAATTATGGTCGCCGCGCTGGCCATTCTGGCCATAGCCGCCATTGGGGCGGCGGTCGCGGTGGCGCCCGCCATTGTCGCGACCGTTGTTGTCGCGGTTGTTGCGATTGTCGCGGCCGCTTTCCTGGTTGAAAGCCACTTCGGCCGGCGTGCCCTCGATCACTGGCTGTGGGCCGGCGCCGTGGCTTACAGCCTGATTGTCGCTGACATTGTTGCCGCTGTTGCCGGCATTGTCGAACTCGTCGCGATCTTCGTCGCCGTCATTTTCGAAGTCGTCGCGGTTCTGCTGGACGTTCTGGATCGGAATCTGCGCCTGGGCGGCGGCAATGATGCGATTGTAGTGTTCGGCGTGCTGGAGATAGTTCTCCGCCATCACCCGGTCGCCGGAGCTTTGCGCGTCGCGGGCGAGTGTGGCGTATTTCTCGGCGATCTGCTGAGCCGATCCGCGGATCTTCACATCCGGGCCGTTGCTCTCGTAGTTGCGCGTCAGGGGATTGGGACCCTTGCGGTTGTTGTTGTTATTATTGTTGCCACCGCCGCCGCCATTGTTGTTGCGACCGCGCATGCGCCTGTTCTGCTGTTGTGGCCTCATTCGACTCTCTTCAGTGTGAAATTTTCGAAAACTCTTCACGAACGGAGGCGCTCATGCAGCCAGCCGTTTCGTTTCTTCACCGGCGTTCGCCCGCATCAATTGCGTTGGCGCCACGTGCCATCCTGTTCCGGTTACATCACTTGCCGGACGATTCCCGCACGAAGCTTGGGCGTCGTTTGCGCAAGAAGGCAGCTATTTCCAAGGAAAACCGAATCGCTAAGAGCACTGCCTGCTTCGTCTCATCCGGTTAAGGCGACCCTAGCCGCATTCCCCGGCATTGCCAAGCCCTTTTTGCACTGCATCAGGGCTTTGGCCGTTCAAACACCAGAACCCTGTCGTTTCCACCAAGGTCACGAAACGCTCCGGCCAGACTGTAGCCGGCTGTCGCGAACATCGCCGTAACCTCATTGCGTTGCGTGTGGCCGATCTCGACCGCAACCCTGCCTTGAACTTCCAGAAACCTTGCCGCCTCCGCGGCGATGATCCTGTAGGAGCCAAGACCGTCCGCGCCACCATCCAAGGCCAGATGCGGATCGAAATCGCGGACCTCGTCCTGCAGATTTCCAATGTCTTGGCTTGGTATATAGGGCGGGTTTGCGGCAATTACATGGTACCGGCCCGAAACTTTTGCGAACCAGTCGGACTGCAGCGTCTCGAACCGCCCGGCAAATCCCAACTTCTGGGCATTGCGCCTGGCGGTTGCCAGGGCCTCTTCCGAGAGGTCGACGCCGGTGGCGACCGCACCGGGAACGGCGCTGAGCAATGCCAGCGCGATGGCGCCGGTACCGGTGCCGAGATCGAGAATGCGGCATTCGCTCTGCCGAACCACCGTCGCCCCGACAAAGGGCAGAACCGCCTCGACCAGCGTTTCTGTGTCCGGCCGCGGCTCCAGCGTGTCCGGCGAAAGCTCGAAGCGCAGGCCGTAGAACTCGCGGTAACCGAGGATGCGATGCACCGGTTCGCCCGCGGCACGCCGGTTCAGCGCCGTATCGATGGCGGCCATTGCATTCGCCTCGACGACTAGCTGGGGTTCGGCGATGGCCTGGGTGCGGGTCGTGCCCGAAAAATGCTCGACGATCAGCCTGGCGTCCAGCGCCGGGTCGGCCACGCCGGCGGCGGCAAGGCGGTCGCGCGCCGCCCGCAGCAGCGGCCCGAGCGTCTCGGGCAAACTGTCAGCCATCGACGCCCATATCGGCGAGCAGCTTCGACTGGTGATCCGCGATCAGCGCGTCGATGACCTCGTCAAGCTCGCCCATCATCACCCGGTCGAGCTTGTAGAGCGTCAGGTTGATGCGATGGTCGGTAAGACGCCCTTGCGGGAAATTGTAAGTGCGGATGCGTTCCGACCTGTCACCAGAGCCGACTTGCGACTTGCGCGATTCGGAGCGTTCCTCGTCCGCCTTGCCGCGTTCGAGATCGTAAAGCCTGGCCCGCAGGATCTGCATGGCGCGCGCCCGGTTTTGGTGCTGCGACTTTTCCGCCTGCACCACCATGATGCCGGTCGGCAGATGGGTGATGCGCACTGCCGAATCGGTGGTGTTGACGTGCTGGCCGCCGGAGCCCGAGGCGCGCATCGTGTCGATGCGGATGTCTTCGGCGCGGATCTCGATATCGACCTCTTCGGCTTCCGGCAGCACGGCAACGGTTGCCGCCGAAGTGTGGATGCGCCCGCCGGCCTCGGTCGCCGGCACGCGCTGCACGCGGTGCACGCCGGACTCGAATTTCAGATGCGCGAACACGCCCTTGCCCGACACGGTGGCGATGATTTCCTTGTAGCCGCCGACCTCGCCGTCGCTGGCCGAGGCCACTTCGAAACGCCAGCCGCGCGATGCCGCGTAGCGCTCGTACATGCGAAACAGGTCGCCGGCGAACAGCGCTGCCTCGTCGCCGCCGGTGCCGGCGCGGATTTCGAGGATGGCGTTCTTCTCGTCGGCGGCGTCCTTGGGCAAAAGCAGGATCTGGATGTCCTTCTGCAGCGCCTCGATGCGCTCCTTGACCTCGGGCAGGTCGGCCTCTGCCAATGCCCGCATCTCGGCGTCGGTGCCCTTGTCGGCGAGCATCGCCTCCAGGTCGGCCTGTTCGTGCTCGGCCGCGCGCAGCGCCCTGATCCTGGCCACCATCTCCTGGATGTCGGCATATTCGGACGCCATGCGGACATAGGCATCCGCCGCCGGCCCGGCCGACATCTGCGCTTCGAGCATGTCGAAACGCTTGACGACTTGATCCATACGGTCGCGGGGCAGGTTGATCATGGCGGATGCTATAGCGGGATAGAGCGGTCGTCGGCAAAGGCCTGCAGCAGCGCCCGCATCGGCAGGCCGTGAGCGGGCGCCATGAGGTTGTCGTCGAAGAAGGCCTGCAGCTCGTCCAGCGGCAGTTCCGTCAGCATCGCCTTGACCGGACCGATCGAGGCCGGTGACATCGAGATCGATCGGTAGCCGAGGCCGATCAGCGCCATCGCGGATATGGGTTTGCCGGCCAGTTCGCCGCAGAGCGTCACCGGCGTGTGGTTGCGCGCACCGGCGTCGGCGATCTGCTTCAGCACCCGCAGGAACGGCGTCGACAGCGTGTCGAACCGGTCGGACAATTGCGTGTTGCCGCGGTCGACCGCCATGACGAACTGGAACAGATCGTTGGAGCCGACCGAGACGAAGTCGACCGCCTTCATCAGCTCGTCGAGCTGGAACAGCAGCGACGGCACTTCCAGCATGGCGCCGAGCTTGAGGCTGGTCGGCAGATGATGGGCGAAGCGTGACAGATGCCGCACCTCGCGGTCGATGATCTCGCGCGCCTGCGCGATCTCGCCGAGTTCCGTCACCATCGGCAGCATCAGCTTCAGTTCGCGTCCGCCGGACGCCTTCAGCAGGGCGCGGATCTGCGTCCTGAGCAGGCCGGGACGGTCGAGCGTCAGCCGGATCGCCCGCCAGCCGAGCGCCGGGTTCTCTTCCTGGATCGCGCCCTTGAAGTAGGGCAAAACCTTGTCACCGCCGATATCGATGGTGCGGAAGGTCACCGGCTTGCCGCGCGCCGCGTCGAGCACGTCGCGATAGAGCCGCTCCTGCGCCTCGGCGCGCGGGAAGGTCGAGGCGACCATGAACTGCAGTTCGGTGCGGAACAGCCCAATGCCGGCCGCACCCGCCTCGGCGAGCTGCGGCAAGTCGACCGCCAAGCCGGCATTCATCAGCAAATCAACCTGGACGCCGTCCTTGGTCATCGACGGCTTCTTGCGCAGTTCCCGGTAGACTTCCTGCCGGCGCGCCCGGAAGCGGACCTTCTCGGCATAGGCGGCTTCGAGGTCTGGCTGTGGCCGCAGGTGGATAATGCCTTCCTCGCCGTCGACGATGATGGCGTCGCCGTTTTCCGCCATGGAAACGGCGCCCTTCATCTGGCCGGCGACCGGGATGCCCATGGCGCGCGCCACGATGACGACATGGCTGGTCGCGGCACCATCTTCCAGCACCACGCCGCGCAGCTTGTCGCGGGGATAATCGAGCAGTTCGGCAGCCCCCATCGAGCGGGCGACGATGATGGCGTCCTTCGGCAGCGAAGCCGCGACATCCTCCGGTCCGCGCCCCATCAGCTGTCGCAGCAGCCGGTTGGCGAGGTCGTCGAAATCGCTCATCCGCTCGCGCAGATAAGGGTCGGTCATGTGCAGCATGCGGGCGCGCATGTCGCTCTGCACCTTTTCGACAGCCGCTTCCGCCGTCAGGCCATTGCGGATCGCCTCTTCCAGTCGGCGCACCCAGCCGCTGTCGTTGGCGAACATGCGATAGGCTTCGAGCACCTCGCGATGCTCGCCCTCGAAGGCGACCTCACGGCGCTCCAGCATGTCGTCGATGGAGAGCCTGAGCGAGCCGAGCGAGGCCTGCAGCCGGCGCACTTCCTCCTCGCTATCCTCGTTGAACAGATTGGTGACGACGATGCGCGGCTCGTGCAGCACGACGTGGCCGAGCCCGACGCCTTCGTTGAAGGACAGGCCGGTGAAGCTGACCGGGCGGCGCAGGTCGAGTTCGAGTCCCGGCCGGGTGAGTCGGGCGAGGTCGCCCGTGGCGATCATCTCGGCGATCACCATCGCCGTGGTTTCCAGCGCCTCGACCTCGTCGTCGCGGTAGTGGCGCATGGTCTTGTTCTGTACCACGAGAACGCCGAGCGTGCGCCCGGCCCGCAGCACCGGCACGCCGAGGAAGGAATTGTAGATCTCCTCCCCGGTCTCCGGCAGGTAGGCGAAGGCCGGATGTTCCTGCGCGTTCGAAAGGTTGAGCGGCCGCGCGCTGGCCGCGATGGTGCCGACCAGGCCTTGCCCGAGCCTCAGCTGCGCCAAATGGACGGCGTTCGGGTTCAGACCCTCGGTGGCGTAGAGCTCGAGCACCGAATCGGCGCGCAGCACATAGAGCGAGCAGACTTCGGCGACCATGTTGGAGGCGATGTCGCGTACGATCCGGTCGAGCCGCTCCTGCGGCTCCAGCGGCTCTTGCATGAGCTCGCGGAGCCGTTTCAGCAGAACGCGCGGGCCACTGGCCGTATCACGCATCGCGGCTTCTTCTCCAATAGAGTCCTTGCCGGCGCAGTTTCAGCTGTGCCCGGCACTCACGCAACAACTGATTCAGTCTTGCTATTGCTTATCCAGACCGTAGACGGAATGCAAAGTGCGAACCGCAAGTTCGGTATACGGACCGTCGATCAGTATCGAAATCTTGATCTCAGAGGTGGTGATGGCCCGAATATTGATCGCCTTGTCGGCCAGCGCCTTGAAGGCGGTGGCGGCGACGCCGGCATGGCTGCGCATGCCGATGCCGATGACCGAGACTTTCGACATGCCGGCTTCCGACTGCACGACGTCGTAGCCGATCGTCGCCTTTAGGCCCTCCAGCACGGCAAGCGCCTTGTCGACGTCGCCGGACGGCACGGTGAAGGTCATATCGGTGAACTTGCCGTCCTCGGAAATGTTCTGGACGATCATGTCGACATTGATGTTGGCCTCGGCCAGCGGCCCGAAAATACCGGCGGCAACGCCGGGGCGGTCGCCGACGCGGCGCAGCGAAATCTGCGCCTCGTCCTTGGCGTAGGCAATTCCGGTGACGACCTGCTGTTCCACGATCTCTTCCTCGTCGCAAATAAGCGTTCCGGGCGGATTGAGCAAATCCCCCATTCCGGGCGCGTCGGGATCGTCGAAGGACGACCGCACGAAGGTACGCACCCTGTGCACCATGGCAAGCTCGACCGAGCGCACCTGCAGCACCTTGGCGCCGAGCGAGGCCATTTCGAGCATTTCCTCAAAGGAAATCTTGGCCAGCCGGCGCGCCTTCGGCTCGATGCGCGGATCGGTGGTGTAGACGCCGTCGACATCGGTGTAGATGTCGCAGCGGTCGGCCTTCACCGCCGCCGCAATGGCGACGGCGCTTGTGTCGGAGCCGCCACGGCCGAGCGTGGCGATGCGGTTGTCGGGCCCGATGCCCTGGAAACCGGCGACCACCGCCACCTGGCCCTCGCCGAAGCGCTTGACCAGGAACGCGCCGTCGATGTCCAAAATACGCGCCGCGCCATGCGCATTGTCGGTCTTGATCGGGATCTGCCAGCCCTGCCAGGAGCGGGCATGCACGCCCATGTTCTGCAGCGTGATCGCCAACAGGCCGGCGGTCACCTGTTCGCCGGAAGCGACGACAGCGTCATATTCGCGCGCGTCATGCATCGGCGAGGCTTCGCGCGTCCAGCCGACAAGTTCATTGGTCTTGCCGGCCATCGCCGAAACCACGACCGCGACCTCATGGCCGGCGTCGACCTCGCGTTTGACGTGACGCGCCACATTGCGGATGCGGGCGATGTCGGCGACGGAGGTTCCGCCGAATTTCATCACGATGCGCGCCATGGAAGCGAAATGCCTTTGACTGAAGCCGGCCTGTAGCCGAATGCGGAAAGAAGCGCCCGGCTTATGCCGGCCGCTGAATGCGCGGCCTCCTTAGCCAAAACAGCAAAGCTTCGCAAGCGACGGGGAAAAGAACGGCTTGGCCGCAATAGCAGTCCTCCTGACAGCTTTTCATCGGCCTGCCATGCGATAAGACAAACAGGAACCTCGAGCCGTGGAGAATTTGATGACCGAGACCCTGGAAATCGTCAACTTCCGCCTCAAGCCAGGGACCAGGGCCGGCTTTGTCGCCGGCAACGGCGCGGTCACGGATTGGCTTGCGCAACAGCCGGGCTTTCTCAGCCGCCACCTGGCCGAGCGCGAGGATCAGAGCTGGGTCGATGTCGTGCGCTGGCAGAACCTGGCACAGGCTCATGCGGCAGCCCAACGGATCATGGCTGAGATCGGCGATTGCGAAGCCATGCAAGCGATCGACCCCGCGAGCGTCGACATGGGCCATGCGGCGGTCGTGCTCTCGACCTCGTGAGGTCATGTTGGCAACAGGCGAAAAATGTCGGCTTGACTTTCTCTGCCCGGCACCCGACTTCCTAGCGTCCGAGGAGACCCGCCCTATGCCAGAGCCCCAACGATCGACGATCGATGCCGGAGAAGTGGAACGCTTCTCTGCACTTGCCGCCGAATGGTGGAACCCGAACGGCAAGTTCCGTCCGCTGCACAAATTCAACCCGGTGCGGCTTTCCTACATCCGCGACCAGGTGGCGGCGCGCTTCGGCCGCGACCCGCGTGCGGCGAGGCCCTTCGAAGGCCTGCGCTTCCTCGACATAGGCTGCGGCGGCGGACTTCTGTGCGAGCCGATGGCGCGGCTCGGCGCCGAAGTGGTCGGCGCCGATGCTTCCGCCACCAACATCGAAGTCGCCAAACTGCATGCGGCCGAGGTCGGCGTCAGCGTCGACTACCGTGCCACGACCGCCGAGGACCTGGCCGACGCCGGCGAGACATTCGACGTCATCCTCAACATGGAAGTGGTGGAGCATGTCGCCGACATCGACCTGTTCGTGGCCAAATGCGGCCAGATGGTCAAGCCGGGCGGCATCATGTTCGTGGCCACCATCAACCGAACGCTGAAGGCGCTCGGCCTTGCCATCATCGGCGCCGAATATGTGCTGCGCTGGCTGCCGCGCGGCACCCACCAGTTCGGCAAGCTGGTTCGCCCGGAAGAGCTGGAAAAGGCACTTGGTGCCGCCGGCATGAACGTCATCGACCGCACCGGCGTCGTTTACCATCCACTCGCCGATCGCTGGCAGCGATCGAAGGACATGGACGTCAACTACATGGTGCTGGCGGAAAAGGGCTCGGTCTGAACCGGCTCACGCCGCCTGACTCTGCGCCTTCGGGCTGGTCTGGTTCTGCGCCTTGGTGGTGATGAAGACGCCGGCGGTGATGATGACCGCACCGGCCCAGGTCAGCAGTTGGTAGTGTTCGCCGAGGAAGATCGTTCCGGCAAACAGGCCGACCGCCGCCGCCACATAGCCGATCTGGCTGAGATAGACCGGGCCGCCGACCGCCTGCAGTCGGAAGAAGAAGACAAACATCGCCGAGGCCGACGCCATTTGGCCGGCGGCCACCAGCGGCACGCCGCCAAGCGGGGCGAAGGCCTTGACGCCGAACAGGGCGAGAATCCCGGCAAGCAGCAGCGTGGCCGATGCTAGGTGACTGCCGACGGCGAGCTCGATCGGGCCGGTGCCTTCGGGCCAGTCGACGGTGCGGTAGATGTTGCCGGCGGCAAGGCTGACCGGGATGAGCAGCCCGACCGCCACCCAGAACAATTCGGCCGGCTGGCCAGCCTCGCCGCGCGTCACGGCGACCATCACCGCGCCGACGAAGCCGACGGCAATGCCGGCGACGCCAAGCATGTTGGGTCGCCTGACACCGAGCAAGATCGAAAACACCAGCGTGATAACAGGCGACAGCGTGAACATGATGCCGGTGTAGCCGCTGCCGAGATGCGGAATGGCCGAAAACATCAACAGATTGGGGAAGGCATAGGACACCGCCGCAGTGATGAAGAAATAGCGCAGCCTATGCGCCGTCAACGTCACCCCCTGCCCGCGCAGCAGCAAGGCTAGGAGGAGCACGCCGCCGGCGCCGAGCGAAATGACGAAGGCCCAGACCATGGCCGGCACGCCGGCCACCGTGGCGAGCTTGCCGAACGGCAGCGTCAGGCCGAGCAGGCCGCCGGTGACGACCAGCAGGCCGAGTGCCGAATCCCAGAGAAATTTCATCGGATGATCCCGTCATTCCGTTCGCGGCGCTTGGCTCGCATTATATCTTGAGATAAGATAATACAAAGATTCTTAACGTCAAGATATTTAATGGTGAGATAGATGGACCGCGCCGCAAGGGCGATCGAACAATGGAAGCGGGAGCGGCCGGATCTTGACGTCTCGCCGATGGCCGTGCTCGGACGTTTGAACGAAGCCTCCTCGCTGATCGCGCGCGAGCGCCTGGCGCCGCTGTTTGCCCGCTTCGGACTGCAGTCGGGGGAATTCGACGTGCTGGCGACGTTGCGTCGTTCCGGCCAGCCTTACGCGCTGACGCCGACCGAACTCTATGAGGCGACGATGGTCACGTCAGGTGCGATGACCAACCGGCTCGATCGGCTGGAAAAGGCCGGATTGATCCTGCGCGGCCCGCACCCCAGCGACCGGCGCGGGATCGTGGTGCAACTGACCGGAAAGGGGCTCGCCTTGATCGACGAAGCGGTCGCCGCCCATGTCGCCAACGAGCACGAAATCCTCGCCGGCCTGTCTGGCCCGGAGCGGGAGACGCTCGCCCACCTGCTCGGCAAATTGATCGGCAGCTTGAGCTAGACGCTCAGTTGCGATCCTCCGGAAAGCTCGGAATCGGCATGAACTCAACGCCGTCCTCGGCCAGGCTCCTGGCTTCGTCAACCGTCGCCTCGCCATAGATGCCGCGCGCATCGGTTTCGCCGAAATGGATCTTGCGCGCTTCCTCGGCGAACTTGTCGCCGACATAGTCGGCATTCTCGCGCACTTTCTCGGCCATCGCCTTCAGCTGCGCCAGCGCCTGCTTCTGCGCCTCGCCCATGGCCAGCGCGATCTTTTCCTGCTTGCGCCCTGTCGAGACCGCCGGCGCCATCAGCGCCTTCTCGACCTTGTGTGTGCCGCAGCTCGGGCAATCGACGAAACCGCGCTTCTTTTGGCGGTCGAAATCGTCGTTGCTGCGGAACCACGCCTCGAATTCGTGTTCGTGCTCGCAGATCAGGGAGAATCGGATCAAGAGGCTGCACCTCTGAGACGCGGCGCCTCGCCCGAGCCGGCATTGACGGCAAAATCCCGCGCGTTCTTGAGATTGGGGATCTTCCTGCGCGCCGCAAGCGACTGCGCCGGATCGATCTCGGCGACGATCACAGCCGGCTCGTCATGCGCGGCTTCGGCGATGATGCGGCCCCACGGATTGACGATCAGCGAATGGCCATAGGTTTCGCGGCCGTCCTCGTGCAATCCGCCTTGCGCCGCGGCGACGACATAGGCGCCGTTCTCGATGGCGCGAGCCCTGAGCAGCACATGCCAGTGCGCCTCGCCGGTCTGGCGGGTGAAGGCGGCGGGAACGCTCAACAGGTCGGCGCCGGCCAGCGCCTCGGCACGGAAAAGCTGCGGAAAGCGCAAATCATAGCAGACGGCAAAGCCAAGCTTCGCGCCGTCGATGTCGGTGACGACGGCCTCGGTGCCCGGCTCGTAGGCGGCGGATTCGCGCCAGCTCTCGCCATTGTCGAGATCGACGTCGAACATGTGGATCTTGTCGTAGGTGGCAAGCGTGGCGCCATCCGGCGAAAACAGCAACGCGCGGTTGGCAAGCTTGCCGTCGGCGCGCAGGATGGCGGTTGAGCCGATATGAAAGAAGATGCCGAGTTCGCTCGCCAGCCTGCGCGCGGTCGAGACGACGACGTCCTTGTCCTCGGAGGTGAAGGACGCAGCGCGTGCGTCCTTGTCACGGATCAGCGCACCGGTCATTTCCGGGGTCTGGATATAGGTCGCGCCCTGGCTGGCGGCCTCGCGCACCAGCCGCTCCAGATCGACCGCGTTGCGCTCCGGGCTCTCGCCTGAACGCATCTGGATCGCCGCTGCCTTGAAAGCACCCATGGTCATGTCCTTATGTGGTCGAGCCGTTGGCAAGCAGCCTGTCCAGCCGGCCCTCGGCCTCCAACTCGTGGAGGTCGTCGGACCCGCCGACATGCGTATCGCCGATGAAAATCTGCGGAAAGGTCGATCGGCCACGCGCCCGGGAAATCATTTCCTGGCGCAGTTCCGGCGAGAAGGAGGCGTCGTGCTCCTTGTAGGCGACGCCCTTGCGCTCGAGCAGCCGCTTGGCCGCCGTGCAATAGCCGCACATCATGCGCGTATAGATCGTCACATCGACCATCGGTCAGAAATCCTGCCTATGCATGTCAGCCGGAAGCGCGCAGCGCTTCTGGGACAACGGCATGCACAAAAACAACAATTCCAATCTATATAGTCGCGGACTCGTCGGCCCGAAAGTCCCCCGGCAGCACACGCGCAAAGGTCAGCACGTCGACCGCTCCGGCGCCGCCCCGCTTCAGAGCTTTGGCTACCGCGCGAACCGTGGCGCCGGTGGTGTAGACATCGTCGATCAGCAGCACCCGGCGACCGGCGATCTCGATTTGCGCCTCGGTGGGCACGCGGAAGGCCGCACGCACATTCTCCTCGCGCTCCTGCCGTTCCAGCCCGACCTGCTGACGGGTGAGCTTCACGCGCCGAATCGCGGAGGGTGAGAACGGCAGGCCGCTGAGATGCGCGACGGCCCTTGCCAGCTCCGCCGACTGGTTGAATTGCCGCCGGAAGAAGCGCCGCCAGTGCAACGGCACCGGCACCACCACGTCGGCCTCGGCGATGAGTTCGGCGCCGGCGCGCAGCATCCAGCGCGCCATCCACGGCGCCAGGTCGGTGCGGTCCTGGTATTTCAACCCCTGCACCATCTGGCGGGCGACACCCGAATAGACGACCGCCGCCCGAGCACGCTCGAAAGGCGGCGGATCGGCGATCGCCTCGGCGGAAAGGAACCCTTCGCCCATGTCATGGGTGAACGGCGTGCCCATGACGGCGCACCACGGTCGTTCCAGCAGCCTGAGCTTGGGCCAGCAGGCGCCGCACAGCACGCCGGGCTGCGAGACATGGCGGCGGCAGCCGGCGCAGACCGGCGGAAACAGGATGCGCGCCGGCAAGGCCAGGGCCTTTAGCGCAGCGCTCTTGATCTTCGGCATCGGATCGGCCACGTGGTTGGTTCTCCGCCACCATAGAACCACTCTTTCGGAGTGCGGAAAACAGGAACCCGTCCGTTGCAGCCCCTGATCGATACGCCTTTGTGGCTGGCGCACAAGCGTCGCGCCTTGGCCCGCCCCGTCGGCGGCGCCGATTTCCTGATGCGGCGCGCGGCTGAGGACCTTGCCGACCGGCTCGGCGCAGTCGAGCGCAAATTCGCCAGGGCGGCGACGCTGTTTTGCCAGACGCCGGCGGCAGCGGACGTGCTCGCCGAAAGCGGCAAGGTGACGGAAATCGTGCGGGTAGAAGCCGACCCGGCCTTCCTGGCAGGCCGGCAGGGATTGGTGGCGCCGTTGGAAGCCGTGCCGTTCGAACCGGAGAGCCTCGACCTCGTCGTGTCTCTCCTGTCGCTGCAGGCGATGAACGACATCCCCGGCATGCTGGTGCAGATCCGCCGTTCGCTCCGGCCCGACGGCCTCTTTCTCGGCGCCCTTGCCGGCGCCGGCACGCTCTCCGAATTGCGCGAAAGCCTGCTTGCCGCCGAGACCGAGCTCTACGGCGGCGCCAGCCCCCGCGTCATTCCCTTCACTGACGTCCGCGATGCCGGCGCGCTTCTGCAACGCGCCGGCCTGGCACTGCCGGTCGCCGATGTCGAGACGGTGACGGTCCGCTACGACACCCTGTTCGACCTCGTCGCCGATCTCAGGGCCATGGGCGAGACCAGCGCGCTCGTCGATCGCAGCAGGCGGCCCGGCACGCGAAAGCTCTTTGCCCGTGCCGCCGAAATCTACGCGGAACGGTTCTCGGACGCCGATGGCCGCGTCAGGGCGAGTTTTTCGATTGTCTGGATGTCCGGCTGGGCGCCCGATGCCTCGCAACAGAAGCCGTTGAAGCCAGGCTCGGCCAAGGTCTCGCTGAAGACGATCCTGGAAAATCCCGACCGGCGTTAATCGGCTTTTTTGCAAAAACCCGGCGACGCAATCAGTGCTGGGCGAAGGCGTTCGTAAGCTGGCTGTTGGTGTCGCTGAAAAGCCACTTGATTGCATTGGCTGCCTGGCCGACGCCGCCGACGATGGCGAGCGACAGCACGGCGACGATCAGGCCATACTCGATGGCCGTGGCGCCTGTCTCATCTTTCAAAAAGCGTTGCAGCAGCGTTGTCATGGTCATCGATCCCTCTTGCCAGGACCTTAGCGCCGACCCGTTAAGAAAGGTTAACGGCAAAGGCTTAACAGGCGGTGAAACAGGCCGGTTCCGTGGAAAGCATTAACCAAGTCAGCAGTCGCCGCTGCGCGTGCCGTCGTTGCGGATGATGCAGACTGAACTCGGCATTGGCTGCAGCACGCTGCGGCGCAGCGTATAGGTGTCGCGATGGCCGATCGAGCCCGTGCTCATTGCGTCGAGGCCGCCGAAACTGTCCCGGGCCGATTGCGACCGGCTGTCGAGAAACGGTGTCGCGATCAGGGCCAGCGCCACCGCGGCCGAGCCGAACAAGAGCGTGATGCGCAATATGCCCATGCCGGCATCGGCGGCGCGGAAGCCGCGGTCGGGCCGGATCGAGTCCCAGTCTTTCTCGAGGCTCATGCTGTCGCTCCCAAGCATGTTGGCCGAAGTCCGGCCCTGCCTCAATTTTTCACACCGGGATAAATCTTCTATTAACGCTGACTAAAACGATGGCGATCACAACAGGTCGATGAGGAACTGGATCAGCGGCGCATCGGCGGGCGGCATTGGATAGTCGCGCATCTGGCGCGGCCGCACCCATTTCAGCGTCTGGCCCTCCTTCGGCTGCGCGATACCGCGAAAGCGGCGGCAGATGAACAGCGGCATCAGGAGGTGAAAATCATCATAGGAATGGCTGGCGAAGGTGAGCGGCGCCAGGCACGGGATCTCGGTCTCGATGCCGATCTCTTCATGCAGTTCGCGGATCAGGCACTCCTCCGGCGTCTCGCCGGGTTCGACCTTGCCGCCGGGGAATTCCCACAGGCCGGCAAGTTGCTTGCCTTCGGGGCGCTGCGCCAGAAGCACGCGCCCGTCGGTATCGACCAGGGCGCAGGCCGCGACGAGAAGCAGACGCCTGCCAGCTGGTTTGACGTCGTTCATGCGCCGGCCGGCCGGCGATAGTGATAGCGGTAGACTTCCTCGAAGCCCAGCGAACGGTAGAGCGCCAGCGCCGGCGCATTGCCGGCCTCGACCTGCAGCCAGGCCTCCCGCGCGCCGCGCAGCCGCGCCCATTTCAACGCCGACAGGATAAGGTTGCGGCCGTGGCCCTTGTTGCGCGCCGCCTTGTCCGTGGCGACCTCGAACAGACCGGCGAGATCGCCGTCATGGACGCAGATCAGCGTCGCCAGCGGCTCGTTTCCCTCTTCGAGCGCGAACAGACCGGCCTCGGGCTGGATGGCGCCGATGATCTCCGACAGGCCGGGCCGCAGCGACACGTCCGAACCGCTCACCTTGAGCGATGCGCCGATGAAGCGGCTGATGTCCTTCAACGGGATCTGATCCATGGCGGGTGCGAGTTGCGCGTCCGCCAGCGGCAGGCGCATCACCAGCGATTCGTCGAAACTGCTCCAGCCTTCGCTGTCGAGGTGCTTGGACAGGTCCGGACCCGACAGCGGCGATATGCGGAAGGTCAGCGGCCTGCCATAGGCGTCGAAACGCCGGCTGGCGCGGCCGATGCGATCGGCGATGTGCTGGATATCGCCGGGGTCAAGTGGATTGACCGAGTTCAGCCGCTTGGCCGGATGGCCGGCCGTCAGCCGCACCACCCAGGTGCCGTCATAGTGGACGGCCGCCGCCGGCCAGGCGCGAAACCCGGCCGCCTCGTAGCGACGCACGATGGCGAGCACGCCTGCCGGATGTCTGGAAACCAAGGCCGTCAGCTCCGATAGTCGCCATTGATGGCGACGTATTCCTTGGTGAGATCGCAGGTCCACACCGTCGCCTTGCCCCGGCCGATGCCGATATCGGCACGGATGCGGATGTCGTCGCGCTTCATGTAGGCCGACGTCGCCTCCTCAGAATAGGCCGGATCGCGTTCGCCTTCATGCGCCAGCCTGTTGTCGCCGAACCAGATCGACAGAAGGTCGCGGTCGGCCGGCTCGCCGGCCTTGCCGACGGCCATGACGACACGGCCCCAATTGGCGTCCTCACCGGCAACTGCCGTCTTGACCAGCGGCGAATTGGCGATCGACAGTGCGATGCGCTTGGCCGAGCGCGCCGATTTGGCGCCGGTAACGGTAACCTCGACCTGCTTGCGGGCGCCTTCGCCGTCGCGCACCACCTGCAGCGCCAGCGACTTCAGCACCTTGCCAAGCGCACGGCGGAAAGCGCCGAGGCGGGCATCCTTGGGATCGCTGATCGCGGGCGCGCCGCGCCTGGCGGCAGCACCTGTGGCGAAGAAGAGCAGCGTGTCGCTGGTCGAGGTGTCGCTGTCGACGGTGACCGCGTTGAAGGTCTTGGCCGTGCCGCGCGACAACAGATCCTGCAACACGGGCGCCGCGATCGGCGCGTCGGTGGCGATGAAGGAGAGCATCGTCGCCATGTCGGGCGCGATCATGCCGGCGCCCTTGGAAATGCCGTTGATGGTGACATCGGCTTCGCCGAGCTTGATCGTCGCCGTCGCCACTTTCGGATAGGTATCCGTGGTCATGATCGCCTTGGCCGCCTCGGTCCACAGGTCCGGCTTGCCGTCCTTGACCAGTCCAGCGAGCAGGTGACTGAATTTGTTGGTGTCGAGCGGCTCGCCGATGACGCCGGTGGAGGCCAGGAACACTTCGCCTGGCGTGCACCCGGCGGCCTTGGCCGCCGCCTCGCCGGTCAGAGCCGTGGAAGCGCGGCCCTTCTGGCCGGTGAAGGCATTGGCATTGCCGGAGTTGACGACCAGCACGCGCGCCTTGCCGGCGCCAAGGTTCTGCCGGCAGAAATCGACCGGCGCCGACGGGCATTTCGACTTGGTGAACACGCCGGCGACCGCGGTGCCGGCGTCGAAGACCATGGCCAGCAGGTCGGTGCGGTTCTTGTACTTTATCCCGGCCTCGGCGGTGGCGATGCGCACGCCCTCGATCGCGGGCATTTTGGGATACTTCTTCGGCGCGAGCGGCGAAATCGTTGCGGACATGCGGGCCTCGGGCGGGAAAATCGCAAAGGGAAGGCCGGTTTGCCCGATACGACGCGCCGGCGCAAGGGCGTTTTCGCCGCTGTTGCGAGCCACGCGGACCTACGTGCCGAAGGACAAATCGGCACCGCGCCTGACCCGGCAAGGCGCGCGTTACGCTCGGGCTTGTCATGCGCGACGGCCAATAGCGCATCGATTCGGAAACCTCGGAAGCCATGAATAGGCGTCCGCGACTTCTGCGGTCCCGCGGGGGGCCGTCGCGTTATCCCTTGTCCAGTCGAGAAACGGCCCGTTTCGTTTCGCCGCGGGCCTTGTATGATCCCTGCGAAAATTGCCGGCAAGGAAAAGCAGATGAGTGAGCAAGCGCATCCGGGGCGCAGATCGATTGGCGCCAGGCGCAATCCCGACAGCGCCGATGCCATTCTCGATGCCGCCGAGGCGGTGCTGACGGAGGCCGGCTATTCCGGCTTCTCGATCGAGGCGGTGGCGCGGCGGGCGCGGGCCGGAAAGCCGACGATCTACCGCTGGTGGCCGAGCAAGGCCGCCTTGCTGCTCGAGGTCTACCAGCGCGGCAAGCGCGTTACCGTTCCCGATACCGGCAATCTCGAGGAGGACCTCGTCGGCTTCCTGAACAACCTGTTCCGGCACTGGCGCGAGACGTCGTCAGGCAACGTATTCAGATCGTTGGTCGCCGAGGCGCAGTCGGATGAAGCCGCAGCCGTGGCCCTTGCCGAGTATGCCGGTGGGCGCCCAGCCCACACCGGCCAGATCATCGAGCGCGCGAAGGCAAGGGGCGAGGTTGCAGCCGATATCGATCCGGCGCTGGTCGCCGACCTGGTGGCCTCCTATGCCTGGAAGCATCTGCTGACCAACCGGCTCGACGAAGACGAAGCGACGATACGCAAGGCGGTCCGTTATTTGACGCAAGGCATAGCGGGCGCCCGTTAGCGCAATTCCAGGAAAGGTGTGAAACGGTTTTCCGTCCGGAATTGCGTCAAAACAAAAAGATAGAGCGGTTCTGCGTTTCCTTGAAACGATGAACCGCTCTAAAATCGCGGCCGAGCCGGCCGATTGAAAAAAGGGCGCGGCAACCGGGTTGCCGCGCCCCTTTTGAAGTTCTGTCGGCCTTACTTGGCGCTTTCCATCGTGTCGACCGCCTTCTTCAGGTTCGCGTCGGGAATCTCGACCTTGGCGGCGCCGCGCAGCGACTTGACCAGCGCAAAGTACTTGTCGCGGATGACGGCCTGCTTGGCCTGGTCCTTGACCTCTTCGAAGGCCGGCGGCTGCTTGGTGCGCTTGTCCTCGAGCTTGATGACGTGCCAGCCGAACTGCGACTGCACCGGCTCCTTGGTGTATTTGCCGACTTCGAGCGCGAATGCCGCCTTGTCGAATTCCGGCACCATCTGGCCAGGTCCGAACCAGCCGAGATCGCCGCCATTGGACTTGCCGCTCGGATCGCTGGTGTGCTCGTTGGCGAGCTTCTGGAAGTCGGCGCCGCCATCGAGCTGCTTGATGATCGCCACGGCCTCTTCCTTCGTCTTCACGAGGATGTGACGGGCGTGCACCTCATTGACCGGCGACGTGTTGGCGATTTCCTGGTCGTAGCGGGCGCGCACCTCGGCCTCCGTGACCTTGTCGACGACGCCCTTCTCGACCATTTCGCCATGCAGGGCGCGCTGCTGCAGGAACGCCATGCGGCGCTGGAAATCGGGATCCTTGTCGAGGCCGGTGGTGACCGCCTGGGCGGCCATGATGCGGATCTCTATGGCTGCCGAAAGGGCCGCCGCACGGCGCTGTTCGGGCGGAAGCTGCGCAAACTGCTGCGACAGCTCGCCTTCGGCAAGCCCAAGGTCTGCCTCGGTCAGCGGCTGGCCGTTGACGGTAGCGACCACCGCGTTGGGGTCGACCGGCGCAGCCGCCGGGGCCGGCGCTGCCGGCTGGACGGGGGCGGCTTCCTGCGCCATCAGGGGCGGCAGCGACAGAGCCGACAGGCCGAAAGCCAGGCCAAGGCTGGCGAGCGACGCACGGCGGAACGATAGGGACATTAAGTTAACTCCGATGGGGATTGCCGATGGGGTTGCTTGAGCAAAATGGCTTGCAGATCAGCCAGATTGTGGCGGAATTTGGCGCGGTCCGCAGGACGAGCGCGGCGTTGACATCAGTTGAGCCCCCTCTTATCTGTCCAACGACTTTGCGTCCAGAACCGTTTTCCGGGCGCTTTTTGCGTTTGTCCGCGTTTCACGCGGAATTGATGGGGCCGGCCGGCACCCGTCGCAACGATTAAGAATGCTATCGAAAGGGCCATTGGATGGTCAGTCTCGGCGGTCTCGCCCGTAAGGTTTTCGGCTCCTCCAACGATCGCCGCGTCAAGGCGACCCGGCCGCGCGTCGAGGCGATCAGCGCCATGGAAAACGAGATGCGGGCGCTCTCCGATGCCGACCTCAGGGGCCGCACGGAAAAATTCCGCCAGGACATCGCTAACGGCGCTTCGCTCGATGATCTTTTAATACCGGCCTTCGCTACGGTGCGCGAAGCGGCACGCCGCGTGCTCGGCATGCGCCCGTTCGACGTGCAGCTGATCGGCGGCATGGTGCTTCACAATGGCGGCATCGCCGAGATGCGCACCGGCGAGGGCAAGACCCTGGTCGCGACGCTGCCGGTCTATCTCAATGCGCTGGCCGGCAAAGGCGTCCACGTCGTCACCGTCAACGACTATCTCGCCACCCGCGACTCCGAATGGATGGGCCGCGTCTATAAATTCCTCGGCCTGACGGTCGGCGTCATCGTCCATGGCCTCTCCGACGAAGAGCGCCGCGTCGCCTACGCCGCCGACGTCACCTACGCCACCAACAACGAGCTCGGCTTCGACTATCTGCGCGACAACATGAAGTACGAGCGCGCCCAGATGGTGCAGCGCGGGCACAGCTACGCGATCGTCGACGAGGTCGATTCGATCCTGGTCGACGAGGCACGCACGCCGCTGATCATTTCCGGCCCGCTTGAGGACCGTTCGGAGATGTACAACACCATCGACGCCTACATGCTCAGGCTTGGCCCGGACGACTACGAGATCGACGAGAAGCAGAAAACCTCGATCTTCACCGAGGACGGCACCGAGAAGCTGGAGAACCTGCTGCGCGCGGCCGGCCTGTTGAAGGGCGAATCGCTCTACGACGTCGAGAACGTCGCCATCGTCCACCACGTCAACAATGCGCTGAAGGCGCACCGGCTGTTCCAGAGGGACAAGGACTACATCGTGCGCAACGGCGAGATCGTCATCATCGACGAGTTCACGGGCCGCATGATGCCAGGCCGCCGCTATTCGGAAGGCCTGCACCAGGCGCTTGAGGCCAAGGAGCACGTGGCGATCCAGCCGGAGAACCAGACGCTGGCCTCCGTCACCTTCCAGAACTATTTCCGCCTCTATAAGAAGCTTGCCGGCATGACCGGCACGGCGCTGACCGAGGCCGAGGAATTCGGCAACATCTACAATCTCGAAGTGACCGAGATCCCGACCAATTTGCCGGTCATCCGCAGGGATGAGGACGACGAGGTCTATCGGACCGTCGAGGAAAAATACAAGGCGATCGTCAAGGAGATCCGCGAGGCGAGCGCCAAGGGCCAGCCGACGCTGGTCGGCACCACCTCGATTGAAAAATCCGAGCAGCTGGCCGAACGCCTGCGCAAGGAAGGCTTCAAGGACTTCGAGGTGCTGAACGCCCGCCACCACGAGCGCGAGGCGGCCATTGTCGCCCAGGCCGGCAAGCCCGGCGTCATCACCATCGCCACCAACATGGCCGGCCGCGGCACCGACATCCAGCTCGGCGGCAATGCCGAGATGCGCATTGCCGAGGAACTCGGCGACATGCCTGAAGGTCCGGAGCGCGAGGCCAAGGAAAAGGAAATCCGCGACGACATCGCCAGGCTGAAGGAAAAGGCGCTTGCCGCCGGCGGCCTCTACGTTCTGGCCACCGAGCGCCATGAATCGCGCCGCATCGACAACCAGCTCAGAGGCCGCTCCGGCCGCCAGGGCGACCCCGGCCGCTCGAAATTCTTCCTGTCGCTGCAGGACGATCTGATGCGCATCTTCGGTTCCGAGCGCATGGACGGCATGCTGCAGAAGCTCGGCCTCAAGGAAGACGAGGCGATCATCCATCCGTGGATCAACAAGGCGCTGGAAAAGGCGCAGAAGAAGGTCGAGGCTCGCAACTTCGACATCCGCAAGAACCTGCTGAAATATGACGACGTCTCGAACGACCAGCGCAAGGTGGTGTTTGAGCAGCGCATCGAACTGATGGACGGCGAAGGCCTGTCCGAGACCATCGCCGAGATGCGCGAAGGCGTCATCGAAGAGATCGTCGCCAAGAACATTCCCGAAAACGCCTATGCCGAGCAATGGAACGTCGCCGGCCTCAAGGCCGAGGTGGCCGAATTCCTCAACCTCGATTTGCCGATCGAGGACTGGGTCAAGGAAGAAGGCATCGCCGAGGACGACATCCGCGAGCGCGTCACCCAGGCCGCCGACGCTGCCGCCAAGGAGCGCGCCGAGCGTTTCGGCCCCGACGTGATGGCCTATGTCGAGCGTTCGGTGGTGCTGCAGACGCTCGACCATCTGTGGCGCGAGCACATCGTCAATCTCGACCATCTGCGCTCGGTCGTCGGCTTCCGCGGCTACGCCCAGCGCGACCCGCTGCAGGAGTACAAGGGCGAGGCGTTCGAGCTGTTCCAGGCGATGCTGGGCAATCTGCGCCAGGCCGTCACCGCGCAGCTGATGCGCGTCGAACTGGTGCGCCAGGCGGCGGAAGCGCCGCCTCCGGAAGCACCCGACATGTTCGGCAGCCATATCGACGGCACCACCGGCGAGGACGACTTTGAAGGCGGCGAGACCGCACTTCTGGTCCGCCAGGAGAGCAACGCCATCGTCGCTCCCGAAAACCGCGACCCGAACAACCCCGCGAGCTGGGGCAAGGTCGGCCGCAACGAAGCCTGCCCCTGCGGCTCCGGCAAGAAATACAAGCACTGTCACGGGGCGTTCGCGTAGCGCACCTTATTCCTTCTCCCCGTCCCTATACGGGGAGAAGGTGCCCGAAGGGCGGATGAGGGGCGGCGCCGGCCCTGGCGATTTTTTCCGACCAGGAAAACCGGCGTTACAGCAGCCCTGACGCTCGCACGGCAGCCGTTGCCTCGCCGCGCGAGACGGCTCCAGCTTGTCCAGCACCGCCGAGACATGATGATCGACCGTCCTTGGCGAGATGGTCAGATGCGCGACATGCCGAGGCCCCGCGTTTCCATTTCCTGTGGCCTTGTGACGGCAACTATGCTATAGTTCCGAGTATGGTGCTGATTTGCGCCGACGACCCGCCGCCGAGGCGGGTTTTTCATTTTCTTCCTGGCTGGTTCACCGCTTTTTGCTGAACGAGCCTTGGCCAGGGGTGCCAGCCTGTCCGTTTCTACGCCGCCTTCAGCCGCACCATTTCGGCCTCGAACTCGAACTTCAACTGCGCGGCTTCTTCCTCCGGCAGCCAAAGCACCATCTGGGGCACGATCTTGTGGTAGAGTCGGGTGCTGTCCTGGTCCCAAGGCAGCGTTTCCGCGCTTCGCGCCTCTGCGATTAGCTTATGCAATCTCGCGCGAACCCTATCTGGATCGCCATGGTAGTAGACGGTCGGCGCATCTTCATCGAAAAGCTCAGGCTGTTCTTCGGTGCCAAAAAGGTCGAGTTGATTTCTTGCCATGTCCACGGATGCAAGGGTTCGATTCTGACCAAGACTATGCCTTATCCGGTTTCGTGAAGCGACCACCCGCGACTGGCTTATCCCCGTATTCCCGGCGTTCGCTCGCCCTTCGTGATGCCACCGGTTTTGACGAAAACGCGTACCCGCGCACTTGCCCCGGCCGGCCCTCCGCTATAGCTCCGGGCGTTCGTCGCTCGAAAAGCCAAATCCTTGGCTTTTCGCCCGCTGCTCATCCGCCTCCCGGCCGGGGGGCCAGTTGCCTTCGGCAACTCCCCGGCGTTCGCTCGCCTTTCGTCATGCCACCGGCATGACGAATGCGCGTGCCGCGCACCGGCGGCTCACCCAACCGTTTCTTAAGGTGTTTCGGATAGAGCGAAATGCAGAAAAAGAGGCGGAAAACGGAGTGTGATCGGGGTGCGCTTTTCCGCGGCCACGACAGCCGAGCGGTTTTTGCCGCAGCGTTTGGCGCTGCGCATGGTGCCGCTGCTTGACCGGATCGACGCCGTGCTGTTCACCGCCGACGAGCGCGGCGAGGCCGGGCGCATGTCGGTCATCGCCTTTTCCATCCGCATCATCAGTGCCGTCATCGCCTTCGTCAGCCAGGTGCTGATGGCGCGCTGGATTGGTTCGTTCGAATACGGCATCTTCGTCCTCGTCTGGGTGACGATGGTCATCGTCGGCAACCTCGCCTGCCTCGGCTTCCACACCTCGGTCATCCGCTTCATTCCCGAATACCGGGAGCGCGGCATGCTGGCCGAATTGCGCGGCATCGTCGTGGCGAGTCGCCTGTTCGTGCTGATCGCATCAACGCTCATCGCGGGGCTGGGCGCCCTCGGCGTCTGGCTGGGCGCGGCCTGGCTGGAGAACTACTATGTCGTGCCCTTCATCCTCGGCGTCTTCTGCCTGCCGATGATCGCGATGGGCGACTTGCTGCAAGGGCTGTCGCGCGCCAACTCATGGGCGCTTTTTGCGCTCTCGCCGACCTATCTGGTGCGGCCGGTGCTGATCCTGGCGTTCATGGCGCTGATGCTGGCGTTGGGCTACGCACCCGACGCCAGGACCGCCATCTTCGCCTCGATCGCCGCGACTTATGTCACCACGCTCGGTCAACTGATCGGCGTCACCTCACGCATGGAACGGATTATCCCGACCGGGCCGATGAAGGTGCATTTTGGGCAGTGGTTCGTCGTCTCGCTGCCGATCTTCCTGGTCGAGAGCTTCTTCTTCCTGCTCACCAACGCCGATGTGCTGATGGTCGGCGCCTATCTCGAGCCCAATGACGTCGCCGTCTATTTCGCCACCGTCAAGACACTGGCGCTGGTGCATTTCGTCTATTTCGCCGTCAAGGCCGGCGTTGCCCAGCGCTACGCCCAGTTCACCCATGGCGAGCCGGAAAAGCTTGCCGCCTTCGCCCGCGAGACGGTGTCGTGGACGTTCTGGCCCTCGCTGGTGATGGCGCTCCTGGTGTTGGCGCTGGGACAGCCGATGCTGGTGCTGTTCGGCCCCGAATTCACCGCCGGCTATCCGCTGCTGTTCCTGCTGGTGTTCGGCGTCGTGGCGCGGGCCGCGGTCGGCCCCTGCGAGAGCCTTTTGACCATGAGCGGCAACCAGAACATCTGCGCCGCCGTCTATGCCATGACGCTGGCCTTCAACATCGGCCTCAATGTGCTGCTGATCCCGCATTTCGGCCTGTGGGGCGCGGCGATCGCCACCAGCTTCGCCATGATCTTCGAGGCCGGCGCGCTGTCCTTCACCGTCTGGCGCAAGCTCGGTATCGTCATGGCCATCTTCGTGCCCGCCAGGAGAGATGCCTGATGGCCGCCGTCCCGTTGCTCGAGGAAACCAGCGGTGGCCCCGCCGGCGCCATGGTGTCCGGCCTTGCCGGCTTGGCACGCGAGGCCGATCCCGCCCATATCGAGATCCTCGCCAACAACCGACCCGAGCGCAAGCTCGCCATCTACCCGGCCTCTGCCGGCTTCGACCTGGTCGAGGAACTGGACTATCTGTGCACCCGCACGATCGAATCCAACGTCTTCTTCAACCCGCGCTTCCTCGCCCCGGCGATGCCAAGGCTTGAAGACCGTGAAGTGCGCCTCGCTGTGATCCGCGACGGCGACGAGTACCGCAACCGGCTGCGCCTCCTGGTGCCGTTCTCGGTCGAGCGGCCGGCGATCCCCCTCGGCGTCCCCGTGATGCGCACCTGGTCGAGCCCGTTCGGTCCGATCGGCACGCCGCTGGTCGACCGCGACGACCCGGTCGGCGTCATCGAGGATTTCTTCTCGATGCTGTCGCGGCCACATCTCAAGCTGCCGAAGGTCTTTGTGCTGCCCGACATCCGGCTCGACGGCCCGGTGGCCAGCCTGCTCGCCTCGGTTGCCGAGACGCGCAGCCTGACCATGGTCACCACGGGCAGACTGGAACGCCCGGTGCTCGAAAGCGAGGCGGAAGGTGAGGCGTATCTCAAGGCATCGCTGCGCGCGCATCACCATCGCGAATTCCGCCGCCTGAAGCGGCGCCTTGCCGACCTCGGCAAGCTCGAGCACGTCGTGGCGCGCGGACCCGACGAGATCCGCCATGCCATCGAAAGCTTCCTGACGCTGGAGGTGGCCGGCTGGAAGGGCCGCGAGCGCACGGCCATGGCGATCGACCGCTTCCGCGCCGCCTTCGCCCGCGAGGCCGTGCACCGGCTGGCCGAGCAGGATCTCTGCCGTATCCACTCGCTGACACTCGACGGCCGCACCATCGCCTGCCTGATCGTCTTCGTCGAGGCCGGCGTCGCCTATACCTGGAAGACCGCCTATGACGAGACGCTATCGGCCTATTCGCCGGGCACGCTCTTGATGATCGAGGTCACCAGGCAGCATCTCGACGACCCCAACATCGTGATGACCGATTCCTGCGCCGTGCCCGATCATCCGGTGATGAGCCGGCTGTGGAGCGAGCGCAAGCCGATGGGTACGCTGGTGATCGGGCTCTCGCCGGACGCCGACCGCCAGGTGCGCCAGGCGGCGTCGCAGTTGCATCTCTACCGCGAAACCCGCAACATGGCGCGCCTGCTGCGCAACCGCATGAAGAGCCTGCTGGGGCGGCGCTAGAGCGACTCTAGGAAAGGTGCGTAGCGGTTTTCCGACTTTGTCGATTGCCCTTTTCCGACCAACGAGCCTTTTGGCTTAGGTCATAAGGGTTGCTGTTCCCACGCAGTGGGAAGGTTTAGCATCGATACAGTCCAAAGGGGACGAGGCGGTAGAGTTGGCCGCGCGGTTAGCATCATTTGCGCCTCGGTCTTGCACGGCCAGAATCAAAAATCTGGGAGGAGTGCATGACGAAGATAGCTTGTCTTGGGCGTCGCGGGATCCTCATTTCGATAGGTCTCGTCGGCGCATTCCTGGGCGCGGCCGCAGCTCAGGCCGCCGAACCCAACAAGGCCGAACTCGATGCCCTGAAGCAATCGCTGGCCAAGTATGAAGACTACAAGGCCGCCATTCGTGACCTCTACCTGTCGACGGTCGGATGCGTCTCCTATAGCGGAGAAAAAATACCCGGAACGATGGACTACCCGAAGGGTGCCATGGGCATTCATTTCGTCAACGTTCCCAGCATCGGCCCGACAGTCGATCCGATGCGTCCCAATGTCTTGATCTACGAACCGGTCGGTAACGAGTTGCGCCTGGTCGGCGTCGAGTGGCTCGTGCCCCTGACGCCCGACACCAAGGCGCCGCCGGAACTCTTCGGACAGAAATTCATGGGCCCGATGGAGGGCCACTATCCGCTCATTCCAAAGGAGTTCCACCACTACGACCTCCACGCCTGGCTGTTTAAGGACAACCCGGACGGAATGTTCAGCCCGACGAACCCGGACGTGAAATGCGACAACTACGCATTCCCCATGCCGGAGCAGCCGACCAAGATGGTGCCGGGACCGATGTGATGTAGTGGCTCGCGGGTCCAGTTGACGGCAGAGGCGGGGCGAGGCCCCGCTGCGCTTCCTTGATAGGTGAAGGTGAGGCACAAAGGGGTGGGCCGGTCCCAGTTTGCGGCACGGGAGGGGTCCCCTTCTGGAGTGACCTTGCTTCGAAATCGCGCAAGATTTTTTTCTGACTTCCTGCGGTTTAACCGCGCACATACATTTTCACTCGCCACCAAGGCTAGGCGGAAGGCCCGGTACAATTCGCGGGCAGATAGCCCTATTTGGCGTGCGTTGAAAAATTAGCTTTCCTCCAACGGCCGGCGATAGCGACCCAGGCGACGTGCGATCAGCTAAGCAATTGCTTGTCGTCGCCCGACAAACGCCCGACAGCGGCGTTCGATATGTGGTCGGTGCCTTGCAAGCCGCCATGCCCCCTTTCACGCTCTCCAGCGGTCTTTCATGAGCGCGTAAAGTCTGTCCGCTTTGGGCCGTAAGCAGATCGCCGGCAGGCCGAGTTTCTGGAGCTCCGGATGCTGCCATGGCGACAGCGATCCCGCTTATCAATATCAGACCTGCCTACAATATATATGTATATATTAGGTATACCTAATTTAGTGTCGATTTATATTATCAATCACTACTTCAAACAACATCCACGTCATGATTCTGTATTTGTTAAGACTCACAAAATATCAAGATCATACAGGGTGGGGTAAGTATGTCCGATATTTCTAAAGCAAGGTATGGTCTCGCCGGTTTAACCGTTGCCGCCTATGCGACCGTGTTTTGGCTCGCCTCGATTGTGGGCCTGGGCATGAAAAACGTCGGCAGTATCCCGGCGGCATTTCTTATAGTTGCCGCGGCGCTGGCTTCTTCCCGCCTCTTGGTTGCACGGCCCAGGCTTCTCGCGGCATTCGAAAATGCTCTTTATGGATTGCTTCTGAGCGCCCCGATCGTGATTGCTGTCTATCTCGCTGCACGACTAAACATGCCGTGGGCTGACGACCAGCTTCAAAAGATGGATCAGGCGCTTGGCGTCGATTGGCTAGCGCTGGTTACATTCGTCGACGACAGACAATTTCTCTCGTACGCCCTGAACGTCGCCTACGGTAGCTTCCCATACCAGCTTCTGGCGCTGCCGTTGATCCTGGCTTCGGCTGGGCAAGTCCTGCGCTCATATCAGATGACCCTCATCTGGGCGGTCATCTGCTTCATTTCATGCGTTGTCTCGATCTGGTACCCCGCTCTTGGAACCTACAGTATCTACAATGTCGATCCTAGCGACCTCGAAAATCTGCAAGGGGCATGGGGCACCGTGTTCCTGCGGCAATTGAACGCCGTCCGGGACCAAGCGGATTTCGTTCTCGATTTGACAAAGGCCCAAGGGATCATGACCTTCCCCTCGGTCCATGCCGCCATCGCGGTTCTTAGTGCATGGGCGGCGTGGGGCGTGAAATGGCTCCGCTACCCCATCTGTCTCCTCCACGTGCTGATGGCAACTTCCGCGGCCATCGTTGCCAACCACTATGTCGTGGATGTCATCGCCGGCATTGGTGTTGCGGGGTTCAGCATTTCGGCGGTGCAATTCTGCTTTGTCCCGGGCTCTTCAAAAGCTCACTCGCCTGCATGGCGCGATTTTACCGAAAACAGTCCTATCCAGAGTAGTTGTGCTGGAAACTAAGGGCGACCAATTGGACAACCTGATACCCCTACCATCGTGATGAACGGCAATCCTATCAGGGCGAAAGGGAACCTAACCGCGCATTCTAAGGTTGATTTGCGGGTGGATGCAAATTCACTCCGTTCTTATATCTTATTGGAAAACAAGCGCTTTTTCTAGAAAATTGGTGCCCCTAGCCGGGATCGAACCAGCACTCCTTGCGGAACTCGATTTTGAGTCGAGCGCGTCTACCAATTCCGCCATAGGGGCTCAGGCCGGGCGGCCTGGATGGGCGCGGACTATACGGTTGGAGGCCTGTTCGTCAACTGGCCAATTCTCGACCCGCGACCAAACCTCACCTTTCTGTTTCGCGAAGCTTCAGCCATTGTGCAGCGCGGAAAATCTTTCTAGACAGACGGCGCGTTGAAGCGCCTGGCGTCCAGGAAATGGATGCGGCGTGCTTCTGGTCTTTGTTTTCATGCATGTCGTTTTCCCAAAACCGCTGCGCACTTTTGGACGACATGCATTAGGAGAGCCGATGCTTCGCGGACTTTACGACTGGACCTTGTCGCTGGCGGCGCGGAAATCCGCCGAATGGTGGCTGGCCTTCATCGCTTTCGTCGAAAGCTCGGTGTTTCTGGTGCCGGCCGACGTGCTCTATCTGCCGATGGCATTGTCGCGGCCCGACCGCGCCTACCGCTATGCGCTGATCGCCACCGTCGCATCGGTTCTAGGCGGCATCGCCGGCTGGTTCATTGGCCACTATGCCTATGAAGCGGTAGCCAAACCCATTCTCGAATTCTACGGCAAGTACGATGAGTTCGAGGCGCTGCGCACTTCGTCCGGTATCGGCTTCATCATCCTGATGCTGGTCACCTCTGGCGCCGCCCATCTGCCGCCGATCAAGGTGGTGACGATTCTCTCCGGCGTCATCGGCGTCAATCTGCTGTTGTTCATCGCGCTGGCGATCGTCGCGCGCGGCGCTCGCTTCCTGCTGCTGGCCTGGCTGTTGCGCCGCTATGGCGAAACGATCCGCGAGTTCATCGAAAAGCGTCTCGGCCTGATCGCCAGCGCCGCCGCCGCCGCCCTGATTTTGCTCTATATCGCGGTCAGATACGCTCACTAGAGCAATTCCAGGAAAAGTGTGAAACGGTTTTCCGTCCGGAATTGCGTCAAAACAAACAGATAGAGCGGTTCGGCGTTGCCGTGAAACGATGCAACGCTCTAGGCGACGAAGCAGACGGACCATCATCGATGACAGCGACCATGAATGCCGATACCGGACGCCAGCGCACGCGGGCCGCACTTTTCCTTGCCGTCGTCATGGCTGCCACCGTCGGCTCGGCGCTCGCCTTCCAGTACATAGGCGGCTACATCCCCTGCCATCTCTGCCTGGAGCAGCGCACGCCCTATTACATCGGCGCACCGCTGATGCTGCTGGCGGCGCTTGCCTCGGTGCTGGGCGCGCCCGCCTGGGTAACGCGCGGGCTGCTCGCCATCGGCGGACTGTTGATGCTCTACGGCCTCTATCTCGGCGTCTATCACTCCGGCGTCGAATGGGCATGGTGGCAAGGCCCGGCCGATTGTACCGCCGGTGCCGGCCCGGTCGACACCGGCGGCAAGGGCGTGCTCGACGCGCTCGACAAATTCGTGCCGCCGTCCTGCGACAAGGCGGCCCTCCGCATCCTCGGCCTGTCGCTGGCCGGCTGGAACGCCATCGCCAGCTTCATCCTGGCCGCCGTCGCCTTCCGCAGCGCCTTCGCGCGGGATTGATCTGCCCCGACGCAGAGTTCGTCCAGAAATTCGGCAGGCTGAGTCGGATGGCGCGGCTTTCGAGAACCGGAGCGGAGCGGACATTCAAGTCCGTGAGCACCGGCCTACGCCGACCGTAGCCTTAACTGCAACTGCCACGAACGCCCATAAGCGCTTCGGCCGGCGAAGGCCGGAAGCCGCGTCAGGCGGCCAGCATGGCGGATTTGTGCCGAACTCTATGGTTCGAGTTCGACATCCCAGTACAGATAATCCATCCAGCTTTCATGCAGATGGTTGGGCGGGAACAGGCGGCCGTTGTTGTGCAGATCGTGCACCGTCGGCTGAAAGGGTTTCTGCAGCGGCCACATCTTGGCATGCGCCGGCATCATGCCGCCCTTCCTGAGATTGCAGGGAGAGCAGGCGGCGACGACATTCTCCCACGTCGTCGCCCCGCCGCGATGGCGCGGGATGACATGATCGAAGGTCAGGTCCTCCGGCGTGCCGCAATACTGGCACTGGAAACGATCGCGCAGGAAGACGTTGAAGCGGGTGAAGGCCGGATGCCTCGATGGCTTCACATAGGCCTTCAGGCTGACGACGCTGGGCAGCTTCATCGAGAAGGTCGGCGACGACACGGCGTGCTCGTACTCGGCGACGATGTTCACCCTGTCGAGGAACACCGCCTTGATGGCGTCTTGCCATGACCAGAGCGACAGCGGGTAATAGCTGAGCGGACGGTAGTCCGCATTCAGCACCAGCGCTGGAAGCCCATCCGGAGATACGGCAATCGTCACGCGTTGACCTCCTTGTCTCGCGAACCGATCGGCCGGGATACTGTAAGCCCGACATGACAGGGATGTGAAGCGGATTGTCGCTCGCCAGAAACGTCAAAAACGCCTGATTTTCAGGCTTTTTTGTGGATTCACGCGGGGGGTGCAGCGTCCCTCCCCTTCAATTCGCGGTAATAGGCCCAGAAAAGTCGCGACGCGACACCTCGCCACGGGCTCCATGATTCGGCGAGCCGGATAAGCGTTTTCTCCGGCGGACGCGGGTCGATGCCGAGCGCGTGGCCGACGGCGCTCTGCAGCGCAACGTCACGCGCGGGGAAGATGTCGGGGTGGCCGGCGGCGAACAGCAGATACACTTCCGCCGTCCACGGGCCGATGCCCGACACCGCCGTCATCGCCGCGATCGCCGCGGGGGCGTCGAGCAAACAGAGATGGTTGAGGTCAAGCCCATCGGCCACGGCTGTTGCCACGGCAATCAGGCCGCGCTGCTTCGGCCGCGACAGCCCGGCCTCGCGAAAGACGTCTTCGCCGGCGGCAAGGATCGCCTGCGGCGTCAGCGGATCGAGCAGCGTCGTCAGCCGCCCGAAAATCGCATCGGCGCTCGCGCGGGACACTTGCTGCGAGACGATGATCGAGGCAAGGCTCCTGAACCCCGGCTCCGAAAGCCTGAGCGGCACCTCGCCGGCCATGCCGCGCACCTTTTCAAGCCGCGGGTCGATGCGGCAGAGCGCGTCGAGCCCTTGCGCGATGTCGTCGAGATTGGCGATGCGTTGCATGTTCCCTTCCGCCTGGGCCGGGCGCAAGGTAGCAATCGGCGAAAGCGCCTGACAACCGACAAGCCGCCTGAGAGATGACGCTGCTGACATTCCGCTTTGCGCCGAGCCCGAACGGGCAATTGCATCTCGGCCACGCCTATTCGGCGCTGCTCAACCAGAGACTGGCGGCTGCGGCCGGCGGGCGCCTGCTGCTGCGCATCGAGGACATCGACATCACGCGCTGCACGCCGGAATTCGAAGCCGGCGTCCTTCACGACCTGAAATGGCTCGGGCTCGACTGGGAGGAACCGGTGCGCCGCCAGTCCGAGCATTTTGCGCAATACCGGACGGTGCTCGACCGGCTGATTGCCGAAGAGCTTGTCTATCCGGCCTTCATGAGCAGAAGTGAGATCCGCGCCTTCATCGCCGGCAGCGAAAAACGCGGCCGCGACTGGCCGCGCGACCCCGACGGCGTGCCGCTCTATCCCCCAGTGGACAAGGCAGTGCCGGTGAGGGAACGCCAGCGGCGGATCGCCGAGAACATGCCCTTTGCCTGGCGGCTGGATATGGACACGGCGATGGCGCGCGCCTCGGGTGATCTGTCATGGACCGAATTCACCGACGAGACGCTTTCCGGCACCAGACAGGTCGAAGCCCGGCCGCAGGACTGGGGTGACGTGATCTTGGCGCGCCGCGACATCCCGACCAGCTATCACCTGGCCGTCGTCGTCGACGACGCCCTGCAAGGCATCAGCCATGTCGTGCGCGGCCAGGATCTGTTTTCAGCGACCGGCGTGCAACGCCTGCTTCAGGACATGCTTGGCCTGCCGCAGCCGGGATACTTCCATCATCGCCTGATCCCCGGCCCGGACGGGCGCAAGCTGTCGAAGAGTTTTGGCGATACCGGCCTTGCCGCGCTCAGGCAGGCGGGCGTCTCGCCGGAAGACGTCAGGCAGCTCGTCGGCATCACCTGAACTGCAGAAACATCACCAGCGCGCCAGACCGGCCTTGATCAGTGCCATCGCGCTGATGAAGGTAAAGGCGCCCCCCAGGCCCCAGGCGATCGCGAGCTTGAGATCCCGCAGGCTGATGCCATGCTCGTTGGCGACCATCACCGCGACGAAGAAGCCGAGCGTGAACAGCAGCGTGTTGCCGGTCGAACCGAAGCCATCATCCTTCATGATGGCGTCGAGTGCGGTGCCGAAGAAGAAGCCGAAGACGGCCACCGTCGCGACCGTCATCAGCAGCCAGCTGGCGTCGAGGTGCAAAAGCATGCCTACCCATGGCGACCGAGCCGCCATGCCCCTGGGATCAATCGGTTGACCGATTGTCCCGATGCCGTTGTTGAATTCGAATGAGCTTATGGATCAATCGTTTCATTTTGCTTGCACGATTGAACGGCATTAGAGCAATCGCCGTAGTCAGTTCTTCATCGAATACGTCTCCACCCGGTTCACGAACGGCCCCCGAAAATGCACAGCATCAAGCGGTTCATCCCCGCCTCCTTCGTCGTCCTGTGGGCGACCGGCTTCATCGGTGCGCGCTATGCCATGCCCTGGGCCGAACCGTTCACCTTCCTGGCCGTGCGCTTCGTTCTCGCCGCCATCCTGCTGGGCGGCTTGACGGTCGTGCTCGGCTCCAAAGGAGCCACCCGGGCGGAAGCGCTGCATGCGATGGGCGCCGGCGTGCTGATGCACGGCGTCTATCTCGGCGCCGTGTTTTGGGCGATCCACAGAGGCATGCCGGCCGGCTTCTCTGCCCTGATCGTAGGTCTGCAGCCGCTGGTCACGGCAGTGCTTGCCGGCCGGTTTCTCGGCGAAGCGATCCTGCCGCGCCATTGGGCGGGTCTCGCCGTCGGCCTTGCCGGCGTCGTCATAGTGCTGTGGCCGAAGCTCGGAGCGCTCGGCGGCGGCGTAACGGCAGCGACGCTGACCGCCTCGCTCATCTCGGTGCTTGGCATGAGCGCCGGCACGATCTGGCAGAAGCGCTTCGCCTCCGGTGGCGACCTGGTGGCGGCGACGATGTGGCAATATGTCGGCGGCGCCGCGCTGATGGCGCTCGCCTCGTTCGCCTTCGAGACTCGCACCGTCACCATTAATGGCGAGCTGATCTTCGCCATGGCTTGGCTGGTGCTGGTGCTGTCGATCGGCGCCATCTTCCTTCTGATGGTGATGATCCGCGACGGCGAGATGTCGAAGGTCGCTTCGCTGTTCTACCTCGTCCCGGCCGTCACCGCGGTCATCGCCTGGGCGCTGTTCGGTGAACAGCTCAATCTTGTGCAGATAATCGGCATGGCGATCGCCACGCTGGGCGTCGGGCTCGCCACCGCCCAGCCAACCAGGAATCAACCAACGCGGGCGCGCGCCTCGAGATAGCGGCTGATCGCGGCGTTGAGCTCGCCGCCGAGGATGAAGATCGCCGAGAGCATATAGAGGAAGACCACCGCGATCATGATCGAGGCGAGGCCGGCATAGGTCGTCACATAAGACGAGAAATGATCGAGATAGGTGGCGAAGATGGTCGAGCCGGCAAGCCAGGCGACCAGTGTGAAGATGATGCCGGGCACGATCGAAAGGAAGCGGCGCTTGCCCGCCGGCAGCCAGAAATGAACCGCGAACAGCCCGCCAACAATGACGGTCGAGGCGATGACGTAACGCCATAGCGTGATCGTGCCCATATAGGGCTTGATCCCTTCGATATGTGCTTCGGCAAGCCGCGCCAGCAGCGGCGCGAACACCAGGAGCACGCTGATCACCAGGAAGCACGCCGTGGCGATCAGCACGAAGATGATGCTCTGCACCCGGCGATAGATGATGCCGCGTGTCTCTGACACGCGATAGGCCCGGTTGAGCGAGGTGCGCAGCGCCTCGATCCCGTTCGAGGCAAAATAGGCGGCAAGCAGCACGCCGTAGGTCAACAAGTCGGTGCGGCGGACGGTGAGCACGTTGAGCACCTCGCGCGCGATCGGCTTGGCGATTTGTTCGGGCCAGGTGTCGAAGACCAGGTGCACGGCGGTGTCGGAAAAGGCCTGCGCGCCGAGAAAGCTCGCCAGGGTCGTGGCGAAGATCAGGAACGGGAACAGCGCCATCAGCGATGTGATCGCCAGATGGCTGGCCATCGCCCAGCCGTCGTCGGTGTTGAAATGACCGATCGCGTCATAGAGCACGCGGCGCAGGACGACGATTTTCCGCAACAAGTCCCGCGTTCCCTTCGATTGTCTCGACGCCGCGAATATGGGAAGGGAATGCGGCAAATGGCAACCCTTGGTCAAACCGCTAATCCCGCCGCGAGAGAATTGCGCACCATCATCGTCACCGGTGCGTCTTCCGGAATAGGCGCCTATTGCGCCCGGACGCTCAAGGCGGAAGGCTGGCGGGTGTTCGCGACGGCGCGCAAGCCCGCCGACATCGCCGCGCTCGAGGCCGACGGCATCGAGACCTTCTATCTCGACTATCGCGAGCCCGGCTCCATCGAAGCGCTGGTCGCCTCGGTGCTGGAACGCACCGGCGGGCGGCTCGACGCGCTGTTCAACAACGGCGCCTATGCCCAGCCGGGCGCAGTCGAGGATCTGCCGGTCGCGGCGTTGAGAGAACAGTTCGAGGCCAATCTCTTCGGCTGGCATGACCTTACCCGCCGCATCGTACCGGTGATGCGCAGCCAAGGCCATGGCCGCATCGTGCACTGCTCCTCGATCCTCGGGCTGACGCCAGTGCGTTTTCGCGGCGCCTATTCCGCCTCCAAGCATGCGCTGGAAGGGCTGATGCTCTGCCTGCACCAGGAACTCGCGGGCAGCGGCATACACGTCTCGCTCATCGAGCCGGGACCAGTGACCTCGAAGATCGCCAGCAATGCGTTGTTCTGGTTCCTCAAGAATATAGACCACGAGAACTCGGTTCACCGTGCCGACTATCAGGCGCAACTGGCACGGCTCAGGGCCGGTGGCAGCATCTCCAAGCTGAAACCCGGTCCGGAGCTGGTCCATACGGCCTTGCGCCATGCGCTTCTGTCGCGGCGCCCGCGACCGCACTATGTGGTAACAGTGCCGGCCAGAATCGGCGTGATCCTCAAACGCATACTGCCGGCATCGATGCTCTACCGCTTGCTTGCCAAACGCGCCTGAATGCAATCGAACTGGGAACAGACTATGGCAACCGTCTTCAACGTCCTCGCCGTCCTCGTTATGGTCGCCGTGGTGATCGTGCTGGTCCGCGGCCTCATCAACATGATGCGTGGCGGCGACGGCATGACCTCGAACAAGCTGATGCAGGCACGCGTGCTCTTGCAGTTCGTGGCCTTGGTGCTGATCCTGCTGGCGGTGTATTTCACCCGCAAGTGAGCATTCCGGAGGTAGAGCGTGGTCAAGCTCAACAAGATCTACACCCGCACCGGTGACGACGGCACCACCGGCCTTGGCACGGGCGAGCGGCGGCTGAAGTCCGACCTGCGCGTCGACGCCTACGGCACGGTCGACGAAGCCAATGCCTGCATCGGCATGGCCCGCATCCACACCGCTGCCACCCATCCGGCGATCGACGCGATGCTGTCTCGCATCCAGAACGACCTTTTCGACCTCGGCGCCGATCTCTCTGTGCCGGACGATGGCAAGCCGCTCGAATACGAGCCGCTGCGTATCATCGCTTCGCAGACCGACCGTGTCGAAAAGGATATCGACCTTCTCAACAAGGACCTGCAGCCGCTCAAATCCTTCGTCCTGAACGGCGGCACGCCGGCGGCCGCCACCCTTCACCTCGCCCGCACGGTGGCGCGGCGGGCCGAGCGCATCATGGTGGCGCTGGCGCAGGATCCGCGCGAGCACGTCAGCCGCGAGGCGATCAAGTACATCAATCGCGTTTCGGACTTTCTGTTCGTCGCCGCCCGCGCGGTCAATGACAACGGAAACGCCGACGTGTTATGGGTGCCCGGCAAGAACCGCTGAATCGGCCGAAGCGGAAGGGGCAAGTTCAAACCTCATGTTCATCCCGCTCTACGATACCAACAGGCTGCGGCACATCCGGCTGCAATATGTGACGATCGGCCTGATCGCGGTTAACGCGTTGGTCTTTCTCATCACCTCGATCGGCGGCGAAAACTTCAGGAACGCTGCCGTGCTCGGCCTCGGCTTCATCCCCTCCGTCGTCCACGACAGGGTCGAGCTGTCGCCCGAATTCGTCGTCATCCCCGAGAGCCTGAGCTACCTCACCTATTCCTTCCTGCATGCCGACATCTTCCACCTCGGCGGCAACATGCTGTTCCTGTGGGTGTTCGGCGACAATGTCGAGGACGCGCTCGGCCATATCCGGTACCTTATCTTCTACCTGCTTTGCGCCGCTGCCGGCGCCTTCTTCCAGGGCCTGGTGGCGTGGGATTCGCAGGTGCCGCTGATCGGAGCGTCCGGCGCCATCGCCGGCGTCGTTGCCGCCTATCTGATCCTCTATCCCCGGGTGAAGGTGTGGGTTCTCGCCTTCGCCCGCATCCCGCTGCGCATCCCGGCTTTCATCCCGCTCATCCTGTGGATCGTCTTCCAGATCGTGATGTTCGCCGCCGGCGGCGAGGACCAGGTTTCCTGGGCCTGCCATATTGGCGGCATCATCGCCGGCGCCGTGCTGGTGCTTGTCCTGCGCCGCCGCGGCGTGCCGCTGCTTGCCGGCGCCGACGGTGAGCCTGCGGCGGAAGCCAATCAAGCGCATGTTGCTGCCGAGCAGGTCGCCAGCGATCTGCCTGCAGCCCAGCAGGCGCCGCAATGGGGCCGTGGCGGCGCTTCCAGTCCGAACTGAACCGATTTGACTGCGTCACGCATATTGACGCGCCGGGTTGTCGCAACTACGGAAGCGCCACCATTAGGCGTTTGAAGAGCAGAATTCCGTCCGGAATGTCGGCTTTCGACAACTCAGAAAGGGCGCGCGCTGCTATAGCGCGCCCAAATATTCTTGAAAGAGGTGACAGGAAATGAAGATCCTTGTGCCCGTGAAGCGGGTTGTGGATGCGAACGTCAAGGTGCGCGTCAAGGCTGACGGTTCGGCGGTTGAGCTTGCCAACGTCAAGATGGCGATGAACCCGTTTGACGAGATTGCGGTCGAAGAGGCGATCCGGCTGAAGGAAGCCGGCAAGGCCGAAGAGATCATCGTCGTCTCGATCGGCCCGCAGCAGGCGCAGGAAACCTTGCGCACCGCGCTCGCCATGGGCGCGGACCGCGCCATCCTGGTCAAGACCGACGAGCAGACCGAGCCGCTCGGCGTCGCCAAGGTGCTGAAGGGCGTGGTCGAAGCGGAACAGCCCGGCCTGGTGATCCTCGGCAAGCAGGCAATCGACGACGATTCCAACCAGACCGGCCAGATGCTGGCGGCGCTGCTCGGCTGGGCGCAGGGCACTTTTGCTTCCAAGGTCGTTGTCGAGGGCGACAAGGCCAAGGTGACGCGCGAAGTCGACGGCGGCCTGCAGACGGTGGAACTGAAGATGCCGGCGATCGTGACGGCCGACCTCCGCCTCAACCAGCCGCGCTATGCCTCGCTGCCCAACATCATGAAGGCCAAGAAGAAGCCGCTCGACGAGAAATCGCCAGCCGACTATGGCGCCGACGTCAAGCCGCGGCTCAAGGTGCTCAAGACCGAGGAGCCGGGCGGCCGCAAGGCAGGCGTCAAGGTCAAGAGCGTCGCCGAACTGGTCGACAAGCTCAAGAACGAAGCCGGCGTGCTGTAAGCGGTCAGGAAAGGAACAAGAACATGGCAATTCTCCTCATCGCCGAACACGACAACGCAACCCTTTCCGACCAGACCGCCAAGGCGCTGTCGGCAGCCCTGCAGATCGGTTCGGACGTGCATGTGCTGGTGGCCGGCAAGGGCGCCAAGGGCGCCGCCGACGCCGCTGCCAAGCTCAAGGGCGTGACCAAGGTACTGCTGGCCGAGGCCGACGAACTGGCCGAGCGCCTCGCCGAGCCAATGGCGGCGCTGGTTGTTTCGCTGGCCGGGTCCTACGACACGATCGTCGCCCCGGCGACCTCGTCGGGCAAGAATGTCGCGCCGCGCGTGGCGGCCCTGCTCGATGTCGCGCAGGTCTCCGAGATCATCGAGATCGTGTCACCCGACACCTTCAAGCGGCCGATCTATGCCGGCAATGCCATCCAGACCGTGCAATCGACCGACGCCAAGAAGGTCATCACGGTGCGCACCGCCTCCTTCCAGGCAGCGCCCGAGGGTGGCTCGGCCGCGGTCGAGACCGTCAAGGCCGCCGCCAATCCCGGCCTGTCCTCCTTTGTCGAGAACAAGCTCTCCGAGACCGACCGTCCGGAGCTGACCTCGGCCAAGATCATCATCTCGGGCGGCCGCGCGCTGGGCTCCTCGGAAAAGTTCCAGGAAGTCATCCTGCCGGTCGCCGACAAGCTCGGCGCGGCGGTCGGCGCTTCGCGCGCGGCAGTCGACGCCGGCTATGCACCAAACGACTGGCAGGTCGGCCAGACCGGCAAGGTGGTGGCCCCTGACCTCTACATCGCCGTCGGCATCTCCGGCGCCATCCAGCACCTCGCCGGCATGAAGGATTCCAAGGTCATCGTCGCCATCAACAAGGACGAAGAGGCGCCAATATTCCAGGTTGCCGACTACGGCCTCGTCGGCGATCTCTTCGTCATTCTGCCGGAACTGCAAAAGGCGCTTTGACGCTATCTGCCGAACCGTATTAAATTGTGTAGGGTGGGGTAGACGAAGCTGCCCCGCCCTTTTAGTTTGCACCGCACAAAAAGCAGGCCGCAAAGGCCTTTCTTCGACGGGATCGGTGTAATGAGCAAGATCGAGACGATCGGCATCATCGGCGCGGGCCAGATGGGCGGCGGTATCGCCCATGTCTCCGCGCTTTCCGGCTACAAGGTGCTGATCTACGACATCTCGCCCGAGCGCATCGAGAAGGGCATCGCCACCGTCAGCGGCAACATGGCCCGTCAGGTCGGCTCGGGCAAGCTCGAGGAAAAGCTGCGCAACGAAGCGATGGCGCGCATTTCCGCCGCGCCCGCCATGGCCGATCTTGCCGGCGCCGATCTGGTGATCGAGGCAGCGACCGAGGACGAGACGGTCAAGCGCAAGATCTACGCCCAGCTCTGCCCGCAGCTCAATCCCGAGGCGATCCTGGCGACCAACACCTCGTCGATCTCGATCACCCGGCTTGCCGCGCAGACCGACCGTCCCGAGCGCTTCATCGGCATACATTTCATGAACCCGGTGCCGGTGATGAAGCTGGTCGAGCTGGTGCGCGGCATCGCCACCGAAGACCAGACCTTCGAGGCGGCCAAGGCCTATGTGAAGCAGCTCGACAAGACGATCACAGTCTCGGAGGATTTTCCGGCCTTCATCGTCAACCGCATCCTGCTGCCGATGATCAACGAGGCGATCTACACGCTCTACGAGGGCGTCGGCTCGGTCGACGCCATCGACACCGCCATGAAGCTCGGCGCCAACCACCCGATGGGGCCGCTGCAGCTTGCCGATTTCATCGGCCTGGACACCTGCCTGTCGATCATGCAGGTGCTGCATGACGGCCTGTCGGATTCGAAATACCGCCCCTGCCCGCTGCTGGTGAAATATGTCGAAGCCGGCTGGCTAGGCCGCAAGACCGGGCGTGGCTTCTACGACTATCGCGGCGAGCATCCGGTTCCGACGCGCTAGAATCCGAAGACTTCGGCGCGGCAGCTCACAGACTTAGCAAGCGTCCTTCAGGAGGCTGCGGCAAGCGGCTTGGGCGACGCTGTCTCGTCGGCTTTGATGTCCTCGTCCGCCGTTGAGACGCAGCCCCTTCCGGCGGCCTTGGCCGCGTAGCAGGCGGCGTCGGCCCGTGCGATGATCTCATCCACTTCGCCACAGCCGGCGCGGATCGGAGCCAGGCCGATGCTGGCGCCGATAGAATGCGCCCGTCCGTCCCAAGTGAAATTCAGGCTGCGGATCGCATCGATGATGGATCGTGCCGCAATCATGCCGCTGGCGGCCGAGCCCGACCTCAGGATGACGGCGAACTCGTCGCCTCCGAGGCGGGCGACGATGTCTTCAGGTCCAAGCACGCCACGGATCGCCTCGGCGACCCGCTTCAACAGGGCATCGCCCGCGGCATGGCCGCCGGTGTCGTTGACCAGCTTGAAGTGGTCGAGGTCGACAAACATGAACTGATGCTCCCCGATCGACCCTGTCGTATCGCCGGCCGAGTTCGTCGTGCCGCCGACCGGCCCCGTCGTGTCGGCCACGTCGGCCTTGCCGCTCCGATCGACCAGTTCCTCCATCGTGCGGATGAAGCTCGAACGGTTGGCGAGACCGGTGAGCGCGTCATGGGCGGCGGCATAGGCGAGTTGGCGCTGCAGGGCGCGCGCATCGGTAAAATCCTGGAAGACGATGACCAGTCCGCAGAATTCAGCTCGCTCGTTCATGATCGGCGACACGACCTGACGGATGCTGCAGCGCGTGTCGTCGCGGCGGACCAGCACGGCGCGACTGTTCTGCTCGGCGGGACCTGTGCCGCCGGTCGAAGCCCGTGCCACGCCGATCCTCTGCCCGGTCTCTTCGTCTACCGCCCAGTAGACATGACCGAGCGTCTTGCCGAGCGCCTCGCCGCTGGTGACGCCGGTCAGCTTTTCGGCCACCGGATTCATGAAGGTGACGCGGTTTTCGGCATCCGTGCAGATCACGGCATCGCCGATCGACTGCAGGGTGACGCGCAGCCGTTCCTTCTCGTCGGCCAGCATCGCCGCCGAGACGATGAGGCGCGCTTCGGCCTCCTTGCGCTGAGTGATGTCGGTCAGACTGCCGATGGCCCTGATCAGCCGCCCGACGGCGTCACGCTCGATGGCCTTGCCGCGGTCGAGGATCCAGACCCAGTGCCCGTCCTTGTGGCGCATCCTGAACTCGGCTTCGAAAAACGGCGTCTCGCCGGCGAGGTGGGCGCGGTCGGCCTCGGCGACGAGCTCGCGGTCGTCGGGATGGATCATCGTCAGCCAACGGTCGGGGTCGCCGTCCAGTTCGCCATCTGCATAGCCGAGCATCTTCACCCAGGTACCGGAGTAGGTCGTGCCGCCCTTGCGCATGTCGAGATCCCAGACGCCCTGACCAGCGCTGGCCAGCGCAAAGTTCCAGCGCGTTTCGGCTTCCGCGATGCGGGCCTCGGACTGCTTGCGGGCGTCGATGTCCTCAATCTGTGAAACCAGGTAGAGCGGACGGCCGCTGTCTTCGTCGCGGATGACCGAGCCGGCAAGCTGCGCCCAAACCGGCGTCCCGTCCTTCCGCAGGTACCGCTTCTCGAAGTGGAAGGCGTCGATCTTGCCCTCCTTCAGGCTGATCATCGTGTCCCTGCCGATCTGCAGGTCGTCGGGATGCGTGATCTGGAAGAAGGTCAGCGCCTCGATCTCCTCGCGGCTATAGCCAAGCATGGTGGCGAAAGCCGGATTGGTCTGCAGGATGCGGCCGTCGAGGCCGACGATGGCGACGCCGATCGCCGAATCCTCCATGGCGCGGCGGAACCGCTGTTCGCTCTCGCCGATCTGCCGGCGGTCCTCGACGATCTGGCGAACGAACAGGGCGGTGAGGAAAAGCGACGCCGCGATCATGGCGACCGCTATCTGCAGGCAGAGTTTCAGGGCCTCGGCGCCGAGCTCCAGGCGCGACAGCAGGATCGACGCAAGGACGGCGACAAGGCCGACCACCATCAAAACCAGCGCAGCATGTCTGTCGGCCCGCAGGCCTTTCCAAGTCCACGTCACAATGCGGATCCACCCCGTTGCGCAATTGCACGTTGCTGCAACCCTGGCGGATCGATTTTAAGGAAAGGTTGCGCTGGCGGTCCCGGCGACGATGCTAACCGGCAAACAATTGCCGGCATGATTAAGGATCGGTGTGCGTTCCCCTACCAGCGCACGAAAAGCCGCCCGCCCAGGGCTCCCAGCGCCGTAAGGATGATGATCGCGACCGTGTACCAGGTGGCGACAAAGAGCGGCGAATCGTCGACGCAGTGCGCGGCATACAAGGTCGCCGCCAGCCCACCGGCGAGCAGGCCCGCAACCGCGCCGGCAAGCACCGGCCGCGTCGGCGCGCCGTAGCGCAGCATCCACAGGAAAATCGCCAGCGGGCCAATGCCGATCAGCGGGATGAAGCCCATGCAGAGCATCATGTTGGAGCCGACCAGCCGCGTGCCCCATTGCGTCTCAGGCACCGCGAAGAGTTCCAGAACCACAGCCACGAGGACGAGCAGCGGCGCTGCGGCCATCCAGGCTGCTGCTTTTCCCGCCGACGCGCCGGGCGTCGACAAAGCGTGGATCAGCGCGAAGGCGGTGCCGGCAAGCACGATGGTGAAGACGAACTTCGACAGGAAGCGCATCGTGTGCATGGCGATCATGATGTCGGAACGTGGACCGATGGTGAACCAGAAAACCACCGCCGCGATCACCGCCGCAACCGCGGTGGCCATCCACCAGGCCGAGCGCAGCGGCATCGCCTTGCTGCGGGCGTCGGCGTCCAATGCCTTGATGAGATCCTCGGTCCTCATGTCATTCCCGCCCGAAACGCCTGGCAATGGCGGCAAGGCCGCGATGCAGCGACACCCGCACCGCCGTCTCCGTGATACCGAATTTCGCCGCCGTCTCGCCGATCGAACGGCCCTCGACCGACACCGCCGAGACCACCGAGCGCTGCGCCGGCGGCAGGCTGTCCAGCACCCGGTTGATGTCGCGCTCGCTGACGGTCTCGGTCTCAGGCTCGGCGAAGGTTTCGGCGATTTCGTCGATCTCGATCTCGACACGCCGTCCGCGCCGACGGAAGGCATCGATCAGCTTGAAGCGCGCTATGGCATAGACCCATGGCAGCACCGGCGCATCGTCGCGCCAGGTATGCCGTTTCACATGAATGGCCAGCAAGGTTTCCTGCACGACATCCTCGGGGTCGACCCCGCCCTGTACGATCTTGCGCCGGGCAAAGCCGCGAACGAGAGCAGCCGTCCGGTGCAGAAAGTCGGCGTAGGCCCTTTCATCTCCGGCGATTGCGGCCTTGAGCAGCCGGGAAAGCTCGGCCTCATCCTTGCCGGTCACAAGAGTTCACTCCCCCGATGTTCGCGTCTCGGCGCTGTTTTGTTACGTGGCCGGCGAAATAATGTCCAAGCCAAACTGCCGGAGAATCACGAAAGTTTGCGCCCCGGCTGCCGATTGAACCAGCTCACCAATGTTGACTCGGACAATCAGGTATTGGTAGGTGCAGCCGTGCCAAGACCAGCCAACAAGATCGAGGACGAAGCCATGAGATACGCCCTTTCCGCCCTCGCCGGCGCCACCGCGCTGGCGATCAGCCTGATCGCCGCCCCAGCCACGGCCGAGGATGCCGGCATCGTCGTCTACAACGCCCAGCATGAGAGCCTGGCCAAGGAATGGGCCGAGGGCTTCACCAAGGAGACCGGCATCAAGGTCACGCTGCGCAATGGCGGCGACAGCGATTTCTCCAACCAGATCGTCGCCGAAGGCGCTGCCTCGCCGGCCGACGTGTTCCTGACCGAAAACTCGCCGGCCATGGCCCTGGTCGAGGCCGCCGGCCTGTTCGCGCCGGTCGATGCCGACACGCTGGCGCAGGTTCCGCAGGAATACCAGCCGACCACCGGCAAATGGGTCGGCGTTGCCGCGCGCAGCACCGTCTTTGCCTACGACAAGACCAAGCTGAAGGAAGACCAGCTGCCCAAGTCGCTGCTTGAGCTCGCCGATCCGAGCTGGAAGGGCCGCTGGGCCGCCTCCCCCTCCGGCGCCGATTTCCAGGCCATCGTCAGCGCTCTGCTGCAGCTGAAGGGCGAGGCCGCGACGGCCGACTGGCTGAAGGCGATGAAGACGAACTTCACCGCCTACAAGGGCAACAGCACGGTGATGAAAGCGGTCAATGCCGGCGAGATCCAAGGCGGCGTCATCTACCATTATTATTATTTCGGCGATCAGGCCAAGACCGGCGAGAACAGCAAGAACGTCGCCATGCACTATTTCAAGAACCAGGATCCGGGCGCTTTCGTCTCGATCTCTGGCGGCGGCGTGCTGGCCTCGAGCAAGCACCAGAAGGAAGCTCAGGCCTTCCTGAAGTGGGTGACCGGCAAGGGTGGCCAGGAGGTGCTGAAGAACGGCACGTCCTTTGAATATGCGGTCGGCAAAGGCGCCGATTCCAATGCGAAACTGGTGCCGCTCACCGATCTGCAGGCGCCGAAGGTCGATCCGGCGACGCTGAACTCGAAGAAGGTCACCGACCTGATGACGGCAGCCGGCTTGCTTTAGTTCGCGTTCGTCCTAAAAGGGCAACCGACTGCGCTCCCGCGGGATACGCTCTCCGCGGGAGCGCTCTGTTTTCGAGGTGGCATTCGTCGATGACGACAAGCTGCGTTTCCGGCCGCATTCGGCGTGCCTTCGATGACCTCCGCCAGCAGGCGGAAGCAGCGCGGCGTCCGGCCTGATGCAGTCTGCAGTCGATCTTTCGCGTCCGGGCCTGCCGGCCGGCTTCAAGACCGGACACGGAACGCGCCGTCGGTCCCTCTCCTGGATCCTGCTCGCGGCCACCCTTGTCTCGCTGCTTGCATTGCTGCCGCTTGCCTTCATCGTATGGGTGGCGGTGCAGACCGGCTGGGAAACCGCATCGGCGCTGGTCTTTCGTCCACGCGTCGGCGAGCTTCTGGTCAACACCGTCCTTCTGGTGGCGGTGTCGGTTCCGATTTCGATCGTGCTTTCGGTGACGCTGGCCTGGCTGACCGAACGCAGCGACCTGCCCGGGGCTCGCCTATGGGCTTGGCTGTCGGTTGCCCCGCTCGCCATCCCCGCCTTCGTCCACTCCTATGCCTGGATCAGCCTGGTGCCGGGGCTGCACGGCCTGTGGGCCGGGGTGCTGGTTTCGGTCCTTGCCTATTTCCCGTTCCTCTATCTGCCGATTGCGGCAGCGCTGCGTCGTCTCGACCCCGCGCTTGAGGATGCCGCGGCCGCCCTCGGCCTCGGCCCGTGGCGGGTCTTTGCCCGCGTCGTGCTGCCGCAGCTGAGGCTCGCCATTTGCGGCGGTTCGCTGCTGGTCGGCCTGCATTTGCTTGCCGAATACGGCCTCTATGTCTTCATCCGCTTCGACACCTTCACCACGGCGATTGTCGACCAGTTCCAGTCGACCTTCAATGGACCGGCGGCCAACATGCTGGCCGCGGTGCTGGTCACGTGCTGCTTCGTGCTGCTCGCGCTGGAAGTGCTGGTGCGCGGTGAGGAGCGCTATGCCCGCGTCGGCTCTGGTGCGGCGCGCCAGCAGCAGCGCACGAGGCTCGGCCGCGCCACGCTTGCCTGCCTGACGCTGCCCGCCGTCACCGCGCTGCTTTCGCTCGGCGTGCCTTTCGTCACCATCGGCCGCTGGCTGATCGCCGGCGGCGCCGATGTCTGGCGCCTCGACGAGATCGGCCTTGCACTCGGCCAGACCCTGTTCCTGGCGATTGGCGGCGCGCTGCTCGCTACGATCGCCGCCATGCCGATGGCATGGATTTCGATCCGCGCGCCGGGTCCGCTGCAGCGGCTTCTCGAAGGCTGCAACTACATCGTCGGCTCCCTGCCCGGCGTCGTCATTGCGCTGGCGCTGGTCACCATCACCGTGCGCATCGCCATGCCGCTCTACCAGACCCTGTTCACCATTCTTTTCGCCTATGCGCTGATGTTCCTGCCACGCGCTTTGATCAGCCTCAGGGCATCGATCGCGCAGGCGCCGATCGAACTCGAACGCGCTGCCTCGAGCCTCGGCCGGCCGCCACTCAAGGCGCTGTGGTCGACGACGATCCGCCTGTCGGCACCGGGGGCTGCGGCGGGCATGGCACTGGTGGCGCTCGGCATCACCAACGAGCTGACCGCCACCCAGATGCTGGCGCCCAACGGCACCCGCACGCTGGCGATGGCGTTCTGGTCCTATAGCGGCGAGATCGACTATGCCTCGGCCGCACCTTACGCCTTCATCATGGTGGCGATGTCGCTGCCTTTGACCTGGCTGCTTTACGTCCAGTCGAAAAGGATGGCTGGACGATGAGCTTTCTCGAACTCAGCGGCGTGCAAAAACACTACGGCCCGGTGGCCGCACTTGCCGGCGTCGACCTCAGTGTCATGCGCGGCAGCCGCACGGCGATCGTCGGACCGTCCGGCTGCGGCAAGACGACCTTGCTCAGGCTGATCGCTGGTTTCGAGGCGCCCGACCAGGGCCGCATCGTGCTCGACGGCGAGGTGCTGGCCAATGGCGGCGCCGCCGTTCCGGCGTATCGCCGCGGCATCGGCGTGGTGGCGCAGGACGGCGCCCTGTTCCCGCATCTGACCATCGCCGACAATATCGGCTTCGGCATGGCGCGCGGCGCCGACAAGCGCACCGAGCACATCGTCGAGCTCGCCTATATCGTCGGGCTGGACAAGGCGATCCTCAAACGCCGCCCGCACGAGCTCTCCGGCGGCCAACAGCAGCGTGTGGCGCTGGCCCGCGCCATGGCGATGAAGCCCCGGCTGATGCTGCTCGACGAGCCGTTCTCGGCCCTCGACACCGGCCTGCGCGCCTCGATGCGGAAGGCGGTGGCCGAGCTTCTGGAAGCCGCGGGGATCACCACGATCCTGGTCACCCACGATCAGGCCGAGGCGCTGTCCTTCGCCAGCCAGGTCGCTGTCATGCGCGACGGCCTGTTCTCGCAGGTCGGCACGCCGCGAGAGCTCTATTTCCAGCCGAAAGACAGGATGATCGCCGAGTTCCTTGGCGACGCCATCATCCTGCCGGCGAGGATAGCGGACGGCTTCGCCACCTCGCCGCTCGGCCGTATTGCCGTCGACACGGCAGACAGGCGCGATGTCGCCCGCATCATGCTGCGGCCGGAGCAGGTGATGCTGAAAAGGACGTCGCGAGAAGGCATGTCGGGCACGCCGGAAATGCTGTTCGGCGAAGTGACGGAATCCGAATTCGCCGGTTCCATATGCACCATCGCCGTGCGGCTCCTGAACAGCCCCGATCCGCCGGACGCTGCCGCAATCGGCAACACGCCGCTCATCCTGCGCAAGCCCGGCATGGACGCGCCGGCCCTTGGCGAGATCGTCCGGCTGACGGTTTCAGGCAAGGCGCATGTATTTGCCTGAACGGCTGTTGGCCATTCGTTGTAGGGTGGTGCTGGTTAGAGCGAGAGGCTGTCCTCAATCGACCCGCTTCCCCGCACTGTCGAACCAATGCAGCTTTTCGGTCTTGGCCACGACTCGCAACTGGTCGCCGGGCTTGGCAGTTGCACGGCCGGCAACACGCACGACGATACGGTTGCCGCCTGCCGCGCAGTGAAGGAAGCTCTCGGCTCCCACCGGTTCGACCGCCTCGACCATTGCCGGCAGGATGAACGCGCCGGACGGTGCCTCGGCGCCGAAGGTGACGTCGGCATCCTCAGGGCGGAAGCCAAGCGTGGCAGCGTTCGCAGGGGCAAAGCCAATCGTCTTGCCGTCAGTCAGCGCCAGACCAGCCGGCCCTTGCGATAGGGGCAGAAGATTCATCGGCGGTGCGCCGATGAAGGAGGCGACGAAGGTCGAGGCCGGCTTCTCGTAGATGTCGAGTGGCGCGCCCGTCTGCTCGACCAATCCGGCGTTCATCACGACGAGGATATCGGCCAGCGTCATCGCCTCCAACTGGCGTGGGTGACGTAGACCGAGGTGACACCGAGCGAACGTTGCAAATTCTTGATTTCGACCCGCATCTGGCCGCGCAGTTTGGCGTCAAGGTTGGAGAGCGGCTCGTCGAACAGGAAGACTTTCGGATTGCGCACGATGGCACGCCCCATGGCGACGCGCTGGCGCTGGCCGCCGGAAAGCTCGCGCGGGCGCCGGTCTAGCAGCGCCGAGAGTTCGAGCACCCTGGCAGTCGAGCGGACCCTGCTGTCGATCTCGTCCTTCGGCGTGCCGCGGTTACGCAACCCGTAGGCCATGTTGTCATAGACCTTCATATGCGGGTAGAGCGCATAGTTCTGGAACACCATGGCAATGTCGCGCTCGGTCGGGCCGATGGTGTTGACGATCTTGCCGTCGATGGCGACCGTACCGGAAGAAATGGTTTCCAGCCCGGCAATCATCCGCAGCAGCGTGGACTTGCCGCAGCCGGATGGGCCAACCAGCACGCAAAGCTCCTTGTCGGGAATGGCTATGGAGACGCCCTTCACCGCTTCGACGCCGCTGGGATAGACCTTCTTCACATCCTTCAGAGCAACGGTCGCCATCGGCTTCTCACTTTTCGGAATCGACCAGTCCGCGCACGAACCAGCGTTGCATCAGCACCACGATCAGGATCGGCGGCAAGATGGCCAGCATCGCGCTGACCATGACCAGATGCCATTGGGTGTCGGCATCGGCGAAGGAAACCATCTTCCTCAGGGCGATGACGATGGTGTTCATGTCGTTGCTGTTGGTGACGAGCAGCGGCCAAAGATACTGCGTCCAGCCATAGATGAAGAGAATGACGAACAGCGCAGCGATGTTGGTGCGCGACAGCGGCAACAGGATGTCGAAAAAGAAGCGCCATGGCCCGGCGCCATCGACACGCGCCGCTTCCACCAGCTCGCCCGGGATGGTCATGAAGAACTGGCGGAACAACAGCGTTGCGGTGGCAGAGGCGATCAGCGGGATGATCAGGCCGGCATAGGTGTCGATCATGCCGAGATCGACCATTACCTTGTAGGTCGGCAGGATGCGCACCTCGACGGGAAGCATCAGGGTGATGAAGATCAGCCAGAAGAAGACCATGCGCAGCGGAAAACGGAAGAACACGATCGCATAGGCCGACAGGATCGAGATGAAAATCTTCCCTGCAGCGATGCCGAGCGCCATGATCGTGGTATTGAGCAGCAATCGGCCGACACTGACCCCACCGATGCGGCCGACACCGCCGAACAGTGCCTCGCTGTAATTGTTCCAGAACTGGTCGCCGGGCAAGAGCGGCAATGGCGGCTTGAGGATCGTTTGCAGCGTCTGTGTGGAGGCGACGAAGGTGTAGTAGATCGGGAAGGCGACGATCAGTATGCCAAGGATGAGCACGGCATGGGCGATGAAGGTGCGGAGCGGGGACTGGCCGATCATCGCTCGCCCTCAGCCGTAGTGGACTTTGCGTTCCACATAGCGGAACTGGATGGCCGTGAGCGAGATGACAATGACCATCAGGATGACCGACTGCGCCGCCGAGTCGCCGAGGATCAGGTTGACGAAGCCGTCATTGTAGACCTTGTAGACCAGCGTCTCGGTCGTCTTTCCCGGCCCGCCGCCGGTGACGGCATGGACGATGCCGAAGGTGTCGAACAGGGCATAGACGGTGTTGACGACCAGCAGGAAAAAGGTCGTCGGCGCAAGCAGCGGGAAGATGATGGTCCAGAAGCGCTTGGTCTCTCCGGCGCCGTCCATGGCCGCCGCCTCGATCAGCGTCTTTGGCACCGCTTGCAGCCCAGCGACGAAGAACAGGAAATTGTAGCTGATCTGCTTCCAGGCAGCCGCAGACACCAGCAGGATCATGGCGTGGTCACCGTTGAGCAACGGGTCCCAGTCGATGCCGAGACCTCTCAAGGCGTAGGCCAGCGAACCAATCGATGGGTTGAACAGGAACAGCCACAACATGCCGGCAATCGCCGGCGCCACCGCATACGGCCAGATCATCAGCGTACGATAGAGGCCTTTGCCGCGCACCACCCTCTCGGCCATGACGGCAAGCAGCAGTGCCACCCCCATGGCGACGATCGCGGTCGCCAGCGAAAACACCACCGTGACCTTGATCGAATTGAGGTAGGCCGGTTCGGCCAGTACCTTCCGGAAATTGGCAAGCCCGACGAACTTGCTCTTCAGCCCGAACGGGTCTTCTCTGAGCATCGACTGGTAGAGCGCCTGACCAGTTGGCCAGTAGAAAAAGATCAGCGTAATGGCGAGTTGCGGCGCCACCAGCAGGTAAGGCAGGGTCTTGTTGGGAAAGACGACGCGCGGAGACAGGGGGATTTCCCTCGCTATTCAGGAAGTCGTCCACGCGTGTCTGCGTGGACGAGATTCAACCGAGGCGAACCGCTTCAGTTCCCGATCGCTTCCTGGATCGCCTTGTTGCCACGCGTGACCGCGTTGTCGAGCGCCTGCTGGGCAGTCTGCTGACCGGCCAGCATCTTCTCGAATTCCTCGTTCTCGATGTCGCGCACCTGCGGCAGGTTGATGAGGCGCACGCCCTTCGAATTCTCGGTCGGCGCCTTGCCCAGCATCTGCAGGATCGGCGTCTCACGGCCCGGGTTCTTGTCATAGAAGCCGGACTTCTTGGTCGCCTCATAGGCAGCGAGCGTCACCGGCAGGTAGCCCGACTTCTGATGCAGATATTCCTGCACTTCGGTCTTGGACAGGTAGGCGAAAAACGCCGCGACGCCCTTGTACTCCTCGTCCGATTTGTTGCCGAATACCCACAGGCTGGCGCCGCCCGGCGTGGTGTTCTGCGGCGCGCCCTTGGCGTCGGTATCATAGGGAAGTTGGCCGATGCCGTAGTTCATGCCCGACTTGACGATATCGCCGAGACCTCCGGACGATTCGGTGAAGATGCCGCATTCGCCGGCGAGGAATATCTGCTTGGCTTCCGAGGTGCGCCCGCCATATTTGAAGGTGCCGTCCTTGGCGAGATCGGCGAGCGCCTGGAAGTGGTTGACGAAAATCGGCGCATTGATCTTGAGCTCGACGTCCGTGCCGGCAAGTCCGTTCTGGTTGGTGCCATAGGAAACATCATTCCAGGCAGCGAAGGCCTCGAGGTGGATCCAGGTCAGCCAGGTCGAGGTGTAGCCGCAGGAGGCGGCGCCGCTCGCCTTGATCTTCTTGGCGTCTTCCCACACCTCGTTCCAGGTCTTGGGCGGGTTGTTCACATCAAGCCCGGCCTTCTGGAAGATATCCTTGTTGTAGTAGAGGATCGGCGAGGAGGAATTGTAGGGGAAGGACAGCATGGTGCCGTCCGGCTTCGAATAATAGCCGACGATGCCGGGCAAATACTGGCTCTTGTCGAAGGTCATGCCGGCGCTGGTCAGCACATCGGCCACCGGCTTGATCGCGCCTTCGGCGGCCATCATGACGCCGGTACCCACGTCGAACACCTGGATGATGTCGGGCGCTTGGCCCGCACGAAAGGCAGCGATGCCGGCATTCAGCGTTTCGGGATAGGTACCCTTGAAGACGGGGAGGATTTCATAGTCGCTCTGGCTGGCATTGAAATCCTTGGCGATCTTGTCGACCACCTCGGCATTGGCGCCGGTCATGGCATGCCACCAACTGATCTGGGTGACGGCTAAAGCGGAGGTGGGGGAAAGCAGGGTCAAGGTGGCGGCAACACCGGCCGCGAAGCCGAACAAATTCATGTTTCATCTCCCGTTTGTCATTGGCGAAAGGGGCGCTCCCGCAACGGCAATATGTGTCGCTCATGACGATCGGACAACGGTTTTGTTGCGGATCGGTGAACTTCGCCCCTTTCGCGTGCGAGGTTCGTTTGCATGCAGGCAACCGATCTCAAAAGAATTGCCAATCCGGCTGCCCTGCAGCAACAACATGAACCTCCCGCCGCTACCACAACCCGGCACAGCACGCTGCGGTTGCATGCGCGATAACTGATTCTTCAACCGTCGAGCCCTAAACAATACCATTGCCTTGATTGTTGCGGGAAGATCAGGTGAAGCGAGATGTTGACCGTCTATAATTGTATCGTGCACGAACACGATCTGAGACTGGTTGCACTGGCGGCGCTTATTTGTGGCATTTCTTCCTTCTCCGCGATCAATCTGCTTCGCCATGTTGACCGGTCGACCAACAGAAACCGCTACGCCTGGCTGATGATTGCCGCCACCTCGACCGGTTTCGGCATCTGGGCGACCCACTTCATCGCCATGATTGCATTCTCGCCGGGAATTCCGAACGCATACAATGCAGAACTTTCCGTGCTTTCGCTTGCCGCCGCCGTCATCCTGACCGCCGTCGGCATGTGGATCGCCACCTTGCGCGGCGGCATCGATCACTACCTTGTCGGCGGCGCCGTGCTCGGCGGCGGCATCGCCACCATGCACTATACCGGCATGGCGGCGTTCGAGGTGCAGGGCCGGATCGTCTGGGATCAGCTCCTCGTCGCCGTCTCGCTGGTGGCCGGCATCACGCTTGCCGCACTCTCGCTTCTCGTCGTGCTGCGCCGGCCCTCGACATCAGGGACAATCGTCGCCGCCGTGCTTCTGACGCTGGCGATCTGCACCTTGCATTTCATCGCCATGGCCGCGGTGTCGATCTATCCGGACAGCTCCATAGAAATATCGAAATACACTGTCGAACCGATGTCACAGGCCTTCGCCGCCGCCGCGGTCAGCCTGGTGATCCTCGTGCTTTCGGCCGCGGCACTCTGGATCGATCTGCGCTTCCGTCGTCACAAGGTCGAGGCCGAACGCATGCATGGCCTGGCCAATGCCGCCGTGGAGGGTCTCATCGTCTGCGACGGCGCTCGCATCGTCAGCGCCAATGACAGCATCGCGGCGCTGACCGGCATCGCGGCCGGTACGCTGAACACGATGCTGCTCGGCGATCTGTTCGGCGAGCGTGCCGCGTCGAGCATGATCGAAGGACAGGCGCAGGAAGCCGAACTGCGAAGCCACGACGGTGCCCACATACCCGTGGAGCTGATCGCCAGAAGCATCGACTATTGCGGCAAGCCGCACAATGTGGTCGCTGTTCGCGACATCCGCGAACGCAAGAAGGCCGAGCAGGAGATCGTCCGCCTCGCTCATTTCGACCCGCTGACCGGGCTTGCCAACCGCCGCAGCTTCACGAGCCGCCTCGAAGCCGAAATTGCCGCGGCGGACCGAGGCGGCAAGGGCGGCAATCTAGCGCTGCTGCTGCTCGACCTCGACCGGTTCAAGGAAGTGAACGATCTCTTCGGCCATGCCGCCGGCGACGCCATGCTGCAAAAGGTTGCGCAATGCGCCTCCGCCGTGCTTCGCCACGGCCAGATGCTGGCGCGCCTCGGCGGCGACGAGTTCGCCATCATCGCGCCGAACCTTCCCGATCCTCAGGCGGCGGGCCGTATCGCCGAGGCAGTGCTTGCCGCCATGCGCGAGGAGAACAAGCTGTCGCCCGGCGGTGGCCTGGTCTCGGCCAGCATTGGCATCGCCCTCTACCCGCTCGACGCGGACGACCAGGCAGCCCTCGTCAGCCATGCCGACACCGCGCTCTACCGCGCCAAGGCCGAGGGCAAGGACACCTACCGCTATTTCGAGGCCTCGATGGGCGCCGAGGCGCGCGACCGGCGGGTGCTGGAACATGATTTGCGCCAGGCGGTGGCGCGCAATGAATTTCGCCTCGTCTATCAGCCGCAGAAGGAAATCAGCAGCGGCAGGATGATCGGCTTCGAGGCCCTGATCCGCTGGCAGCACCCGCAGCGCGGAGAGGTTTCCCCGGCCGTGTTCATCCCGGTGGCCGAGGACAGCGGCGCCATCCTGCAGATCGGCGAGTGGGTTCTGGCGACGGCCTGCGAGGAAGCCGCCCGCTGGAAGAACCCGCTGACGGTCGCCGTCAACGTTTCGGCCGTGCAGCTGCACAATCCGAATTTCAGCCGCAAGGTGCACGAAGTTCTGCTTCGATCCGGCCTGGCCCCGGGCAGGCTCGAGCTGGAGATCACCGAAACCGCGCTGGTCAAGGACATGCCGCGCGCGCTGGCGACCTTGCGACAGGTCAAGGCGCTCGGCGTCCGCGTCGCCATGGACGATTTCGGCACCGGCTATTCCTCGCTTTCCAACCTTCGCGCCTTCCCCTTTGACAAGATCAAGATCGACGGTTCCTTCATCAAATCGGTCGACAGGAACGGCCAGGTCGCTGCGATCGTTCGCGCCGTGCTGGGACTGGGTCGCGGCCTTGGCTTGCCTGTCCTGGCCGAGGGCGTCGAGACATTGGGCGAGCTGCGCTTCCTCGACGCCGAGGACTGCGAGATCGGACAAGGCTTTTATCTTGGCAGGCCGAGCCCGATCGAGACGTTCGGCGAACTGACCGGCGTGACGGGGCCAGCGGTCAACGACGACGCCAGGCAACGCGGCGGCAGCATCCTGATGCTGGAGCCGGCCGCTGCGCTGCGCTCAATCTGACGGGCCAAGTGCGGCTTCGACCAGCCGCTTGGCGTCGGGGCTCGACCATTCGGCCGGGCCGTTCATATGGGCGATCAGGCAGCCATCGCCATCGATCAGCATCGTCACCGGCAGGCCCAACGCCAGGCCGCGCTTCTTGACGTCGTTGAACAGCCCCATCGTCGAATCCCGGTAATAGCCGAGCGTCTCGATGCCGATATCGCCGAGAAACTTCTTCGGCTTGGCGTCGTCGCCGGTATCGACATTGACCGCGACGACCTGGAAGGCATCGCTGCCCTTTTCCTTCTGCAGCGCATCGAGCGCCGGCATCTCGGCACGGCATGGCGCGCACCATGTCGCCCAAAGATTGAGCAGCACCGTTTTTCCGGCATGGTCGGCGAGCGTCATCGGCTTGCCGTCGGGATCGTTGAAGGCAAGGCTTTTCAGCGATTGCGGCGGGTCGGCCGGCAAAAGTGCTGCAACCTGCCCGGTGGCGGCAGCCGCAACCTTCTTGGCGCGGTCGGCCTTTGCCGCGCAGACGGCATCGTCCTTGCCGTCGCCGGCAGCGGCTTGGCGCCCGGCGTTGTTGCCAGAACCGCTCTCGCTGACATATACCGCGACCGCGCCGGCCAGCACGCCCGCCGCCAAGGCGGCGAGGATGAGGCGCGGGGCCGGGAATAATCTATTGCCGTCTGCCATTTTCTTAAAACTGCTCCGGAGCACGGGTTTATAGCGATGAGCGACAAGAAGGCCAGCAACCAGATGTGGGGCGGACGTTTTGCCTCGGGTCCGGGCGCGATCATGGAAGCGATCAACGCGTCGATCTCGTTCGACCGCAAGCTCTACGCGCAGGACATCAGAGGCTCGATCGCGCATAGCGATATGTTGGCGCAAACGGGCATTATTTCGGCGGCCGATCAAGAAAAAATCGCTCACGGGCTGAACACGATTCTGAAAGAGATCGAGGCCGGCAGCTTCGAATTCTCGACCCGGCTGGAAGACATCCACATGAATATCGAGGCTCGCCTCGCCGATCTGATCGGCCCGGCCGCCGGCCGCCTGCACACCGCCCGTTCGCGCAACGACCAGGTGGCGGTCGACCTCCGGCTTTGGGTCAAGGACGAGTGCTTGCGTGTCGCCGAAGCGCTGAAGGGACTGATCGCCGCCTTCCTGGAGCGGGCCGAGGAGCATGCGGCAACCGTGATGCCGGGCTTCACCCATATGCAGGCGGCGCAACCGGTGACCTTCGGCCATCACTGCATGGCCTATGTCGAGATGTTCTCGCGCGACCTGTCGCGGGTGCGCGACGCCATCGAGCGCATGGACGAAAGCCCGCTCGGCGCGGCAGCACTTGCCGGCACCAGCTTTGCCATCGACCGCCACCTGACCGCCAAGGCGCTCGGCTTCCGCGAACCGATGCGCAACTCGCTGGACAGCGTCTCGGACCGCGATTTCGCGCTCGAGTTCCTGGCGCTGGCGGCGATCTGCGCCACTCATCTGTCGCGGCTGGCCGAGGAGATTATCATCTGGTCGACGCCGCAATTCGGTTTCGTCAGGCTGTCGGACAGCTTCTCCACCGGCTCCTCGATCATGCCGCAGAAGAAGAACCCCGACGCCGCCGAACTGGTGCGCGGCAAGACCGGCCGCGTCACCGGCCATCTTGTCGGCCTGCTGACGGTCATGAAGGGCATGCCACTGACCTATGGCAAGGACATGCAGGAAGACAAGGAATCCGTCTTCGACGCCGCCGAGACGCTCGACCTGATGCTGGCGGCGATGACCGGCATGGTGCGCGACATGACAGTGAATGCTGCCGCGATGAAGAAGGCGGCGGGCTCCGGCCATGCGACCGCGACCGACCTTGCCGACTGGCTGGTGCGCACGCTCGGCCTGCCGTTCCGCGAGGCGCATCACGTCACCGGCCGCGCGGTGGCGCTGGCCGAGGAAAAGAAGGTAGGTCTGGAGAAGACCTCGCTGGAGGATTTGCAATCGATCCATCCCGGCATCACCGCGGACATTTTTTCGGTGCTGGCCGTGCAGAACTCGGTCAAGAGCCGCGTGAGCTTCGGCGGCACCGCACCATCGGAAGTCAGGAAGCAGATCCGCTACTGGAAAAAGCGTCTGGCCAAGGCGTGACCTCAGCGGCGGCCTGATTTGCCGGGGTGCAAAGGCCCAAAAATTTCGCTAGAAGCAGGCAACGGATTTTTCTCGGACGGATGGATCGATGACCGGAAGCAGGATTTTGGTGACGCTGACGTTGCTGGCGGCGATGGCCGCCGTGACGGCCTGCGGCAGGAAGGCCGGCCTCGACACCCCTTACGAGGCCGCCGTGCAGGCCCGCAAGGACGCCGAGAAAGCCAAGCAGCCCGTGCCGCCGGAGCCGGAAAAACCGGTCGAGGACAAGAAGTTCATTCTCGACCCGCTGCTCTAGAGCCGATGAGATCACCCGATCTCATCGTGCTCCAACTTCCGGAACCACTCTCGTGAACCATTTCGACTACCGCGACGGCGTGCTCTACGCCGAGGACGTGGCGATTTCAGACATCGCCGCAAGCGTCGGCACGCCGTTCTATTGCTATTCGACGGCGACGCTGACCAGGCATTTTCGTGTCTTTGCCCAGGCTTTTGCCGGGCTCGACGCGTTGGTCTGCTATGCCATGAAGGCGAATTCCAACCAGGCGGTGCTGCGCACGCTGGCCAGGCTCGGTGCGGGCGCCGACGTCGTATCGGAAGGCGAGTTGCGCCGCGCGCTGGCCGCCGGCATCCCGGCCAGCAAGATCCTGTTTTCGGGCGTCGGCAAGACCGCGCGCGAAATGGACTTTGCGCTGTCAGCCGGCATCCTCTGCTTCAACGTCGAATCCGAGCCCGAACTCGAGCTGCTGTCGGCCCGCGCAGCGGCACTCGGCAAGGTGGCGCCGGTCTCGCTGCGCATCAACCCGGACGTCGACGCCAGGACCCACAAGAAGATCTCCACCGGCAAGGCCGAGAACAAGTTCGGCATTCCCTGGCAGAAGGCGCGGCAGGTCTATGCCCGTGCGGCAGCGCTGCCCGGCATCAAGGTCACCGGCATCGACACCCATATCGGCAGCCAGATCACCGAGTTGCAGCCCTTCGACGATGCCTTTGCCCTGCTCGTCGATCTGGTCGGCGCGCTGCGCGCCGACGGGCATGCGATCGAGCATGTCGATCTCGGCGGCGGCCTCGGCATTCCCTACCGAGTCGACAACAGCCCGCCACCGCTGCCCGACGCCTATGCCGAGATCGTCAGGAAGCACGTCACCAAGCTCGGCCTCAAGGTCATGTTCGAACCGGGCCGCCTGATCGTCGGCAATGCCGGCATCCTGGTCTCGGAAGTGATCTTCGTGAAGGAAGGCGACGCCAAGAATTTCCTCGTCGTCGACGCCGCCATGAACGACCTGATCCGGCCGACGCTGTACGACGCCTTCCACGACATCAGGCCGGTGGTGCAGCAGCCGGCGGCAGCACCGCGCATGACGGTCGACGTGGTCGGCCCGGTCTGCGAGACCGGCGACTATATCGGCCTCGACCGCGACCTGCCCAGGCTGAAGGCCGGCGACCTGATCGCGATTGCCACCGCCGGCGCCTATGGCGCGGTGCAGGCCGGCACCTACAACACCCGGCTCTTGGTGCCGGAAGTGCTGGTTGACGGCGACCGTTTCCATGTCGTGCGCCCGCGCCAGACCTATGACGAACTGATCGGACTGGACTCGGTGCCCGACTGGTTGAAATAGGCTGCGGTCCCGAACCGGGGTCCACTTCAAACCCCAGAGAGCAAGATATGGCCAGCAGCACTTTGATCACCCGCGAACGCATTGCCGCGATGGAGCCCCGCATCCGGCCCTTCGTGCGCCACACGCCTGTGCTGCGCGTCGACATGGCCGATTTCGGCCGCCCGTCCCTGGCCGTCGACCTCAAGCTCGAATGCCTGCAGCATTCCGGCTCGTTCAAGGCACGCGGCGCCTTCACCAACCTCCTCGAACGCCCCGTGCCCGAGGCCGGCGTCGTCGCCGCGTCGGGCGGCAATCATGGCGCGGCTGTCGCCTATGCGGCCATGCGGCTCGGCCACAAGGCCACCATCTTCGTTCCCGAAGTGAGCCCGCCGGCCAAGCTCGACCGGATCCGCGGCTACGGCGCCGAACTGGTCGTCGGCGGCGCCCGCTACGCCGAGGCACTGGCCGCCAGCGAGAGCTTCGCCGAGAAAACCGGTGCGCTGCAAATCCACGCCTTCAACCAGGAGGAGACGCTAGTCGGGCAAGGCACGCTCGGTCTCGAGATAGAAGCCGACCTGCCCGAGATCGATACCTTGCTCGTCGCCGTCGGTGGCGGTGGCCTGATCGGCGGCATCGCCGCCTGGTTTGCCGGCCGCATCAGGATCGTCGCCATCGAGCCGGAAGGCGCGCCAACGCTGCATCGCGCTTTCGAGGCCGGACGGCCCGTCGACGCGCCGGCCGAAGGCATCGCCGCCGATTCGTTGGCGCCGAAGCGGGTCGGCGAAATGATGTTCCCGATCGCCGAAGCCTATGTCGAACTTTCCCTTCTGGTCAGCGACGACGACATCATCGCCGCCCAGAAAGCGCTGTGGGACCGGGTGCGAATCATCTCCGAGCCGGGCGGTGCGGCGGCCTTCGCGGCCGTGCTGTCCGGCCGCTACCAGCCGGCGCCGGGCGAGCGTATTGCGGTTCTGGTGTGCGGCGCGAACACCAATCCCGCAAAATTCTGACCATAACCGGTCAAGAATTCTTCTCGTTTTCGGAACCGCCTCGCCTTTGCCGTGTTTGCTGGTAAACTTCTGTCCGTAAGGTTCGGGCTATCCCGCCCGGACAGGAAGGGCCGATGACGGAACGACCCACTTCCAGCGGCGATCGCGGACTGGCCGGGCGTCTTGCCTTGAGCCGGCTGGCGACGCGGGTCTCAATGGTTGTCGAACGCGGCTGGCCGTTGCTTCTGCCGCTGATCATTATCGCCAGCCTGTTCCTCAGTGTTTCATGGCTCGGCCTGTTTTCGCTTCTGCCCGATCCGGCGCGCATCGGCGTCCTTGCAGCGTTCGCCATCGCCGCCCTTGCCGCCCTCTATCCGCTGCGTTTCTTCCGCCTGCCCTCCGCCGCTGAGATCGATCGGCGCATCGAAGCGGCCAACGAGCTTCTGCACAGCCCGGTTCTGGTGCAGACCGACCGGCCGAGCGGGCGCGAGAGCATCTTTTCGCAGGCGCTGTGGCGCGAACACCAGAAACGCATGGCCGAGCGGCTGGGCAACCTTGGCGGCGACCGGCCGCGCACACGCGTGCCGGAGCGCGACCGCTGGGGCTTGCGCGCCGTGGCGGTGCTGCTGCTCGTCACTGCCTTTGCCTTCTCCTTCGGCCCCTCGGGCGGCAAGTTGAGCGACGGCTTCGTGGCGCGCGCGGCGCGCGACACCGTGCCGCCGCGCATCGATGCCTGGGTGACGCCGCCAGCCTATACCGGCAAGCCGCCGATCTTCCTCACCGCCGACGCCAACCAGGCCGCTCCGACCTTCACCGTTCCGCAAGGCAGCGATGTCTCGCTGCGCGTCACCGGCGGCTCGGGCGAGGAAACGCTTGATTACGCCGACAAGGACGGCAATGCCCGCGCCATAGACCCCGCCGGGCCCCCTGCAGCCAAGCCTGTGGCGAACACGGCGGCGCCCAAGGTGCGCCGGTTCACCGGCAAGCTGACCAGCGACGGCACGCTGACGCTGAAGTCGGGCGAGGATGACCTCGGCCACTGGGCCTTCGCCGTGATCCCTGACAAGCCGCCGACGATCCGTTTCGTCGGCGAACCCAAGCGTGCCGTCAACGGTGCCTTCGAGCTCAACTACCAGATCGACGACGACTATGGCGCAGCCTCCGCCAAGGCGGTTATCGTGCCCGCCGACCCGCAGCCGCCGAATGCGCATCCGCTCTATGGCCCGCCCGATCTACCGTTGGTGCTGCCTCGCCGCGGCGGCAAGGGCAATGCCGCCAAGACCAGCAAGGACCTGACCGAGCACGTCTGGGCCGGCAGCAACATCAAGCTGACGCTTGTCGCCACCGACGACGCCGGACACACCGCGAGCAGTGAAACCAAGACCCTGGTCATGCCGGAACGGCCCTTCTCCAATCCGCTGGCGAGAGCCGTGATCGAGCAGCGCCGCATGCTGGCGCTCGACGCCAATGCCAAGCCGCGCGTGCTCGACTTGATGGATGCCATCACGCTGCGCCCCGAAGACACCTTCGACAACATGGCGCACTATCTCGCCATCATGAGCGCCCACAGCCGGCTGAAGATGGCCGGCAACGACGACCAGTTGCGCAACGTGGTGTCCTATCTCTGGGAGATCGCGCTCGGCATTGAGGAAGGCAATCTGTCGGCGGCCGAAAGGCGGCTGCGCCAGGCACAGCAGGCCCTGCAGGACGCCATCAAGAACGGCGCCAGCGACGCAGAGATCGACAAGTTGATGAAAGAACTGCGCGAGGCGATGAACCAGTTCCTGCAGGAGTTCGCCGAGCGCGCGCAGCAGAACCCGAACGCACCGCAGATGCAGCAGAACGGCCAGGAGCTGCGCCAGAGCGACATCGATCGCATGATGGACGAGATCGAGAACCTGGCAAAATCAGGCGACCGCGACCGCGCCCAGCAGCTTTTGTCGGAATTGCAGGACATGATGAACAATTTGCAGGCCGGCCGTCGCCAGCCCGGCGGCGAGCAGGACAGCGAGATGCGCCAGCAGATGGACAAGCTCGGCGAGATCATGCGACGCCAGCAGGAGATGATGAACGACACTTTCCGCATGGACCAGATGCAACGCGGCCAGCGCCAGCGCGGCGAGAATCGCGACGAGCAGCTCGGCGAAAACGGTGGCGGCCAGGATGAGGACAAACCCGGCCCGGGCGACGACCGCGATCCGCTCGCCCGCCCGAAGCAGATGACGCCGCAGGAATTCGCCGAAGCGCTGAAGCAGCTTCAGGAAGGCCAAGGCAAGCTGCAAAGCGACCTCGAGCAGCTGAAGAAGGGGCTGGAAGGCATGGGCATGCAGCCCAATGAGGGATTTGGCGAGGCCGGCAAGTCCATGGGCAATGCCGAACAGGCGCTCGGCGAGGGCGAGGGCGACCAAGCCGTCGGCCACCAGGGCCGCGCGCTGGAGGCGCTGCGCAAGGGCGCCAAGGACATGATGAAGCAGATGCAGGCCATGCAGGGCGACGAGGGCGGCAGCGAGCAGGGCGGCCGCCAGCAGAACGCCGACCGCGACCCGCTCGGCCGGCCGCGCGCCACAAGGGGTCCCGACGACGGCACCGAGGTGAAGGTGCCTGACGAGATCGACGTCCAGCGCGCGCGCCAGATCCTGGAAGCAATCCGCAAGCGGCTCGGCAATGCGCTCAGCCCCGACATCGAACGCAGCTATCTCGAGCGGCTGCTGGACCTGAAATAGCGGGTCCTGCCACCCCAATCTCCTCGAACGGTCGCAACGCCATGCCGAAGCTCGGTGCTAGCACCCCGATCCTGCGCATCTTCGACATCGCCAAGGCGCATGAATTCTATCTCGGCTTTCTCGGTTTCGAGGTGCGGTTCGAACATCGCTTCGACGACAATGCGCCGCTCTATACAGGCATTGCCCGCGACGGTTGCGAACTGCATCTGAGCGAGCATCACGGCGACGGCTCGCCGGGCTCCCACATACGCATCGCGGTGGCCGATATCGCGGCATTGCATCGCGAACTGATCGGCAAGAAATACCGCTTTGCCAGGCCGGGGCTGGAAGAGACGCCCTGGCGGACGAAGGAAGTCACCGTCGGCGATCCGTTCGGCAACCGCCTGACCTTCTACGAGGACATGCCCGCCCCGACAGTCACAGATCCGGCGTGATACCCGCCTGACTGGTGAGCATGAACGCCTCGCGGATCGCCTGTTCCATGCTGTCGATGGCTTCGCCGGAAACGCTCGGATTACGGTGCAGAACGACATTCGAGGAATCGATGTCGCCGAAGCCGTCGGCTGCGCCGAGCTCGCGGCAGCCGGCGGGAATGTTGCTGCGGGAGATCGGCGCGATCGCCAGGCCCGAGGTCACGGCGAGCGTCAGGCCGCCATTCGTGTCGCTGGTATAGGCGACGCGGTAGCCGACGCCGCGCTGCTCCAGCGACTTGATGGCGAAGTCGCGGCACCAGCCGCCGCGGTTGTAGAGCGCGATCGGCACCGGCCGCTCCTCATGCATGTGATGGATGGCCGACGTGACCCAGACGGTCGGGTCATGCATCAGCACCTCGCCGCCCGACAGACCTTCCCATTCGAACACCACGGCGAGATCGAGCTGGCCCGCCGCCAGCGCCCGCATCTGCGAGTCGGAATGGGCGTAGCGCACCGTGACCTCGACCTGCGGATGGCGTTTGGCGAAGGCGCCGAGCGCGCGCGACAGGATCGAATGTCCATATTCGGCCGGGATGCCGATGCGCACCGGGCCATCGAGCGGCGGCGCCACCAGCGACGCCGCCGTCTCGTCGAGCAGCGAGACGATGCGCCTGGCATTGACGATCAATTCACCGCCGCGGCGCGTCAGCGAAACGCCGCGCGAGCCGCGCTCGAACAGGCTGTCGCCGACCATGCCTTCGAGCTTCTTCATCTGCATTGAGACAGCCGACTGGGTGCGGCCTGCCTGTTCCGCCGCCTTGGTGAAATTGCCGGTCTCGGCCACCGCGACGAAGGTGCGCAGGAGGTCGCTGTCGAGGGTAGGCTTCATCGCAATTCGCCATAAGAATTTTTGATCGCTGACATCATTTCAATTCGTTTGCAACATGTCAAACGCCAGCCGATAGTCACCTCTCCCATTGGATATGTGACCGCGAAATCGGTTGCGGACCAATCGAAGAGTCCTCACTCATACCCGCTGCCCGAAAACGGTGGCGGGTTCTTTTTATGTAGGCAGTGGCTCGCGGGCGGCCGAAGCATATGCAGAACCGGATGACGCTTGGCATCCTGAGCCTCTGTCTGGGCGTCCTGGTCTTTTCGCTGCAGGACCCGCTCGTCAAAGCGGTATCGGGAGCCTATCCGGTGACCGAGGTGATGGCGATCCGCGCGATCGTCGCTCTTCCCATACTGATCGTTCTCGTCCACGCCGATGTTGGATTGCGGGCTTTGCTGTCGCGGCGCTTCGGCCTGCTGACGTTGCGCGCCTTCATCCAGTTCTCGTCCTACACGGTCTATTATCTGGCGATCGCCGCCCTGCCGCTGGCCGACGCGGTGGCGCTTTATTTCATGGCGCCTTTATTCATCATGGCGCTGGCCGGCCCCTATCTCGGCGAGCGCGTCTCATGGCAGACGCTGGCGACCGTTCTGATCGGCCTGGTCGGCGTTCTGGTGATGCTGCGCCCCGGCGCCGGATTGTTCGACTGGGCGGCCCTGCTCTCGCTCGGCTCGGCGGCGCTCTACGGTTTTTCGCAACTTATGGCGCGCAGGATCGGCGATACCGAATCGTCGACGGTCATGGCCTTCTACCAGAACGGCGCCTATCTCACTGGCGCCATCGTGGTCGCCGGCGCGTTTCACCTCGCCGGCATCACCCATGCGGTCCATCCGAGCCTCGAATTCCTGGTTCGGCCATGGGCGTGGCCCGCGCTGCCGGATTTCCTCAAGATGGCCGCCTGCGGCTTCGTCGCTTCGGCCGGCATGATCCTGTTGTCGCAGGGCTACCGACTGGCGCCGGCCAACCGCGTCGCCACCTTCGAATACACCGGCATCCTCTGGTCGCCGCTCTGGGGTTTTCTGTTCTTCGCCGAGGTGCCCAGGGGAACCACGATGCTAGGTGCGGCGCTGATTATCGGCGCCGGCCTGTTGGCGCTCAACGGCGAGCGGCGCCGCAGTGCCGTACCCGCGCTCGCCGCAACCGGCGACGCGGCTTAGAGCATTTCAGGAAAGGTGGGCAGCGGTTTTCTGTCCGAAATTGCGAAAAACAAAAAGGCGATCAGGCGAAACAGGTCAGCGCGCGTCCAACACGGGCGCGGATCTCGGCCAGCGTAAACGGCTTCTGCACGACGTCGAGAATGATGCCGTTCAGTTCCTCGGCGCGCTCGCGCTGGTCGGCATAGCCCGTCATCAGCAGGATCTTCATCGCCGGGAACAGCTTCGCTGCAGCGGTCGCCATCTCGATGCCGTCCATCTCCGGCATGCGAATGTCGGAAACCACCAGATCGTAGCCGCCACGGGCCTGCTGGATCAGCGCCAGCCCTTGTGCGCCATCGGCGGCGATGGCCACGCTGTGCCCATCGCGTTCAAGCGCGCGGGCGGCGAGAGTGCGGACGGACTCATCGTCCTCGACGATCAGAAGCTTTGCCATGGGCGGCATATTTGGCGGTGAAAAGTTGACTTTTCCTGAACCGCGAACGGCTTTTATGCATCCCCTTTGACGACGCCTACGAACGGCAATTCGCGAAACGCGTGCGCGACATCCATGCCGTAGCCGACGACGAAATAGTCGGGGCAGTCGAAGCCGACATAATCGGCGTTGAGCGCCGTCTGGCGGCGCATGCGCTTGTCGAGCAGAACGGCGATCGAACAGCTTTTGGCGCCGCGCGACAGCATCAGGTCACGGGTGAAGGAGAGCGTCTTGCCGGATTCGAGAATGTCGTCGATCAGCAGCACGTCGCGGCCGGCGACCTCATTGTCAATGTCGCGCAGCACCCTCACCTCGCCGCTGGTGGTGCCGGCGCCATAGCTGGAAATGAAGATGAACTCGACCTCCGGCGACAGGCCGACATCGTGCATGGCGCGGATGAGGTCGGCGGCAAAGATAAAGGAGCCCTTCAGCACCGAAATCACCAGGAGGTCGTGGTAGTCGTGACCGGCTATCTCTTTGGCGAGTTCAAGATTGCGCCGGGCGATCGCCGACGCCGAAAACAGGACCTCGATGTCCTTGCCACGCACAACTGGCATTGTTGGCCCTCCAGGCGCTCTGCCTACAGGGCCACGGCCTTTTGGGCCTGCGGAAGCGCTGTAGACCTTTTTGATTTTGCACACGATCTCAGGAAACCGGTTCCTGGACCGAGCCTTAGCCGGCGAATGTGACCGATACGGCCTTGACCCCGTTTCTAGGCACATCGAGGCGGCTGGAAAAGCCGAATCTTTCGCCGGGCGCCAAGGACCGGCTGGATGTCCCCAGCGTATAGCGCGTTACCCGGCTGTCATTGCCGGTGACCCGAATCTCCAGAGGCGGCAACGGTGCGGCCTTTGCCCCGTCATTGGCGGCTTCGCCATCGACGAACAGGACCGGCTTCAGCCCCGAAGCATCGATGCGCGAGGTGACGCCCGAGATGCTGACCGCGACACCGGCTTGCCGCTCGGCGGCCCAGAACGGCGATTGGCGCACCAGTGCGTGGCCGCCCGAGACCCAGAAGGCGGCAAGTGCCGCGCCGACGCCGGCGATCCAGAAGATCGGCCCGCCGCGCGAGGCCGGCGGGCGCTCTGCTGCGGCTTCGGGTTTGCGCAGCATCTCCATGCCTTCGATCGAGGGCGCATCGCTCATGCGCGATGCAGGCGGCGACAGGATTTCCGCCTTGACGCCATGGCGCGGCAGCACCTCATAATCGGCATCGACGATGTCGGCGGCCGGCGCGCGCGGTTCCGCCGCGGCACTTGTCCCCAGCCCGGTCATGATTTCGCCGGAAACCGGGCGCGCGGTTCGATCTTCAGCCATTATGGCCCTTGTTCGTCTTCGTTTCTTTTGCGTAAACGGAAATGGTTAACGCTTCCCCACCGGAACCCCTTTGTTGAACCGAAAAACACCGAAAATTAACCGACGGTTAACCATGCCGGCCGATGGTCATTTGAGAGAAAGGGCTGGCACGCCGCCGCTGCAAGTTTCAGGTCGTCGAACGTGATCCGCTTTGAAAATGTCGGCCTCCGCTATGGCATGGGTCCGGAAATCCTCCGTGACATTTCCCTGCACATTCCGGAGCGCTCGTTCCAGTTCTTGAGCGGCCCTTCGGGCGCTGGCAAGACGACGCTGCTGCGCCTTCTGTTCATGTCGCTGAAGCCGACGCGCGGGCTGATCACCATCTTCGGCAAGGACCGCTCGCGCATCTCGCGCAGCGAACTGCCGCATCTGAGGCGCCGTATTGGCGTCGTGTTCCAGGATTTCCGTCTGCTCGACCACATGACCACCTATGAGAACGTGGCCTTGCCGCTGCGCGTGCGCGGGCGCGAGGAAGCGAGCTATCGCACCGACGTCACCGAACTGTTGAAATGGGTCGGTCTCGGCGAGCGCATGCATGTGCTGCCGCCGGTGCTGTCGGGCGGCGAAAAACAGCGCGCCGCGATCGCCCGGGCGCTGATCGAGCAACCCGAGATCCTGCTTGCCGACGAGCCGACCGGCAATGTCGACCCACCGCTGGCGCGCCGGCTGCTCAGGCTGTTCATCGAGCTCAACCGTCTCGGCACCGCGGTGGTGATCGCAACCCATGATCTCGGCCTGATGGAGCAGGTCGACGCGCGGCGCATGATCCTGGCCGGCGGGAGGCTTGATGTCTATGACTGAGCTTTCCGCAGAACACCTGCACGAACAGCCCGCCGAGATGGCCGGCGCGGCGCAGCGCGTCCAGCGCAAGATGGCGCCGATCGTGCCGGCGCAAAACATTGCTGGCCGGGCTCTGGTGCTGGTCATAGCCATCATGACCTTCCTGTCCTGCCTGACCTTCGGCGCCGTGACGCTGGTGCGCGACACCGCGTCCGTCTGGGAGAACCAGATCTCGCGCGAGGCGACGATCCAGATCAAACCGGTCGAAGGTCTCGATATGGAGGCAGCCCTTGCCCAGGCCTCGCAGATCGCCGGCGAATTCCCTGGCGTGAAGGAGACCAAGATCATCGACCGCGACGCGACCGCCCGGCTGCTGGAGCCGTGGCTGGGCTCGGGCCTCAACATCGACGAATTGCCGGTGCCGCGCCTGGTCGTCGTCACCATCGACGAGAACAACCCGCCCGACTTCGCCGCCATGCGCGCCGCGATCACGCCCAAGCTGCCGAGTGCCGCACTTGACGATCATCGCACCTGGGTCGATCGGCTGGTTGCCATGGCCCGCACCACGGTGACCATCGGCATCGCCGTGCTGGCGCTGATGCTATCGGCCACCGTGCTGACTGTGGTGTTCGCAACGCGTGGCGCCATGGCCGGCAACGGCCACATCATCGAGGTGCTGCATTTCGTCGGCGCCGAGGCGCGCTTCATCGCGCGCGAATTCCGCTGGCACTTCCTGGTCACCGGTATGAAGGGTGCTGCCGCCGGCGGGGCCGCCGCCATTCTGGTATTCATTGTCTTTTCCTGGTGGTCGTCGCGCAATATGGCGACGCCGCAGGCCGACCAGGCGACCGCCCTTTTCGGCAATTTCGCCATCGGATCGGCGGGCTATCTCGGCGTCGGCCTGATGGTCCTGGTGATCGGCGCGCTGACGGCGGCGACGTCGCATGCCACCGTGGTCACCTATCTCAGCGACATCGACATCCGTCAGCCGGACGCGGGCTGAGGTTGGGATGGCGGCATGCAGAAGAAAACGAAACTTAACCAGGAACGATCACGGGCAGAAAACTGACGTAACGCAATGTGCGCATTTTTTCCTATCAAAGGCCACATTTCAGGATTAACCATAGGATGATGGACGCGAGGGATTCAACCGGAACGGCTGGACAGATGCCAGTGGTTGGTTCCCTTTCGCATGCCCGGGGCTGGCCGAGCCGATTGGCAAGAGCCTTGCGCATCTCCGCTTTCTCCATTCTCGTGTTGGCCGCGTTGTTTACCGGCGGTTTCGGCTGGTTCGCCAGCACAGTCAGCCATATGACCACGCCAGCCAATCCGGCCAAGGCCGACGCCATCATCGTGCTCACCGGCGGGCAGTCTCGCCTCGACGCGGCGATGGACCTGCTTGCCTCCGGCAAGGGCGAGCGTCTGCTGATCAGCGGCGTCCACCCTTCGGCCAGCCGCCGCCAGCTCCAGGCCGCGACCGGCGGCGACAAGGCACTGTTTTCCTGCTGCGTCGACATCGACCGTGCCGCGCTCGACACGATCGGCAACGCCGAGGAGAGCGCCAAATGGGTGGAGAGCCACGCCTACGGTACCGTCATCCTCGTCACCAACAACTACCACATGCCGCGCAGCCTGCTGGAGATGAGCCGGTTGCTGCATGGCGCCAGGCTCGAACCCTACCCGGTGGTCAACACCAATCTCGGCAATGGTGGCTGGCTGACCAAGCCGGAAGCGCTGCGCGTGCTTTTGACCGAGTACAGCAAATATGTGCTGGCGCTGGCCCGCGGCATCGTGCCGGCTCGCCAGACCGGCAGCATCGCGGTGGCGCAAGCCGCGACAGCGCACAACTGAGCGCTGCTGGCGGTCATCTCTCTGCAGCAGCAGTGCCCAAGGCGGCGCGCAGGCCGGCAATCTCCGCTTCAAGACGTTCTATGCGCCGGTCGCGCTCGGCCAGCGCGGCTGCCACGTCGGCCGCCTCGAAGCGCTGCGGAATGTGCTGCGGGCAATTGGCGTCCCAGGCCGCAACGGTGAACAGGATGACCTGCTCGGGGCGCGCCTTGTAATCCCCTGGCATCAGCTTCGCCATCAACTCGACGTCGTCCTCGACGATGCGGGCCGTGCCCCAGATCTTGATGCGTTGCCTGCGGGCGTAGTCGATCAGGAACAGGAAAGCCCGGGAATTGTCGCTCAGATTGCCCTGGGTGATGAATTGCCGGTTGCCGGAGAAGTCGGCAAAGCCGACCGTGCGCTCGTCGAGCACTTTCAGGAACCCGGCCGGCCCGCCGCGATGCTGGATATAGGGTTGGCCCTCGCCATTGGCCGTCGCCAGGAAGATGCTGGTCTGCGCCTCGATGAAGCCGGCAAGGTCGGGGGTGATTTCCGATTGCCAGCCGCCGCGCCCCTCGACGCGGGCATAAGCATCGCGCGAACCCTTGCGGCTCTGGATCGCCTTGACGGTCGGTGTGAAGGCGACGTCGCTGGTGAAGGTGTGGGCATTCATGGGAAACCTCCTCGGGGAACCTGTGGTCATCGCCCACGACAGGTAGAACCTTCCATCTTTCGGATGTAGATGGCATATCTGCAACTCATACTTCCATTTTTCGGGAGAATTATGGATCGTCTCGAGGCCATGTCGCTGTTCGTCGCCGCGGTGGAGACCGGCAGCCTTTCCGCGGCGGGGCGCCGTTTCGGCATCCCGCTGGCGACGGTCAGCCGCAAGGTCTCCGATCTGGAAAGACATCTGAAGACGCGTCTTTTGAACCGGTCGACGCGACGGTTGACGCTGACCGATGCCGGGCAGGCCTATTTGGTCGCATGCCGCCGCATTCTGGACGACCTCGGCGAGACCGAACGCAGCGCCGCCGGCGAATACAGCGTGCCCACCGGCGAACTGATCATCACCGCGCCGATCGTCTTTGGCCGCCTGCATGTCCTGCCGGTCGTCACTGCCTTCCTCGCCGCTTACCCCGAAGTGGCAGTCCGGCTGACGTTCGCCGACCGGATCACCCAGTTGGTCGAGGAGCATATCGACCTTGCCGTGCGCATCGGCGATCTGCCCGTCTCGAGCCTGGTCGCCATTCGCGTCGGTTCGATCCGCCGCGTCGTCTGCGCTAGCCCCGCTTATCTTGCCGCCCACGGCACGCCGCAAACCCCGCAAGACCTTGCGGCGCACAGCTGCATCACCTTCGAGAACCTCTCCGCCCCCGCAGCCTGGACCTTCGTCGCCGGCAAAAGCGAACTTGCCATTCCGGTCCGCTCTCGGCTTCGGGTCAATACGGCGGAAGCCGCGATCGATGCCACTATCGCCGGCGTCGGGGTGACGAAGGTGCTGTCCTACCAGATCGCCGCCGAGGTCCGCTCCGGCACGCTGTGCCCCATCCTGCAGGAGTTCGAGTTGCAGCCATGGCCGGTGAGCCTCGTCCATGCCGGCCAGGGCCTGCTGCCGGTAAAACTGCGCGCATTCCTCGACTTCGCCGCGCCGCGTCTGAAGGAGCGCCTGACGCAGATCATGTGGTAGATGGCGCGCAAGCCCGGGATCATTCCCGGCATCGCGTTTCCTTTTTGCCCGCGCTTGGTGTAACCAACGCACACCTCCTCACCGGGCCCTTCCCGCATGCTCTACATCCGCTCGCTGGCGTTCAACCTCGTCTTCTACGTCAACCTGATCGTCCAGATGGTCCTTTGGACCCCGTATTACTTCCTCTCGCCGCGCCATCGTGCCTGGTTCGTGCCGAAATTCTGGTCAGGCACCTGCATGTGGCTCTACGACAAGATCGCCGGCACCAAGAGCGAGATCACCGGCCTCGAAAACCTGCCCGAGGGCTCGTTCATCCTGGCGCCGAAGCACCAGTCGTTCTGGGACGCGATCGCCTTCTTCCCATTCTTGCAGGACCCGCTCTACATCCTGAAGCGGGAACTGACCTGGATCCCCTTCTTCGGCTGGTACATCATGAAGATGCGCATGATCCCGGTCGATCGCGGCAGCCGCTCAAAGGCGCTGAAGGCGGTGGTCTCCGCGACCAGGGAAGAGATGGCGCGCAATCCGCGCCAGCTGATCATTTATCCCGAAGGCACGCGCCGCGCGCCGGGCGACGAGCCGGCTTACAAATATGGCATCGTCGAGCTCTACACCCAGCTTGGCGTCCCCGTGGTGCCCGTGGCGCATGTTGCTGGCCTCTACTGGCCACGCCGCAAGTTCCTGCGCTACCCCGGCACCGTAAAGGCGCGCTTCCTGCCGCCGATCCCCGCAGGGCTCGACAGGGAAGAGTTCATGGAGCGGCTGATCGGCGAGACGGAAGCTGCCTGCGACCAAATGCTTGTTGAGGCCTCGCGCGCGCCAAACCCGCCGCCGATGCCGCCGACGGCAGTCAAGCGGCTGGCAGAACTCGGCGCGGCGAACAAGGCGAAGGCCTGATCCCCAGCCATCCCGCCCGGTCGGCTCACGGCCACGCCGCCAGTGCTGTGGTCAGCACCAGCGTTGCCGCGAACGCCAGATTGATGATGCGCGAAGCCAGCGGCTGACGCAGGAAGCGGGCGAAGGCCGCCCCGGCGAGAAGCCACAGCGCATGGATGGCGACGATCATCAAGGCCAGGACCGCCAGCCTGGCCGGGATGCCGAGATCCCCGGCTCCCGATGAAGCGCCGGCGAGCACGGCGGCAATCGCCACATAGGCTTTCGGGTTGGCGACGGCGAGCAGGAACCCGCCGAGGAACGTGGGACGGTCAGCGCCACTTTCACGCCCGGTCAGCGGCGGCGCGGTCGCTATTTTGTAGGCAAGGTAGAGGATGTAGGCGGCCGAGGCGATCGCCAGCAGCGGCGCCAGTCCCGGCATCGAGGCAAGCACCGCCATGATGCCGGTGGCCACCACCAGCAGCACCGCGATCGTGCCGATGACGATCCCCGATGCGTAACGGAGCGAATCGCGCAGGCCGAAGGCGGCGCCTACGGCGGTGACGCTGATCGTCGCCGGGCCTGGACTGCCCATGACGACGGTTGCCGCCAGCACCAATGCGAGCAATTGCTGCCACTGCTGCGTATGCGAAAGAACCTCTCCGGCCATCTCGGCTTCCCGCATCTTGCCACGATGCGAAAACGCTATGACAGGCAGCGCGGCGCGTCTTGAACGATCGTGCGTCGGTGAAAGGCCGCCGGCGGCTATGCACTCGCCTCGTCCAGCGCGGCCATATCGTCCACGCCGAGCCTCAGCGAAGCGGCGCGTACCAGGCTGTCCATCTGGGCGAGCGTCGTGGCGCTGGCGATCGGCGCGGTGATGCCCGGCCGGGCCATCACCCAGGCCAACGCCACCTCCGCCTGCGTAGCCGAATGACGCTCGGCCACGGCATCGAGTGCGCTCAGGATGCGCATGCCGCGTGGATTGAGATAGTCCTTGACGCCTCCGCCGCGCTGGCTTTTGCCGAGGTCGGCCTCGCTGCGGTATTTGCCGCTCAGAAACCCCTTGGCGAGACCGTAATAGCTGATGACGCCAATGTCCTCCGCGAGGCAGAGATTGCGCAGCGGACCATCGAAGGATGAGCGGTCGTAGAGATTATAGGCAGGCTGCAGCACTTCGTAGCGCGGCAGGCTGCGCAAGCTTGCCACGTCCAGCGCCGCGCGCAACTGGCCGGCATCGAGGTTGGAGCAGCCGGCATGGCGGATCTTGCCCTTGGCGAGCAGGCTCTGGTAGGCGCCGAGCGTTTCCTCGTAAGGCGTCGCCGGATCCGGCCAATGCGACAGATAGAGGTCGATCACATCGGTCTGCAGCCGCTTCAGCGACTGGTCGACCGCCTTTTCGATATAGGCAGCAGAGAGATCCCGCCTGCCCTGGCCCATGTCCGAGCCGACCTTGGTGATGACGATGACCTCGTCGCGGTTGCCGCGGCTTTTCATCCACTTGCCGATGATGGTTTCGGATTCGCCGCCCTTGTTGCCGGCATGCCAGCGCGAATAGGCGTCCGCCGTATCGATGGCGTTGAGGCCGGCGCCGGCAAAGCGGTCGAGCAAGTCGAAGGACGTCTTTTCGTCGGCGGTCCAGCCAAAGACATTGCCGCCCAGAACCAGCGGCGCGATGGAAAGGTCGGTACGACCGAGACGGCGTTTCTGCAAGATTGGCTCCGTGATGCTGGTATGGGACGGGCGAAAACCCGAGGGTTCGGGGCTGGAGCTAAGCTAGGTCTCGTCATGCCAAGGTCAAAGGCCTGGCTGCTCTTTCCTGCGGGCCAGCGCTTCACAAAGGCGCGAGGCGCCGGGCCACCTCTTCCAGCCAGTGGTCGCTTATGCCCAGCGCCTCCAGATGTTCCAGCGTGCTGAGCAGATAATCCTCGTTCCTGCCGGACTGGCCGACGGCGCCGCGGACAATATCAGCCGCATGCGCCGCGTCGAGCCCGCCGGCATACTGCTCATGCGCGCGGTCGACGATAAAGGCGACCGCGCTCACCGTCTCGCCCCCGCTCGTGCCATTCTTGTCGAGGCGGATATCGAGCTGCCGTTCGAGGTAGACGCTCGTCACCAGTTCGCGCTCCCGCAGATAGGTGAGCACCTCGTCGCGCAGCTCGCCGGGCACGCGAAACGCCAGCCCGACACAGGAGCCGCCACGGTCGAGGCCGAGCACAAGGCCCGGCCGCGCGCGCGTTCCGCGATGCACGAAGGAGTAGACGCAGAGCGACCGGCGGTAGCCGTAAAGGCGGGCGCGCCGCGTTTCGACATGCGCGAATCCCGGTCGCCAGATCAGCGACCCATAGCCAAAAACCCAAAAATCGCCCATATCGCCAAGCCTGATTGCACGAGAGTGACGACACTGCATCGGAATCGGTGCTTTTTCCGTCTATCTGCTTGTTGCGTAAACGACAGTCCACCCGCAACAGGCGGCGTTAATGAAAGCTGCAGCATGACGTCAAGTGACGAGCGCCCGCCGAACTTTCGCCGCCGGCTGTTCTGGCTTTTCGCTTTCATCGCCGTGCTGTTCGCCATCTACAGCGGCGGCTGGTTCTATCTGGCCGACCGCGTCAGGAGCGAAGCCGACAAGGCGGTGGCCGCGCTCAACGGCAACGGCATCGAGGCCGGTTGCTCCAACCTGACCGTCAGCGGCTATCCGTTCAGCTTTGCCGTTTCTTGCGACACCCTGGCCTATGAGGACGACACCAGGAATGTCGCCGCCTCGACCGGCAGCTTCAATGCCGTCGCGCAGATCACCCGGCCTCTGTCGCCGGTCGCCGACCTGCGCGGGCCGCTCAGGACCTCCGTGCCGGGCATGACACCGCTCTGGATCGACTGGGACAGACTGCGGGCAGACGTGAAGCTCTCCTGGCCGCTGCCGCGGCGCATTGCGCTGAAGGCCGAGGGCCTATCCGGCCAGACCGACCCAGCCGACGACACGGATCCCGTCTCGCTGTTCAGCGCCGGGACGGCGGCGGGGCAATTGCAGCCCGATGGCCAGGACATCGCCTACACTGGAAGCGTCGGCGATCTCGAGATCGACGCCAACGCCATCGGCGGCCGCGTACTGCCGGCGCTCGACGGCAGCGGCGAGGCGACGCTAAAGAACGGCGTCGCGCTGATCGGAAAGCAGGTAAAGAGCCTGCGCGGCCAGGCCGTCGACATCGCCAAGCTGGACCTCTCGTCAGGCACGGCGCGCGTTACCGTCTCCGGGCCTCTGTCGGTCGATGCCGAGGGCCTGATCGATGCCGATCTGACGATCAGGCTGAAAGATCCCAAGGCGGTGGCGGCAATCCTCGGCGCCGCCATCCCCGAGCGCAAGAGTGAGATCGAGCAAGGCTTTGCCGGCCTGGCGATGCTCGGCAACGAACCGTCGATGCCGCTCAGGATCGTCAAGGGCAAGGCATCGCTCGGCTTCATTCCGCTGGGCAAGATCAAGCCGGTCGATTAGGAACAACGAATGAGCAGACCGGTAAGGCTCCTGAGCGTTGGCGCGCTGACGCTGGACACCATCCTTCGTCTCGACACGCTGCCCATGCATCAGGGCAAGTTTATCGCCTCCGACGCTGCCCAGATGGCCTCGGGCATGGCTACCAGTGCTGCTTGCGCCGCGCAGCGGCTCGGCGCCGATGTCTCGCTGTGGGCAAGTGCGGGTGACGATGCCGTCGCCGACCAACTCATTGCCGGCATCGAGGCCGAAGGTGTCGACTGCGGCTTTGTCCGGCGCGTCAACGGCGCGCGTTCGGCACTGGCCGCGATCCTGGTCGACGCCCATGGCGAACGCATCATCGTTCCCTTTTACGACCCGAAGGCGCAGGCCGATCCCGAGAAATTGCCCGCCGATCTTTCCGGCTTCGACGCCGTGCTGGTCGACGTGCGCTGGCCGGGCGCCGCCGCACTGGCCCTGACCTCGGCGCGGGCGATGGGCCGTCCGGCGATCCTCGATGCCGACACCGCGCCGCTGGAGGTGCTGGAACAGCTGTTGCCTTTAGCCACGCACATCGTCGCCTCGGAGCCGGCGGCACGCATCGTCTGCGGCCAGGCGCTGGATCCGGAGACCGCCTGCGCCGATCTCGCCAGCCGTACCGATGCCTTTGTCGCGGTTACCGGCGGAGCACAGGGAAGCTGGTGGCATGACCATTCGACCGGCTGCGTGCGCCATGTCGCGGCGCCGAGGATCAAGGCGGTGGACACGCTCGCCGCCGGCGACGTGTTTCACGGCGCCTTTGCCGTCGGCATGGCGGAGGCGATGCCTCCCGAGCAGGCCTTGCGCTTTGCCAGCGCTGCCGCCGCGCTCAAATGCCAGCGCTTCGGCGGTCGGCTGGGCGCGCCGGACCGGGCCGAGACGCTGGCGATGATGGCGGCCCACTGGCCTGCGTCATGATAGCCTCAACCAAGGTCCGTTGAGACTCTGGTCAGGCCGAGCCGAAAATGTTGGTTTCCGAGAACCGGAGCGGAGCGTACTTGAAGTACGTGAGCACCGGAAGCGCAGGAGACCGCCATTTGCAGGCCGGCCTCACCTGAATATCAATTGACCTTACCCCTTGGCCGGGTGCTCAACCGCCTGCCGGCCGAAATCCGGCACGTCGATGTCCTGGCCGGCCTCGATGATCGAGCGGCGCACGGCACGGGTGCGGGTGAACAGGTCGAACAGCTTTTCGCCGTCGCCCCAGCGGATCGCCCGCTGCAGCGAGGCAAGATCCTCCGAGAACCGCGCCAGCATTTCGAGGATGGCGTCCTTGTTGTGCAGGCAGACGTCGCGCCACATTGTCGGGTCGGAGGCGGCGAGACGGGTGAAATCGCGAAAGCCGGAAGCCGAATACTTGATGACTTCGGATTTGGTCACCGACTGCAAATCGTCCGCGGTGCCGACGATGTTGTAGGCGATGATATGAGGCAAATGCGAGACGATGGCCAAAGTCATGTCGTGATGCTGCGGGTCCATCGTATCGATGTTGGAGCCGCAGCGCCGCCAGAACTCCGACAGCTTTTCCAATGCAGCCGGATCAGTACCTGGAACCGGTGTAAAGATGCACCAGCGATTGTCGAAGAGGTCGGCGAAACCGGCGTCCGGCCCGGATTTTTCCGTGCCGGCGAGCGGATGGCCGGGAATGAAATGGACCCCCTCCGGCACATGCGGATGCATCTGCGCGATGACGGAGGCCTTGGTCGAGCCGACATCAGTGAGGATGGCGCCCTTCTTCAGTGCTGGCGCGATTTCTTCGGCGATCGCGCCGGAGGAGCCGACCGGCACCGAGACGATGACCAGATCGGCATCGCGCACCCCTTCCTTCGCATCGGTGGTGTAGGAATCGCCGAGGCCGAGTTCCTGCGCCCGCGCCAGTGTAGTCGGGCTGCGCGTCGCGATGGCGACATGGCCGGCCAGCCCCTCGCGGCGGATGACGCGGGCCAGCGACGAGCCGATCAGGCCGATGCCGACCAGCGCGATTTTTTCGAACAGCGGTGATGTCATGGCGTTCTAGCTTTTCAGGAATGTCGTCAGGGCGTCGATGACGCCGCGATTGGCTTCTTCGGTGCCGATGCTCATGCGCAGTGCATTGGGAAAGCCGTAGCCGGAAACGCGCCGCAAGATGAAGCCGCGCGCCGTAAGATAGTCGTCCGCGGCCGCAGCCGAATGCTTCTTGTCGTCGGGAAAGTGGATCAGCAGGAAATTGCCGACGCTCGGCGTTACCCTGAGCCCGAGCTTTGTCAGTTCCTCGCTCAGCCATGTCAGCCATTTCTCGTTATGCACCACGCTGCGCTCGATATGGCCGCGGTCGCGGATGGCGGCGATGCCGGCCTCGATCGCCGTGGCATTGACGTTGAAGGGGCCGCGAATGCGGTTGATCGCATCGACAATGTGCATCGGACCATACATCCAGCCGATCCGCGCCCCGCCAAGGCCGAGCTTGGAGAAGGTACGGGTCATGACCACGTTCTCGGCGCTGCCCGCCAACTCGATGCCGGCTTCATAGTCGTTGCGGCGCACATATTCGGCGTAAGCCGCGTCGAGCACCAGAAGCACGTTTTTCGGCAGGCTGGCATGCAGGCGCCGCACTTCCTGGAATGGCACATAGGTGCCGGTCGGGTTGTTGGGATTGGCGAGGAACACGATCTTTGTGCGCGGCGTCACCGCCGCCAGTATCGCATCGATGTCGGCGCGCTCGTCGGTTTCCTTGACCGCGACCGGTGTTGCACCGGCCGACTGGATGTAGATCTTGTAGACCATGAAGGCGTGTTCGGTAAAAACAGCTTCATCGCCAGGCGCCAGGTAGGTCTGTGCCAGCAGGCCCAAAATCTCGTCGGAGCCGTTGGAGCAGATGATGTTCGCCGCATTCAGTCCATGCACCTCGGCGATCGCCTCGCGCAGCCGCCTGGCGGTGCCGTCGGGATAGACGTCGAGCTTTGCCGCGACTTCGCGCGCGGCCTCGATCGCCTTCGGCGATGGGCCGAGCGGGTTCTCGTTCGACGACAGTTTGTAGACCTTGGCAACACCGGCCGGCGCCGTGCTCTTGCCTGGCACATAGGCGTCGATGTCCATGATCCCCGCGCGGGGCGTTGGCCGTGCCTGATCCGGTCTCTTGTTCATGTCTAACAAATCCATCGAGATTTCTTCCGCCGGAAGCCGCAGCGGAAATACTAGCCGTGGCCCGGAATGTCGAGAGCCGGCAGTGGCGCGAGTGGCCGGCCGTTGACGGCAAGGCGCGCGAGTTCTAGAAGAATGTGACAGTTCCGTGGTGATTTGGCCGGTCGGCTTGCAGCCACGTTAAACAACTCGCTAAAGGGCCGTTTGCATCCTGTAACCGGCTTTGCGAAGGCATTGCCGGTTTTTTTATTGTCCGCCGCCGGCCGGACGATGCGTACTGCAAGAGCGATATGATGGCCGTTCCGCGCCCTGGAAGAACCAACAACGAGATCGACGCACCGTCGAGCCCGGTGTTGCGGTTCGGCGCCGACAAGCCGCTGAAGCTCGACGCCGGCACGCTTTTGTCGCCGTTCCAGATCGCCTACCAGACCTACGGTACGCTGAACGACGCGCGCTCCAACGCCATCCTCGTCTGTCATGCGCTGACCGGCGACCAGCATGTCGCCAGCACCAATCCGGTGACCGGCAAGCCGGGCTGGTGGGAGGCGCTGATCGGCCCCGGCAGGATCATCGACACCAACCGTTTCTTCGTCATCTGCTCCAACGTCCTCGGCGGCTGCCTAGGTTCCACCGGCCCCGCCTCGACCAATCCGGCCACCGGCAAGCCCTACGGGCTCGACCTGCCGATCATCACCATCCGCGACATGGTGCGGGCACAGCTTATGCTGGTCGACCATTTCGGCATCGAAAAACTGTTTTGCGTGCTCGGCGGCTCGATGGGCGGCATGCAGGTGTTGGAATGGGCCTCGACCTATACCGAGCGCGTCTTCTCGGCGCTGCCGATCGCCACCGGCGCCCGCCATTCCTCGCAGAACATCGCCTTCCACGAGGTCGGTCGGCAAGCCGTGATGGCCGACCCGGACTGGCATGGCGGCAAATATTTCGAGCATGGCAAGCGCCCGGAAAAGGGGCTCGCGGTGGCGCGCATGGCCGCGCACATCACCTATCTGTCGGAAGCAGCACTTCACCGCAAGTTCGGCCGCAATCTGCAGGACCGCGAGGCGCTGACCTTCGGCTTCGACGCCGATTTCCAGATCGAGAGCTACCTGCGCCATCAGGGCATGACTTTCGTCGATCGCTTCGACGCCAACTCCTACCTCTACATGACCCGTTCCATGGATTATTTCGACCTCGCCGCCGACCATGGCGGACGGCTGGCCGATGCTTTTGCCGGAACGAAGACGCGCTTCTGCCTGGTGTCCTTCACGAGCGATTGGCTGTTCCCAACCGAGGAGAGCCGCTCGATCGTGCACGCGCTGAACGCCGCCGGTGCCTCCGTCTCCTTCGTCGAGATCGACACCGACCGCGGCCACGACGCCTTCCTGCTCGAGGAACCGGAACTGTTCGCCGCCATCAACGGCTTCATCGGCTCGGCCGCGCGAGCGCGAGGGCTCAGCGCATGACCCCGAAAAGTTGCAGACTTTTCGGACCGGAATCATGCGCCAGGCAGGAGGCGAAGCCATGAGTGTAAATCGCGCCCAGCGCGTCGACCTCGAAGTCGTCGCCGGTCTCATCCCGGCGCGGTCGCGGGTGCTGGACGTCGGCTCCGGCGACGGCCTGCTGCTCGAATTGCTGCAGGCGACCAAGCAGATCGACGGCCGCGGCCTGGAACTGTCGCAGCGCGGCGTCAACGAATGCGTGGCGCGCGGCCTCAGCGTCATCCAGGGCGACGCCGACACGGACCTCGAATTCTATCCCGACAAGGGTTTTGATTTCGTCGTCCTGTCGCAGACCCTGCAGGCCACCCGCAACCCGAAGCTGGTGCTCGACGAGTTGCTGCGGATTGGCAACCGCGCCATCGTCTCCTTTCCAAATTTCGGCCACTGGCGGGTGCGGCTGTCGCTGTTCGTCAAGGGGCGGATGCCGGTGACCAAGGACCTGCCCTATTCCTGGTACGACACGCCAAACATCCATTTCTGCACCATCCGCGACTTCGTCAATCTGTGCGAGGAGCTCGGCGCCACGGTGGAAAGGGCGACCGCTCTCGACGCCAACGGCCAGAAGATCGGCCTGTCGATGCCGTGGTGGTTCTGGAATTTCTTCGGCCAGCAGGCGGTGTTCCTGCTGAAGCGATGATCTTGGCCAGCTGCCGGCCACGCAGCTATTCCAGAACGTCGGTGGCCTTGTGGGGATGCTCGACGCCGTCGACGAAGATGACGTCGGACTGCGAGTTTTCGGTGCGCAGCGCCAGGATCGCCTGATAGGCGGGCGAGTCATACCACCGGCGTACATGGTCACGGTCGGGGAATTCGATGACGATCAGATGTCCCGGCCAGGTATTCTCGACGACCTCTACCGCACCGCCATGCACCAGGAAGCGGCCGCCGAAGGGTTCCAGCGTGGCGTCGATCTTGTGCAGATATTCGACAATCTCAGGTCCCAATGTGGCCTGGCGCATATGGGCAACGGCGTAAGCGGTCATGGCTGAACTCCTCTTTTGCAACCGCGGCAGTCTTGCCGACATGCGGTAGGCAGGTCGATTACGTGACAGGTAATAGCGGCAGCTATTTCCCTAGGCGGGCAGTTGAATCGACTCTCATTCCTTCCGGATGAGCTTGCCAGCCAGCAGACGGTGTTGCAGTTCAGGCGCGGCTTGTGAAATTCGACGGGCGCACGGCTTGCCTGCCGACAGTCGGGATGACACAGGCTTTTCTTTTTTGTACGGTCGAATCGAACGCAATCCCGGGGTGGTATGGAAGGCGGCCATCAAATCTATCCGCACATCGCAGAACCTGGGGCATAGCCGCATGGGCAAAACCATCGACCCGGCCCCCCTTATCACGGTGATCACGCCGACCCACAATCGTCGCGACCAGGTGGTGCGCGCGGTGGAAAGCGTGCTGGCGCAAAGCCTTACCCAGTTTGAGCACATCGTTGTCGATGACGGCTCGACTGACGCCACGGCCGCGGCCCTTGCCGCCATCCGCGATCCACGGCTGGTCTATGTCGGTGCGAAATGGCGCGGCGCCAACGCTGCCCGCAACGCCGGCATCGAGCGTGCGCGCGCGCCGATCGTGGCCTTCCTTGATTCGGACGATGTCTACCTGCCGGACCGGCTGGAGCGGACGCTGGCGCGTTTCGACGAGAACCCGTCGCTGGAAATCCTCATCAGCTCGTTCGTCTCGGTGAAAGGCGGCCGCAGCACCAAATGCGTCAATCGCGAAGCGTTCCTGACCCGCAGTTCGCTGGAGAAGGCGCTGGTCGGGCAGACGATCTTCATCGCCGGCTCGGCGATTACCGCCCGCCGCGAATCCCTGCTGGCGATCGGCGGTTACGACAGCGACATCGCGCGCATGCAGGATCGCGAATTGCTGCTGCGATTTGCCCGCCGCAGCGGGGCGCTGCTGTCCGAGGACATCGACTGGAAGAAGTATAATTCGGAGAATTCGATCTCCGGCCGCCGCGACGGTTATGTCGAAGCCTACGCAAACCTGATCGACAAACACCCTTACATCGCCGATCGCTATCCCGACGTCCCGCCCTACATGATCGCGCGCCAGATCATCGCCGATGCGATGAAAGGCAGGGTTTCCCAGGCATTCGCCGGCTATCTGGCCAACCGGTCGTCGAAAGCGCTGGGCTACTCGCTGCCGCAGCTGTTGCGCGGCTATGTCGGTGGCCGGCGCTGGCGCCGCGATCTCTACGATGAGTTCCGCGAGAAATACGGCACGCGGCCGGCCTGAACCACCCCGAACCGGAGGTTCGGGAAAGCTCAAGGTTCATCGATCGAGTTCCGGGTTCATCGATCGAGTTCCGGAAAATACGGGTCTGAAAAAAACCGCCGGTCGCGCTCGCCCTGCAGGCAGTCGATGGGAGGCGCGGCGTCGATCCGGACTGTCGTCGCGTTGGCTATGCCGCTCACTTCGAGGATGAGCTTGCGCCGAATGGCGGTCGAAAATTCTGAAGCTGCGTAGATCGGCAGCACGAAGGACCCAGGGCCGCCGGTGACGCATTGCTCATAATAGCTGTCGAGATGGCTGAAGGTCGGCGAAGGGCTGATCAGGATCGGCAGGCCGTTGATGACGATGCCCTTTGCCAGCGCCGCATCGCGCGTCGCGGTGACCGGCGGGCCGATATTGTTGGGGCCGTCGCCTGAAATGTCGATAACGCGCCGCGCGCCAGCGAAGACGGTCTTTTCGAAGAGATCGGCGCCGAAGGCAAGTGCGCCGGAAATCGAGGTGCCGCGAAAGCTGCGGAACGGGCGGGCCGCGATCCTGTCGGCGAAGGCGTTGGCGCTGTCGCTGCCGTCGATGATCTGCCAGGCGAGGATGGCGTCGTCGCGGACGGTGCCCGCCCACTCGAAATAGGTCAGCGCAATGCGCCCGTTCGTGCCCGAACGCACCGCCTTGATGAAATCCGGATGCCTGAGCGCCTCGACATAGCCGGCACGCTGCAGGGCGAACTCCTTCTCGTTCATCGACAGCGAGATGTCGACGGCCAGCACCAGTTCGACATCCACGGCAATCGCGTCGGCCGGCACAGGCAGGGGTGCTGCCTGGGTACAGGCGAAACAGGCAAGCAGGCTGAGCATGTCGAGCATGGCTGCGTGCGTCCGAGTGATGCGGACAATTTTCACCGCGATCGCGGCAAAATAAAGCTTACCGGATTGCGTCTTCGGCGAGCCTACTTCTTCCGCCTTGCGGCGGGCGGCGGCGGCTCGATGGCGCCGGCTCTGACGCGGGCCGGCTTGAGCGCCGATCCGCCGGTATCCTTCACGATCGTCAGCGAGCGCGGGAAGAACTGGTTGTTGTGCTGGCCGCGGCCGATATTGAGGATGGCGGCGTCGGGCAGGCGCCGCGCCAGCATCGACAGCACCTGCCTCAGCGTCGCGCCGTCGAACGTATCCAGCGCCTCATCGATGATCACCCATTTCGGTCGCCTGAGCGCAAGCCTGGCAATAGCCAGCAGACGCTGCTCTTCATCGGCCAGCTCATGCTCCCAGCGCGCCGAGCGGTCGAGCGAGGATGCAAGCCGCTCGAGACCGGCCTCGGCCAGCACCGCCGCGATCTCGGCATCCTCGACCGGTGCCGTGCCATTGGTATGGTTGAGCACCTCGCGCAGCGTGCCGAGCGGGAAATAAGGGGTTCGCGGAACGAAGATCGGCGCCTCGCCGGCCGGCATGCCGATCCGCCCGCTGCCCCATGGCCAGAGGCCGGCAATGGCGCGAAAGAACAGCGTCTTGCCGGCGCGCGGGTCGCCGGTGATCATGACGCGCTCGCCGGGGTGGATCTCGACATGCGGCTCGGCGAGCTTTGTGCACCCATCCGGCGAAGCGACCTCGAGCCGCTCGAAGCTCAGCTTGCCATCCGGGTTTTCGCCGAAGACGATGCGCTTTTCCTTGTCGTGGAGGATGTCGGTTTCGCCAAGCGCGATGCGGAAATCGGCGACGCGCATCAGCGTCGCCCGCCAGTCGGCGATGCCGCCGATGTTGTTGATGAACCAGCGCAGCGAGGAATGCACCTGGTTGAAGGCGCCGACCGCCATCATCAGCCCGCCGAAGCTGATATCGCCGGCGAAATAGACCGGCGACGCGACCAGGATCGGCGCCACCACGGTGATCCAGCCATAGGTGTCGGTGACCCAGGACAGGTTGATCTGCGCGCTGTAGATGCGCTTCATGGCGCCGAGCACCGTGCCAAGATCGAGCTCGAGTTGCCGCCTGGCGTCAGCCTCGCCATGCGCCAGCGCGATGGCGTCGACATTTTCGTTGACGCGAACCATCGAGAACCTGAGTTCCGCCTCGCGCGTGTAGCGATCGCTGTTGAAGCGGATCAGCGGCCGTCCGACCAGCCAGCTCAGCCATGAGGCGATGCCGGCATAGAGGATCGCCGCCCACACCATGTAACCCGGTATCGCTAGCGAACGGCCGCCTATGTGGAAGACGAAGCCCGAGGACAGCGTCCACAAGACACCGATGAAGGACACAAGCAGGATGAAGGACTGCAGCAGGCCGACACCGAGATCGGTCGACAGATCGGACAAATGCGCGGCGTCCTGCTGCATGCGCTGGTCGGGATTGACGCCGATGGCACCCGCATGCGCCAGCCGGAAGGCGCGCGCCGGCCGCATCCATTCATCGATCAGGTCAAGTGTCAGCGCCTGTCGCAGCTTCAGCCGGATCGTCTGGTTGAGCCAGGTCTGGCCGACGTTGAGCACCAGCAACCCGCCGGCAATTTCGGCAAAGACGAGAAGCTGGTGCAGGAAGCCCTGCATGTCGCGCCGCGCCAGCGCATCGTAGAAGGGCTGGTTCCAGCGGTTGAGCAGAACCTGCCCGATCGCGGTCGCGACAATGACGGCCACGATGCCGATCGAGGCCCAGACGAGTGGCTTGCGTACCGGCGAGGTCTTCAGCGCCTGCCGGATCGTCTTCAACTGGTCGCCGAGGCTGCTGGCTTCGACCGACACGGCGGCCTGTCCCGCACCGGCTATGACATCCGCTTGATCCGCCATGCGCGATATCCCTGCATTCGGAAGAGTGGTGGAGCCGATCAGAACCATGACCGGCCATGTTCAGGCGGCGGCACCGCACTCGACAGATAGGGAGTGACAAAGCCCGGGTCCGATCACGAACGCGTCACCCGCCCGGGGAAGCCGCCTCACCGCCGCGCGACCGGCCGAGCCTGGTCGCGCCTTGCGGCGAGAGCACCGGCACGAAGACGCGGCGCGATGCACGCTGGGCGACCGGTACACCCTGATAAAGCCGCTTCTGCGCCTCGACCACGATGACACCGGAAAAAATCGGCCAGAACCGCCGGCCGGCGCGCTCCAGCACATTGTGGAACCGCATCATGAAGCGCCGGGGCGACGGCGGAAAGAACAGCGCGTCGGACCATGCCGCCGGGGTGAAATGCGCCTCGCGCAGCAATTCGGTGAGCTGGCCGCGCGAGAACGGCCGGCCATTGCCGAACGGCGTATGCTCGAAACGCGCCCAGACGCCGCGGCGGTTGGGCACGACGATGACGACGCGGCCGGCTGGCGACAGCACCCGCCAGATCTCGTTCAGCGTCTCGCGCGGGTTCTCGACATGCTCGAGCGAATGGACGAGCAGCATGCGGTCGATGCAGGAATCGACCAGCGGCAATTCCTCGTCGAAGACCAGTGCCGTCGCCGTCGGACCCGTCGCCGGCCAGACCACCGCGCCCTGCGTTGCCGGCATGAAGGCAAAGACGCGCTCGGCATCGGCGCCGAACCGCTCCAGCCACGGCAAGGTGTAGCCGAGGCCGACGAGCCGCTCATTCGGCACCGCGGCCCATATCGAGGACAGCGCCATGGTGATCGAGTGTTCGGCAAGCCGGCCGAGCGTGGTCGAATAGAAGGAACGGAGATCGACGATATCGGAATGCATGGCCGGGACGGTAGCCGCGATATCCGCCGAGTTCAACAAAGCTCAATTCCAGATGACATTGGCCGGCAAGCGCCCTATGTCTGCGGCGACAAATGGAGAGATGCGATGCCGGTCGAAATCGAACAGTTCATGTGCCGCAGCGACAATTTCGGCGTTTTGGTGCACGACCCAAAAAGCGGCCAGACCGCGATCATCGACGCGCCCGAAGAGGCGCCGATCCTGGCCGCGATCCAGCGCACCGGCTGGACGCCGACGATGATCCTGACCACCCACCACCATGTCGATCATGTCGAGGCCAACCTGGCGCTAAAAGAGCGTTTCAAGCTGCGCATCGTCGGCCCGGAAGCGGAACAGGCGAAGATCCCCGGCATCGACGAGACGGTCGAAGAAGGCTCGGTCGTCCATCTCGGCGACGAACGGATCGACGTGATCGCCACGCCCGGCCACACGGCCGGCCATGTCTCCTACCATTTGCCGGCCTCGAAGGTGGCGTTCACCGCCGACACGCTGTTTGCGTTGGGCTGCGGCCGGCTGTTCGAATGCAAGCCGCCGGTGATGTATGACTCGCTGAAGAAGCTGGCGGCACTTCCCGCTGAGACGGTCATCTATTGCGGCCATGAATACACGCTTTCGAATGCCCGCTTCGCGCTGACCGTCGACCCGACCAATTCCGCCCTGAAGGAGCGCGCCGCCCGGATCGAGGCGCTGCGCGCCGACGGCAAGCCGACACTGCCGACGACGATCGGCGAGGAATTGTCGACCAATCCGTTCCTGCGCTGGCACGACCCGGCAATCCGCAAGCATCTCGGCATGGAGAAGGCCACCGACGCCGACGTGTTCGCCGAAATCCGCAAGCGCAAGGACAATTTCTGAGCGCGGTGCTAGCCTGCAGCCGATGACAAGTGCCGCCGAAATCATCGCCACGCTCGGCCTGAAGTCGCATCCGGAAGGCGGCTGGTATGCCGAGACCTTTCGCGATGGCGCGGAAGGCACGCGCGGCCACTCGACCGCGATCTATTTCCTTCTGGAAGAGGGTCAGCTATCGGCCTGGCACCGGGTCAAGGATGCGGCCGAGGTCTGGCATTTCTATGCCGGCGCGCCGCTGGCGCTGTCCATGCAGGAGGAAGGCGGCACCGTCATCGAGCAGGTGCTCGGCACCGCCCTTGCGGCGGGCGAGCGGCCGCAGATCGTGGTGCCCGCCGGCTGGTGGCAATCGGCGCGCAGCCTTGGCGAATGGACGCTGGTCGGCTGCACCGTGGCGCCGGGCTTCGACTTCGCCGCCTTCGAGATGGCCGAACCCGGCTGGCGGCCTAGGACCAATCGACATTCAGGATTCAAAATTGCGTTGATGCATGATTCATAGGCTTCCAGATTCGATCTGGAGGACAATGGATGGTGTCGCGCTACGAACTGAGCCAGCGGCAATGGCAGCGCATCGAAGGTCTTTTGCCCGGAAAGG